>CAZPSL010000001.1:0-13853 GCA_964589145.1 uncultured Anaerolineales bacterium
CCCGCAGGCGGCGGGGAAAATCGTGCGGCCGAATACTAACAAAAGACTTTCATGCCTGCTCCTTTCACTTTTGCAAACGGAAAAAGCCATCTCGTTGTATAATGCCCCTGCCGGATATCCCCCTGTTGCGGGCATTGCCGCCCTGTTGCCCGCAGCCGGTGCCAATGGATGGCAGTTTCAGTATAAAATAACTCGGCTCATCCCTCAGCCGGTTTCGGACAAAAAACGGACAGATTTTGGACAGGATACTGTGAATTTCTATGACGGTTGAACTCATTTCTCCCCCATTGTTGCGCCAGGCCTTGCGAGCCTGGCGCAACGCGCAGCCGCTGCCCCCTGAATTGATGCAATTAAACCTGTTGGAGACTGCTGGCAGCACCGTGGAGCGGGAGGTATTTCTGTTCGAACAGATTCATACGCTGGCCTGGAATGCACTCCTTGCGGCTCGAACGCACGCCGGCTTGGAACGCCCCGCTCCGCCAGGCTCAATTGACGAACTGCTCGCCGCGCTGAAAGATGATTTTGGCTGTAACGATTCCCGCCTGGAGTCCTGGAGTGCATTATATGCCCGGTACCTGGTTCCGTTCCCTGTTTCGCTTGACGAAGCCGCCGGGGCTGCCAACATCACGCCCCGCCAGTTTCGCCGTCGGGTTGCTGCCGGGTTGGAATATCTTGCGGCCGCATTGCGCCGTACTGAACTGGAAGCCCGAAAACAATACCGCAGTTTACATTTGCGCCGCCACTTGCCTCCGCCAGACTATGCTCGCCTGTTTGGCGTGGAAAAGTTCCAGCAGACAGCAGCGCGGTTACTCACACAGGAGGATGGCCCGCGCTTTGTCAGCCTGGAAGGGATAGGCGGAATCGGGAAAACAGTACTGGCGCGCACCGTTGCCGTTCACTTGGCGGAACATGCCGACCTGGAAGATATCCTCTGGATCAGCGCTCGTCAGGAATGGGTCACTGCGGATGGGCGCCTGGAAACGGTTGTGGCACCAGTGCATTCTGCGGAAGACATGATCGCCCGTCTCACCGTGCAATTAGGGCAAAACCATTTGGCCGGGCTTTCTGCAGAAGAAAAATTGGAACGGCTTCAGCCTTTGCTGAACAACGTCCCCTACCTTGTCGTATTGGACAACCTGGAAACCCTGGCAGAACTGGAGACCCTGCTGCCCGCGCTGTACCCGCTGGCCGGAAAATCGCGTTTCTTGCTGACCAGCCGTCACACATTGCGCCATTTCCCCTACGTGCATGTTGTCCCGCTTGCCGAACTCTCCTTTCGGGATAGCCGCGCCCTGCTGGAAAGCGAATTGAACCGGCGCGGTTTTTCCAGGCTGTTTTCAGATTCCGGCATGGAAAAAATTTATGCGGCAATTGGCGGGCTGCCGCTGGCAATCAAACTGGTAGCCGCCCAGATGGGGCATCTCCCGTTGACGCAGATTCTGGAAGGGTTGCAGCGCGCCCGCGGCGTAACCGCCGAGATGATGTACCGTTACATTTACCGGCGCACCTGGCTGCTGTTAGGCGATCCGGCGCGGGCATTGCTGCTTTCCATGCTGCTCGTATCGCCCGATGGTGAAGACCTCCACTGGCTGCGCCTTTCCAGCGCGCTGCCGGATTCGGAATTTGAAGAGGCCATGGCACAACTCAATCACTACGCATTGCTGGAAGTTACCGGCGATTTCGATACCCCGATTTACCGTTTGCACCGTCTGACGATCACCTTCCTGCAAACCGATGTTTTAGCCGGTTGGGAACAGCGCAGCGGGCAGACGGCAAACGCTGGAAGCCTCTGAGTCACACCCCCAAAACCTCATCGCCAGATTGTCATTCCCAGGGCTTTCGCTCTGACCGATGGTTCGGCGGCGAAAATCTGCCCATTCTCCCCGCGCTTCAGAAAAGTCCTGTAACCATGATGATGACCACCCCCGGCATACCAGAAGCAGCCCCCTTGGGCTGGCAGACCCAGCAGCAATACTGGGGACGGTATTTTGAACAGCGCCTGTATACCCAATTGCGCTGGGCGGTAGAGCACGCCCGCGCCTCCCGGCACGATCCGGTTTATTTGCAGCGTCATTGGGAAAGTTTTCTGACCCTGTTGCGCAAGTCTCGTCAAAAAAGCAAATTGCACCCGCTTTCCCTCGACCTGATTACTGCGCTGCACCCCTGGCCGTTACGCTGGGGATATTGGGCCGATTGGAAACGCGAGTGCCGTTTTGCCGCCCAGGTATCCGCCGAGATGCACCTCCCGGCGCAGCAAGCCGCCTTTTTGGGCTATCTTTCCGGTATTCTGTTTGCAATCGGACAGGTGGACGAAGCAACGAAAACCGGCGGGAATGCGTTATCCCTGGCAAGAGAGACACGGGCGGTTTCACCACTGATGAACACCGGAGAAATTCTTGTTGCCATTTTGCTGAACCAGGGAAAACAAGAAGCCGCCAGGCAACTGCTTTATCGGCTGGATGCTGACCTGAAACAATGGCAGCCTCACATCTCCCCGCGCGAATACACCATCGGCTGGGCACGCCTGACCTTGCAGCAGACCGTCTTTTTGCGGCTGCAAGGCCGTTCGACAGAGGCCATCGCTTTGGCCTCGCAGGCGGTTGAAGGGCTGAAACGGCTGATGCCGCAGGATATTCACCTGCTTGCAGATGCCCACAAACATCGCGCAACCATGTATTGGGCACAGGGCCAATATGCGCTGGCGATCCGCGACCTGAAATATGCCCTTGAATTTTACAGCCAGGAGGGCGATATCTACGCCGAAGGAATCACATCGGGGAACTTGGGGCTTGTTTACTGGAGCATCTCTGAACTGGATAACGCCGAACAATCGCTTCTCCGAAGCGTGAAAACAACGGAACAGTTAAACGCCCGCTGGCGATTGACGGTTGATGTCGGCAACCTGGGATTGGTTTATCTCTCTCGCGGACAACTTGACCAGGCCCTGCGCTACATCCAGCGGCAGATTTCCCTGGCGGAACAAACTGGTCACTTCAAGGAACAGGTACGCGGATACGACAATCGCGGCATCGTTTATCTGATGCAGGGCCGGCTTCGCGAAGCATTGGCCGATTTCACCCGCTACAGCGATTCCGTTAAACAGGAACAATCACCTGAAGGAATTGGCTGCGGTTATGTCAATTTGAGCTGGTGTTACGCTGATTTGGGAGAAACTTCCAGAGCGGTTCAACTGGCCCACGACGCCCTGGCGATTGCCGACGAGATTCACGCTGCCAGCCTGAAAACCATTGCGCTGCGCTGCCTGGCCGAGTATGAAACCGGAGAGCAGAAAATTTCAATTCTGCGGGAAGCACTTTCGCTGGCAAAATCCCTTGATCGAAAACTGGACGAAGCCGGATGCTGCCTTGCCTTGAGCGCGGCGGTTCCTCTCCCCGAAGAAAAAACATCCTGCTGGAACACCGGCGTTGCCCTGTTGCAGAAAATTGGCGCAACCGCGTGGCTGAAAGAGCATTCTCCCGAAAACCCGCCCCGCATCGCTTTGATGCTCTGATGCCCCGCCCATCCGAAAAACCGCAGCAATAAACCGGATGCGTTTCGACATGCTGTGGCGGCATTTCACCCCGTCCCCGCCAGCATGAACCGGCCGTGCAGGTGATGGATGAGTAGGGACGTGATTCATCACGTCCCTACTCACCCATCATCACGTCCCTACGTCTACATCATCACGTCCCTACGCCCTATATCACCACCCCCTTGTTTTCATTGACTGCCTGCTTTGGGGGCGAATCGCCAGCCCGCGCTGCGCTTTCTGCCTCCGCCGCACGCATCGCATTGAACGCCGCGATGCCCACCTCGAGGATGTCCAGCGAGGGTTCGCGGGTGGTCAGCCGTTGCAGCGCCAGGTTTGGCTTGACCAGCGCCCGCACAAACGGCGAATCCAGGTGGTTGGCCGTCCAGCGGATGTACTCGTAAGCCAGCATTGCAATCACGGGGATAAACAACAACCGGCTGGCAATTTTCCAGCCGAAGGGCATCGGGCCCAGCAGCGAGAACACCAGCACCGAAATCAGCACCAGGGTCAGCAAAAAAGCCGTCCCGCAGCGGGCGTGTTCCCGTGAATAGGTGGCAACCACTTCGGGGGTCAGTTCCGCACCGTCCTCAAAGGCGTTGATTGTCTTGTGTTCCGCACCGTGGTAGGCGTACACCCGCTTCACGTCCGGCATCAGGCCAATTGCCCAGATGTAGCCGATTAGCAGCGCCAGCCGCGCCGCACCCTCAGCGAGATTGCTCCACCAGGAGTTGACTCCCAGAAAACGCTCCAGCAGTTGGCCGACCCCTGCCGGGATCAGGAAGAAGAGCGCAGCCCCCAGGGCGAGTGAAATCCCCAGGGTCAGATACAGCATCGGGCCTTCCAGTTGCTCGTCATCCCCGGTTTGGAGATTCGCCGAGATGGTCAGGGCGCGCATCCCCAGGCCGAGCGCATCCCACAAAATCACAAGTCCCCTCACAAACGGAACCTGCGCCGCCCGGCTTCGGTAAATCCCGCCCAACTCCTCGGTGTGAATCACAATGTTTTTGTCCGGGTCGCGCATGGCAATGGCAACGGCTTTCCCGCCGCGCATCATCACCCCTTCGATTACGGCCTGACCGCCGTAGTTGGGCATCTTCTCAACCATTATTCTGCCAGGTTGTAAAAGCAGTGGATCAGCGCATCAATGCCGCGCCGCCAGTTGGGCAGGTCGAGTTTCTCGTTGGGCCCGTGCAGATTATCGTCAGGAAGCCCAAAGCCCATATTGACCACGTCCACGCCCAGGGTTTGCTGAAAATCAGTGACCACGGGGACGCTGCCGCCCTCGCGCTTGAACGCCGGACGCACGCCCCAGACGGTTTCCGCTGCCTTGAGATATGCCTGCGCCCAGGGGGAGTTGCGGTCGGAAATTGAGGGGGGGCCGCCGGCCATTTTGATCACCTCCCACCGGATGGTCTCCGGCGCGTTCTGCTCCATGTAGGCCAGCAATTGCCGATAAACCTCCTCCGGGTCCTGGTCGGGCACCAGGCGGCAGGAAATTTTTGCCATCGCGTAGGAAGGCAGCACCGTTTTGGCTCCCTCGCCGATGAAGCCGCTGTACAGCCCGTTGATCTCCAGAGTCGGGCGGCCGCCAACCCGCTCCGGGGCGGTGTACCCCTGTTCGCCCCACAGCGCAGGGACGCCGGTGTGTTCCAGATACCACTGGTCATCGTTGGGCAGGCGGGCGATTTCAGCGCGCTCCTCCTTGCTGAGCGGGCGCACCTTGTCGTAAAAGCCGGGCAGCGTAACGCGTCCTTGCGCATCGTGCATACCGGCAATCAGTTCGCAGATCGCCTGCCCCGGATTGTGAATCGCCCCGCCAAAAACGCCGGAGTGCAAATCCTGATTGGGGCCGTAGACGCGCAGTTCAAAGTAGGCCAGCCCCCGCAGGGCGTAGGTGATGGTCGGCAAATCGGCGGAGGCCATACCGGTATCGGGGTTGAGGGCAAAATCACAGGCCAGCAAATCCTTGTGCGCGGCGATGAAGGGGCCGAGGTGCGGCGAGCCGATTTCCTCCTCGCCTTCAATGATGAACTTGATGTTAACGGGCAATTCCCCGGTGGCAGCGAGTACGGATTCCACCGCGGCAACGCTGGCGGAAACCTGCCCTTTCATGTCGGTTGCGCCGCGGGCGTAAAAGTTATCGCCGCGCACCTCGGGCTCGAAGGGATCGCTGTCCCACTTGTCAAGCGGGGCGGCGGGCTGCACGTCGTAGTGCCCGTAAATCAGCACCGTGGGCGCGTTCTTGGCGTGGAGCCAGTCGGCGTACACCACCGGATGCCCCTCGGTGGGGTAGATGGTCACGTTTTCCATGCCGATGGCTTTGAATTTGTCCGCCAGCCATTGGGCGGCGCGTTCCACGTCGCCTTTGGCTTGTGGGTCAGTGGAAATCGAGGGGATGCGGACGAACTCGGTGAGTTCGGCGAGAAATTTATCGGAATTTTGTTGCGCATAGTCCAGCGCGGCTTGGATGGTATCAGACATGATGTTTTCTCCGAAACGAGAATCGTAATTTTGAGAATCCGGCATTTTCAACCTTCAACCTGCAATTTCTCACGGCTTTTTACTCATCACCGCGTACAGCAAATCGCCAAGCAGTTTGCCGTTATCCAGCCAGATGCTGACGCGGTTGACTTCGGGGAACTGACGGGCGGTAGCCCAGACCTGCTCGCGGTAGCGGCGGGCCTCACATTGGTCGGCCGGCTTGACGTACGAGCCGCTCAACGTAACGGTCGCCTTGCCTGTGCTCTTGTCAAATTCCACATTGCTGACTCTGAAACTGGATGGATAGGTTGCATTGTGGTATGCGCCGATGTGCTGCCCGCTGGCAAACAAAGCGTTGAGTGCGATGGCGATGTCTTTCTTCACGTCTCCCGTGCGCCAGACGCCTGCCGAAAGCCCAATCAGCGAATCGCCGCAGGCAACCGGGCCGCCCGTTCCCAGGTGGGTGACGTACACGCGCACGATGTTCGGGTCGGCCCAGGCGGGAGGCATGGTTTCCGTAGGGGTCTCAGTGGGCGTTTCGGTTGGAGTCGGGGTTTCCGTGGGGGTTTTTGATGGTGTTGGTGTGAGTGTTTCTGTGGGGGTGGGTGTCTCCGACGGGGTAAGGGTGAAAGTCGCTGTTGGGGGTAGCGGAGTTGCCGTGGGGGTATCCGACGGGATGAGGGTCGCCGTCGGGCCGGGAGCAGCGACGGCGCAGGCGGAGAGCAGGAACGCTCCGGCGAGCGCCAGAGAAACGACGCGGGATAATTTTTTGAATAACATGAGTGACTCTCCTTATTGTGAACAACACTGAATTATAATGGCTTTCTCCTCTTTGGGGGAGTTTTTCTCACAATGGGCGCAGGGCAAAAGATGTAGAAATCGGGCAGCCACATATCTCTGTCCTGCTCCCGGCAGGGCGGGGTGTTCGGTGCCTGTCCTGTTCACAAAATGAAGACTGGCAGTCCTGCCAGGACTGCCAGTCTTGTGTGCGGGGCGAGGGAAACACATAGTATCTATCCGAAAATTCAAACAGATATATTGCCGTATGGCGGGTTTCACCATTCCCCCTGTGTCCCCCCTCCCCAAAATTTCCGCTTTGGTTCCCCTCTCCCTGTGGGAGAGGGTGACCGCCCCGGAGAAATGCTGATTGGTGCGGACTTTGGTTCCCCTCTCCCTGTGGGAGAGGGGTTAGGGGTGAGGGTAGAGGGAGAGGTCGGGGGTGGGGGCATACTTGACAACGCGATATGGAACTTCACTCAATTTCTACAACATTTGCCTGCACCCCTCACAATGGGCGCAGGGCAAAAGTCCTGATTTTATGCTAGAATAAACTCATCGGATCGGCGGTCGGCGCGGGCAAAACTCAGTCCGCGGCGGCGTTGGGGGAGGTGGTCGAATCATCTGACAGTCGGATAGTCCGACACGGCCACGCGACTACCGGACTACTCGACTATGCGGCTACCTGCGCGACTGCCCCAACGAAAAGTGCCGCCATCCTGGTGAGCAGCCGATCCTATGAACCTTTGGAAACACTACCACATTGCCCAAACCGTTGATGACGCGCTGCGGACGCTGACCGCCGCGCCGGGGGAGGCCAAAATCATCGGCGGTGGAACCGACCTGCTGCTGGATCTGCAACAGGGACGTCACCCGCCAGTGCACACACTGGTGGATGTCACACAAATCCCGACGCTGACCGCGCTGAAAATCCGGGAGGGGGAACTGTTCATCGGGGCGGGAGTCCCGCACCGGAAAATCGCCGCATCTCCGCTCGTTCAGGAACACGCCCAGGCCCTCGCGGAAGCCTGCGGGCTGATTGGCGGCCCTCAGGTGCGCAACACCGCGACTCTGGGCGGCAACGTCGCTCACGCGCTCCCCGCTGCGGACGGCACCATCGCCCTGATGACGCTGGGCGCGCAGGCGCAGGTCGGGCGGCTGGACGGTCACCGGCGGGTGCCGCTTGGAGAGTTGTTCCGGGGGCCGGGCAAAACCGCCCTGGCGGAAGACGAACTGCTGGTCGGGTTTTACCTGCCGCTGCGCGGCGCGGGGGAGGCTTCGGCCTTCAAGCGTGTCATGCGCCCGCAGGGGGTGGCAATTGCCATTCTCAACCTGGGGGCCTGGCTGCGCCGCGCGGGCGACCGCATTGCCGAAGCCCGCATCGCCGTCGGCCCTTCGGGGCCGGTGCCGCGCCGCATGACCGCTGCCGAGGCGGAACTGCGCGGCCAGATGCTTGACGATGACACCCTCCAGCGGGCGTATCAGGCCATTCTGGACGAAGCGAACTTCCGCACCAGCCGCCACCGGGCGACGAAGGAATACCGCCAGCACGTGGTTGGTGTGCTGCTGCGGGATGTGCTGACCACTGCATTTGAGCGGGCGGGAGCGGGCTGAACAGACCGGGCGCGGAAGATGTGAAGGGATACCGGTAAACAGGGATGCAGACGCACCCCGTATTTCCGCATCCCAACGCCCAATCCCCAACCCCCAATCCCTAATCCCTAATCCCTGATCCCTGATCCCTGATCCCTGCTCTCCTGCCCATCCCAAAGGAACGACCCATGAAACTCACCGTTAATGGAAAACCCATCGAAATCGAACCCCGCCCCGGCGAAATGCTGGCGGATTTACTGCGCGAACGCCTGAACCTGACCGGCACCAAAATCGGCTGCAACGAAGCCGAATGCGGCGCCTGCACCGTGCTGGTGGATGGCGAACCTGTACTCTCCTGCACCTTCCCCTCGGCGAAGGCGGCAGGCAGGGAAATCATCACCGTTGAAGGGCTGGCCGCCCTCACCCCTGCCCCCGCCGCCGATGGCGGCACCCCCTTCCCCTCTCCCGCCGGGAGAGGGGAAGGGGGACGGGGGGATGGGGTGAGGGTCATCTTGCACCCCCTCCAGGAAGCCTTCATCCGTCACGGCGCGGTGCAGTGCGGATTTTGCACCCCCGGTCAGTTGATGACCTCCTACGCGCTGCTACAGGAGAACCCCAACCCCACAGTGGACGACATCCGCCACGCGCTCAAGGATACCCTCTGCCGTTGCGGGACTTACCCCGCCATCGAGCGCGCCATCCTGGATGTGGCGGCGCACAGCGCGGAACCCCTTGCCGCGGCCTCCGCCGAGCCGCTGCACGCCGTCGGGACAGCGCAAATCCGCCCGGACGCGGTGGAGAAAGTCACCGGGGCGGCGAAATTCACCGATGACCTCAAGTTTCCGGGGATGCTCCACGCCGCGGTCAAACGGGCCGGGATTCCCCACGGGATTTTGAAACGCCTCGAAACCGAGTCCGCCCGCGCCCTTCCGGGGGTGGCGGCGGTACTCACGGCGGCGGACATCCCCGGAGAGCAGAATCACGGGCTGGTCACCTACGATTGGCCCGCGCTGGTCGGAATCGGGGAGCGGGTGCGCTACGTCGGGGACGCGGTCGCCATCGTGGCTGCGGAATCCCGCGAAATCGCCCTGCAAGCGGTGGAACTGATTGAAGCCGAGTACGAACCGCTGGAAGTGGTCGCCACCGCCGTGCGCGCCAGGCAGCCCGACGCGCCGCAACTGCACGAAAAAGGCAACCTGCTGAAGCACATCAAGGTCCGCAAGGGCGAGATGGAGCAGGGCTTCGCCGAGGCCGACGTGGTGCTGGAGCACACCTTCCACACCCCCCCTTACGACCACGTTTTCATGGAGCCGGAATGCAGCGTGGCGCGCCCCACCGAGGACGGGCGCATTGAAGTTTACGTCGGCTCGCAAATTCCGTATTCCGACCGCAGCCAGGTGGCGCGGGTGCTGGGCTGGCCGGAAGAGAAGGTGCGGATCGTCGGGCAGTTGATGGGCGGTGGGTTCGGCGGAAAGGAAGACATCGCCGGGCAAATCCACGCCGCGCTGCTGGCGCAGGCCACCGGCAGGCCGGTCAAACTGCTGTGGGACCGCCACGAAAGTTTGCTGGTGCACCCCAAGCGCCACGCCACGCAAATCCGCGTCAAGGTGGGCGCGAAGCGCGACGGACGGCTGACCGCGGTGGAGACCGAACTTTTTGGCGATGCGGGCGCGTACGCCTCGCTGAGCGAGAAGGTGCTGGCGCGGGCCACCACGCACTCTTCCGGCCCCTACGACGTGCCCAGCGTGCGCGGCGATTGCTACGCCATGTACACCAACAACCCGCCTGCGGGCGCGTTCCGCGGTTTTGGGGCGCTGCAAGGGCAGTTTGCCATCGAAAACATGATGGACATGCTGGCGCACGAACTCGGCATGGACCCGGTGGAACTGCGCCGGATGAACGCCCTGCGGGTCGGCAGCGTGACCAACACCGGCCAGACCCTGCGCGAGAGCGTGGGGCTGCTGGAGTGCATCGAGAAAGTGGATGCCGAGATGCGGCGGATTGCGCGTGCCGAGGGCTTTGATGATCCCTTCAAGCCGCACCGCGTCCCTGGGCAGGAGCATCTGATCCGTTCCTGGGGATTTGCGGCTGCCTACAAGAACACCGGCCTTGGGGGCGGCGCGCCCGACAAAGCCGGTGCCGAAGTGGAACTCTACCCCGACGGCACGCTGGAGGTCCGCACCTCCTCGGCGGAGTTGGGGCAGGGGCTGGTGACCGTTCTGCGGCTGATCGTCTCCGAGGAGTTCAACGTGCCCCCGGAGCAGGTGCGCGTTCTGGTGATGGACACCGACCTGACCCCCGACGGCGGCCCCACGACCGCCTCCCGCCAGACCTACGTGACCGGCAACGCGGCCCGCTACGCCGCCCAAACCCTGCGCGAAGCCATCGCCAGCGCGCTTGCCGAAAAGTTCGACGTGCCGCCGGATCAGGTGCGCTTCATCGAGGGGCTGGCGCAGGTCGGCGAGCAGACCATCCAGTTGGGCGAGGTGGTTGAGATCATGCACGCCGAAGGCCGTCAGCCGCGGGTGATGTACGAGTATTGGGCGCCCAAAACCCAGCCCCTGGGTACCGGCGGCGACATGCACTTTGCCTTTTCCTTCGCCGCGCAGGCCGCCGAAGTTGAGGTGGATACCCGCACCGGCGAGGTGCGCGTCCTGCGGGTGATTGCCGCCAACGACGTGGGCAAGGCCATCAATCCGCTGGGGCTGCAAGGGCAGGTCGAGGGCGGTGTCATCATGGGAGTCGGGCACGCCCTGACGGAGGATTTCATCCTCGAGGACGGGATTCCCTTCACCGACCATCTGGCGCGCTACCGGATGCCGAACATCTCCCAGGTGCCGGAGATCACCTCCTTTGTGGTCGAGCATCCCACTGCGGAAGGCCCTTATGGCGCCAAAGGGGTCGGCGAGATCGTCAGCATCCCCACTATCCCGGCCATCACCAACGCGGTTTACAACGCCACCGGTGTGCGGGTAGACCGCCTGCCCGTGGATCAGGAAGATTTGGTTCACAAGCAGGCAGGGTAGAGCGGATTGCCAATCCGCTCTGCGAGGAAGAAGACAACTTTGTGCGAAAATAGCCTTACCCCCCAATGGCTGGCCTGGGCGCGCGAGATTCAGGCGATTGCCCAAACCGGCGATACCTATGCCGAGAACCACTGGCAGCATCACCAACGCGGTTTACAACGCCACCGGCGTTCGGGTAGACCGCCTGCCCGTGGATCAGGAAGATTTGGTTCACAGGCAGGCAGGGTAGAGCGGATTGCCAATCCGCTTTACCGATGCGATTTGCAACTGAAATGGAGTTTTGAGTGATGACCTACAGACGGGTAGAGATTACAGCATTTGGCGGCCCGGAGGTGCTCAGGGTGGTTGAGCAATCAGTTCTTCCGGAGCCGGAGGCTGGCGAGGTACGGGTGCGCATGCTGGCAACCGGAGCGAATTTTACCGATGTGATGATCCGCAAGGGAATGTACCCGGATGTGAAGGAGAAGCCGCCCTTTGTACCGGGATATGACATGGTTGGGGTGGTAGATGCCCTGGGAGATGGTACCTCCCGTTTTGCACCCGGTCAGATCGTGGCGGATTTAACCGTGCTGGGTGCATATTCTGAATACTTGTGCCTCCCGGAAGCGCATCTGACCCCCGTTCCTGATGGTTTGGACCCCGCAATGGCGGTTGCGCTTGTGCTTTCCTACCTGACTGCTTATCAGTTGTTGTACCGCGTTGCAGCCGTGCAATCCGGGCAGCGGATTATGGTTCACGGGGCGGGCGGTGCCGTTGGCTCTGCACTGCTCCAGTTGGGCAAACTGCTTGGTCTCAAGATGTACGGGACGGCTTCTCCCGCCAAACACGATGCGGTTCGTCGTTTGGGGGCTGTGCCGCTGGATTACCGGGACAAGCATTACCCTGCCCGTATTCTCGCTGAGACTGGCGGCGTGGATGTTGTTTTCGACGGCATTGGCGGCGAAAGTTTCAAACGCTCGTTTCGGATGCTTAACAAGGGCGGCAAACTGGTCGCTTATGGATTTTACGATACCGTGCTGGGGCGGAGCGGCAGCATTCCGCTGGATTTCCTGCGTTTGCAGTTGTGGCGACTACTCCCCAACGGGCGCCTGACCGTGTTTTACTCCATCGCTCCCTGGCGCGCCAAACATCCTGACTGGTATACCGCTGACTTGACAACCTTATTCGATTTGCTTCGACAAGGCAAGATCAAGCCGCTTATTGGCAAACGGCTGCCCCTGGTGGAGGCAGCACAGGCGCACGCGCTGGTGGAACGAGCGGCCGTGGCAGGGAAGATCGTCCTGTTGCCGGAGATGCAATCCTGACCAGTAGATGATCCATTCCCGCGAAGACCATCCGCTTACCGAACTGCCCTTCGGACTGCCCGGAAAGATCTACCGCAGCCCGATGCCGTTCAGCCCCTACGACCCGCTGGGGCGGGTCTGGGATGCCTACCGCGCGGCGGAAATTTCGTTGGTGGTGGTGCTGACCGAACCCCAGGAGTACCTCGTCCACGCCCGGCGGGATTTGCCCGCTTTTTACCGGGCTGCCGGTCTGGAGGTGATCCGCCTGCCCGTCCCGGACTTCAAAGCGCCTCCGGACCCCGCCGCGCTGGAGGCGGCGATTGCCGCCGTACTCCGTCACGCGCAAGGCGGCGGTTCCGCCGCGGCGCACTGCATGGCGGGCGTGGGACGCACGGGCACGTTTATGGCCTGTTTGGCGAAACGTCATCTGCGCCTGGACGGGCGGGCGGCGACTGCCTGGGTGCGGACGTACATCCCCGGCGCGCTGGAAAGTCCCGTGCAGGAGCGGTTTGTACTGGATTTCTGATTTTTCACTGCCCTGACGACTGGCAGTCCTGCCAGGACTGCCAGTCGTGCCCCCGGAATCATCCAGGGGCTGGAGTTTGGAGAGTGACCCATGCTGATTACCAACGGAACCCTCATCACCTGGGAGCGGGAGAACCGCGTCCTGGGAGGTCAAGCCATCTACATCGAGGACGGCGTGATCCGCGAGATTGCGCCGGAAGCGGAACTGAAAGCCAAATATCCTGATACCGAGCATCTCGATGCCCGCGGGCAGTATGTGATGCCGGGGAACATCTGCGCGCACACGCATTTTTACGGCATGTACGCCCGCGGTATGGCGATCCCCGGCGAGGCGCCGGATTCGTTCCTTCGGATTTTGCAAAAACTGTGGTGGCCGCTGGATTTGGCCCTCGACGAGGACGCGGTGGCCTACTCGGCGCTGATTTCGCTGATTGACGCCATCAGGCACGGCACAACCACGCTGTTTGACCATCACGCCTCGCCCAACTTCATTGACGGCTCGCTGGACGTGATCGCCGACGCGGTGGAGCAGGCGGGTCTGCGGGCGGTGCTGTGCTACGAGGTCACCGACCGCAACGGCCCGGCGGGTGCCAGGGCGGGCATCCGCGAGAATGTGCGCTTCCTGAAGAAGACGGA
>CAZPSL010000002.1:0-7007 GCA_964589145.1 uncultured Anaerolineales bacterium
TTACCGAGAAGATCAAGCAGTTATCGCCGATTCCGGGCACCAAGCCTGATGACCCGCTGCTGGCCGAGTTTGCCGAGGCATTTGCAGAGATGCCTGCGTCCTACCTGTTGCTGGTGGACTTCCGGTATGGCGATCCTTCGGGGACGGCTGTGTTGCAGCCTGAGATTCAGAAGATGCTGTTGGGAGAGACGACCGCTGCTGAAGCCGCTGCTACGCTTCAGGAGGGTATCTCGCAGTGGTTCACCCCGGAAGGTGGCGCCGCCGAAGCCCCGGCCGAAGAGCCTGCTGAGCCTGCCGAGGAGGTGACATTGACGGTTTGGTCGTGGCGGACGGAGGACGAGGACGCCTACAATGAGATTTTCGATGTATACGAGGCGGCGCATCCTGGGGTGACGGTTGAGTTTGTTCCGTTTGTCAACACCGATTACAACAACATTCTGGCGACGGGGCTGACGGGGGAGGGCGGCCCTGACGTAGTGCAGTTGCGGGCTTATGGTGGCATCCAGCCGCTCATTGAGGCCGGGCAGTTGCTGCCGTTGGATGGCAAGGTTGCGACGCTTTCGAACTTCACGGATGCCATACTCAAAGGGGCTACCGGGCGTTCGGACGGGCACATTTACGGTGTACCGTTTGGGGTGCAGGTGCTTGGGGCGTATTACAACAAGGGCATCTTTGATGAACTGGGTTTGAGTGAGCCGCAGACATGGGACGAATTCATTGCGGTGCTGGATGCGTTGCAGGCAGCGGGGTACACACCGATTGGGAATCCGGCGAAAGATGTCTGGATGCTGACCATCCTGCATGAGGCGATTGCAGCGCCGCGGTATGGAGGTCCTGAGTTTCAGGCTGCGGTTTTGTCCGGGGAGAAGGACTTCACCGATCCGGACTATGTAGCGGGGCTGGAGGTAATCAACCTGATAAAGCCATATTTGCACAAGGATGTGGTTGGGATTGGGTATGAGGATGCCCGCACCCTGTTCATCACGGAGCAGGCGGGGATTTTCATTGGCGGATCGTTTGAGGTGGGGTTCTGGCGGAGCGAGGCGTCGGACTTGGATATTGGGATGTTTGTCGTGCCGCCGCCGCCAGGTTCGCTGACGGGGCCACTGGCGCCGGGCTGGATGGACGGGTCTTACGGGGTCAATGCGTTGAGCGAGCATCCCGATGCGGCGATGGAGTTAGTGGAATGGATGGGGACGCCGGAGTTCGGGCAACTGTTTACCGAGAAGATCAAGCAGTTGTCACCCATTCCGGGCACCAAGCCGATGGATCCGCTGCTGGCCGAGTTTGCCGAGGCCTTTGCAGAGATGCCTGCGTCCTACCTGCTGCTGGTGGACTTCCGGTATGGCGATCCTTCGGGGACGGCTATATTGCAGCCTGAGATCCAGAAGATGCTGCTGGGAGAGACGACCGCCGCCGAAGCCGCTGCTGCGCTTCAGGAGGGTATCTCACAGTGGTTCACCCCAGGGCAGTAGGTCTGACCTGAGATGATGCGATGGCTGTAAACTCACCATCTCCGAAGAAACAGCGCGCCCGCCTCACGCCTCGAAAAGGCGTGGGGCGGGCCGCGCCCCCTTGGCCGACGATTATCGCCTTTTTGCTGCCAGCCTTTCTTCTGTATACGGTTTTTATGATTTGGCCGTTGGTGCAATCCATGTACTTCAGCATGTTCGAGTTCAGCGGGCTGAATCGCGGCGGTTTCGTTGGCCTTGCCAACTTTCGGGAATTGTTTACCCGCGTTCCACTTAACGAACAACTTCCCAGGGCCTTTCTGCACAATGTTTACTTTTTCATTGGCACAATGGCAATCCAGAACACGCTGGGGCTGCTCTTTGCTTTGCTGCTTTATGGCTCCCGCACGGGAAAACGATTCTTTCAGGTAGTTTACACAATCCCTTATCTGATCAGCCCGCTGGTGGTTGGATACTTGTGGGGGTTGATGCTCAATCCATTATTCGGGCCGATCAACCAGATGCTCAAGGCCGTTGGGCTGGAATCTCTTGCGCTGCCCTGGTTGGGCGACCCGCATACCGCCCTTCCGGCTATCATTCTGGTCAACGCCTGGCAGTGGGTTGGGTTTCCAATGTTGTTGTTTGCCGCCGGGTTGGCAGCCATCGGAGATGATCTGCGCGAGGCGGCAAAAATCGATGGTGCGAATGCCTGGCAAGTCTTTTGGCGCATTGAACTGCCCTTGCTCACGCCCGTTATTGGGATTGTCACCGTGTTGACGTTTATTGGCAATTTCAACGCCTTCGGTATCGTCTGGGCTTTGGGCGGCGTTTTTGGCAGCCCCATAGGTTCCACAGATGTTCTTGGATTGGTTTTCTACCGCACTGCTTTCCGCGGCGGGGTAGATGCCTTTGGCCTGGCCTCCGCACTGGCAGTGCTGATGTTCGTATTCATTTTTGGCATTTCTACGCTTACGCTGGCCTGGTTCCGCCGCCTGGAGGACCGCCTCACATGACCACAACGAACAGGTCCACTCACAAAGAGGATGTCCCAACCCCCAAGAAGCGGTGGCGTTTTCGTTTATCAGACGCCGGAATTTATGCACTGTTGTGGGGTTACGCCGCGGTTGTTTTGGCTCCGTTGCTGCTCGTTGTAGGGAACACAATGCGCCCGACACGAGAAATTTTCAAAAACCCCGTCGGACTTCCCACCTCCCTGAACTTCGACAGTTACCTGAGAGCCTGGAATGAAGCCAGTTTCAGCGCATATTTTCTCAACTCATTGTTCATTACAATTGCCTCGGTCATCTTGGCTACAGCGGTTTCGGCGCTGGCGGCATACATGCTGGGGCGGTATACGTTCCCCGGAAGTTACGTTATCTCCGCTTTCTTCCTGGCCGGGCTGATGCTGCCGTTTCGCCTGGCAATTGTTCCCCTGTTTTTGTTGCTAAACGATCTCGGGCTGATTGACAGCCGCCTGGGGTTGATCCTTGTCTATGCCGCGACCGGAATCCCGTTTTCGGTGTTCATTCTTTCATCGTTTTTCCGGCAATTGCCGAATGAGTTGAGCGAGGCGGCCCGCATTGACGGAGCCGGCGAATTTACCATCTTCAGCCGGATAATGCTGCCCTTGGTGCGCCCCGCACTGGCGACCGTGACAGTCTTTCAGTTTGTGCCGCTATGGAACGATTTTTTCTTCCCGCTCGTTCTTCTGCGCTCCACTGAGAAATGGACACTTCCGGTGGGTATGACCCGCTTTTTCGGCGAGTTCCAGAATGACTGGTCAACCCTGTTTGCCGGGCTGGTGATCACAACGCTCCCCTTGATCATTCTCTTCCTGATTGCAACAAAGCAAATTATTGCCGGGTTGACCGCGGGCATCGGAAAGAGATAACGCACCACCAGCGTAGGAGCGGAAACCTGTGGCATTCCCTGTGCAACGCCCTGTACCGACAAGTGAGAACAGGCACTCAGCCTCATGGGGGCCGGTAGATGCCGTGATGCGGGGCGGCACAGGCGAAGTTTTTCCGGCTGCGGTGTTGCTGGTTGCACAGAATGGGGAAGTGGCTTTCCAGCGCGCCTACGGCTGGCTGGATCCGGAAACCGCCCGGCAGCCCACCCGCGTTGAAAGCCTGTTTGATCTGGCCTCTCTCACGAAAATCTTTGTTGTCACCGCTTTCATGACACTGGTGGAGGCCGGACGAGTACACCTGGATACGCCGGTCGCCCAAATCGTGCCGGAATTTGGCGGCATTCGCCCTATCGTCCCCAGTGAAGACCCGCTGACGAGAGAGTGGCTCCCGCCGGAGCCCGCGTTTGCCGGGAAAACGGTAAATGCCAATGAGGTCACTTTTCGGCATTTGCTAACACATACCTCCGGGCTGGCGGCTTGGCGCGGCCTGTTCCTGAAGGGTGAAACGAACGGCGAGATTCCGCTGCCGCATCAACTCCCGGAAAAAACGCGAAGGGAACGCTGGGCATCCATCTGGAATGGGTATGGCTTTGCCTATTTCCCCGGGCAACGCCTGGTTTACAGTGATTTGGGCCTGATTTTGCTGGGGGAGGCAATTTCCCGGCTGGCCGCAATGCCGCTGGAGGCATACTTGGCTCAATCGGTATGGCTCCCTCTGGGTCTGGAAAACACAGGCTACAACCCGCTGGCCCGCGGCATAGCCCCAAAAACAATAGCGCCCACGGAGTTTTGCAACTGGCGGCGGCGGCGTTGTTGGGGGGAGGTCCATGACGAAAATGCTGCTTTTCTGGGAGGAATCAGCGGCCACGCGGGGCTGTTTTCCACGGCTGCTGATGTGGCGATGCTGGGGCAGATGTATCTGGGCCTTGGGAAAGCGCGCCTGCTTTCGGTAGAGGCCATTGGGGAGATGACTCGTGCCCAGGTGAGCAGGAACGGCACACGCCGCGGCCTGGGCTGGTTACTCCCTGGTGAAGATGGCAGCAGCCCCGTTGGAACCCGGCTCCCCCGAACCAGTTACGGGCACACCGGCTTCACCGGCACATCGTTGTGGATTATCCCCGAAAGAGAGTTAGTGATTGTGCTGCTGACCAACCGGGTGTATTACGGACGTGACGGAACCGGCATCGCTGATTTTCGCCAGCGATTGCACAATGCCGTGATTACTGCGGCGGAGACACAGTAAACGGGCGCATCCCCTTTTGGAGTTTTGACCATGGAACAATATGTACTTGGTGTGGACGGCGGTGCGAGCAAAACATCTGCCGTTGTGATGACCTTGGATGGCCGGGTTCTGGGACGCGGCAGAAGCGGCTCTTCCAATCATCATGCTGTCGGGTTAGAGAGCGTGAAGGCCGCCTTGTTGACTGCCATGCAGGAAGCCGCCGACGATGCGGGAATCAACCTGAACCGCCTGGCATCTGTGACTTGGGCGCTTGCCGGTGCAGGCCGCCCGGAAGATGTCCGCCTGCTCGAATCGCTGAGGTCGGAACTGCTGCCCGGTATCCCCGGAAGTGTCGTGACGGATGCGGTTGCCGCTCTGGTGGGCGGCCTGGGGACGCGTCAGGGGGTGGTGGCCATTGCGGGTACGGGCATGATCGTCTATGGCGAAAACAAAACCGGAAGCAGTGCGCGCGCCGGCGGTTGGGGGCACTTTCTGGACCGTGGCAGCGGCTACCATCTGGTACAGGAAACATTGCGGGCGGTTGCACGTTCCGCGGAGGGCAGCGATTTGCCTTCAGATGATTTGGGTGAACAAATTCTGCGCTTTCTTGGCCTGAAGCGGTTTACGGACATCATCGAGTGGGTACATGCGCCAAACCGTGCGCCGTCGGAAATTGCATCTCTGGCACCGATTGTTCTGGATGCGGCAGCAGCAGGGAACCTGCTGGCCGTGGAAGAAATCGCACGGGAGGCCGACGCCTTGGCCGCAGCAGTGGATGCGGTTGCCCGGCGGCTGAACCTTTGGACGCAGCCCTTCTCCCTTGTGCTGGCGGGCGGATTGCTGGAAAAACACGACTTTTACCGCCAGGTCGTTGTCCAGGCGATTCGCACTCGCGTGCCTTTCGCCCGCTCTCGCCTCCCTCAGGCGGATGCCGCAGTGGGGGCAGCGATGCTGGCAATGGAATACTTGGGACATCCATTCGAATATCAGCCTGACCTCGAAGCCGCCCCTCCTGCCAGAATTCAGAACTCGGAGCAACAAAACATTCTCACCCGTGACCTGGATTTACGCACCACCCTGGAGATTGTGAGGCTGATGCACCTGGAAGATCGCCGTGCGGTGGCGGCGGTGCGTCGCAATCTCCCGGAAATTGCCCGCGCTGTTAACGCAATAGCGATGCGGATGCGTCAGGGGGGGCGATTGATTTACGTTGGCGCGGGAACTTCTGGTCGTCTGGGCGCGCTGGATGCCTCGGAATGTCCACCCACGTTCGGCACGGCGCCAGAGCAGGTCGTTGGCATTATCGCCGGGGGAAAGCGTGCGCTGACCGTCTCTGTGGAGGCTGCTGAGGATAACTTGGACGATGGTCGGCGGGCGCTGAACGAGTTGACAGTTGGCCCCGACGATAGCGTGGTGGGGGTTGCGGCCAGCGGACGAACGCCGTATGTTGCCGGTGCGTTACAAGAAGCCCGCCGCCGAGGTGCGCTGACAGTTGCACTAATCGGCAATCTGCCCGCTCCGTTGGCGCAATTGGCGGATTATGTCATTGCCCCTTTGGCGGGGCCGGAGGTCATTACCGGTTCCACTCGGCTAAAGGCCGGTACGGCGCAGAAACTTGTACTGAATATGTTGAGCACCGGGGTGATGATTCGGCTGGGGAAAACGTATGGCAATCTGATGGTCGAGGTGCGCCCGGAGAACGAGAAATTGCGGGCGCGCGCTGTGCGCATCATCAGTCAGGCCTGTAACATCGGCACGGATGAAGCGGCAATTGCCTTATTCAACAGCGATGGAGATGTAAAAACAGCGATTGTAAGTGTGTTGCTCAGATGTCCAGCCAAAGAAGCCCGAACTCATCTAGACCAGGCTGATGGGAGTGTGAGAGCCGCTCTGTCTCGTGTCTCATAAAAATACCCTGTTATGGTGGGGTGTCCAGCATGCAGAGCCACCGAATTGATAGGTTCAAGGGCTGGACCTGCAAGAGATGATCGCCATTGCAATGGAACGTCAGGTACGAAGCGGTCTGCAATGCGTGACTTGTGAACACCCGGAATGCAAAGGCGGGCCGATGAAACGGGGGTCTCGGTGGGAAGTACAAAGTGACGAACATTTTGGGGCTGGTGAAGTATCGGCGGGGGGAACATGCATGTGAGTGCAGTCATCGCCGGGCGGAGTTGTGCAAGCAAGTTTCTGTAAATATGAAAATCTTGCCGCTCATTGTGTTCGTCTCCTTTGTGCTTACAATGTGTGGACATGATGCCATTTTCGGGAGTGGATGAGAAGGATTCTAGGCGTTTAACCGATGGGTTGCAGGTTCAAGTCCTGCCCGAGGAGCCAGAGCGAAAAACACCCCGTCTGAGCGGGGTGTTTTTGTGTTGTTAGCGGTGCGGCTTTCGCAAAGTTGGGCTATACTGAAGATTAGCAG
>CAZPSL010000003.1:0-7415 GCA_964589145.1 uncultured Anaerolineales bacterium
CTGGCCTACGATGCTACGCTCGCCTATGCCTCCCATGAGGGGTTTCGCTGCGGCACCTGCCACCCTTTCCGCCCGTTCGACATTGAATTCAACCGCGAACTGAACCTGCTGGAACAGCCGCTGATTGTCATGGATCAAACACTGAAAACCTATCGAAAAATGTCTCCCGAACAAGGCGAAGCGCGCATCATCGAACTGGCGCAAAAATGCCAACGCGTGAACGGAACCTTTACGCTATTGTGGCATAATACATCCTTTGACGGCACCTGGGAACCCTGGGCAGAAATGTATGAGCGGGTTGTGACACGACTGGCAGAAATGCAATCTTAAAACTATAACTTTCGCTCTGAGCGATAAAAAAAGGAGCGTCACTGTGATTTCAAAAAAAATCGTAGCGACTTTCAGGCCGTTACGTCCGTTGATTGTAAGGTTTGCGGCGGGCAGAAAACTGATTAAATATCTCAAATTCAAACTTTGGCAGTTGGAAGTTCATTTCAAAACGGGCAAAGATGCGGCCATAGCAGGCTTGGACGTACATCAAATGCTTTGGGTCGACCCTGAAAGAATCAAATATCAATGTGTTTTATCGAAATATGACACATTAGGTGAGCGGGGGCAGATACTCGGCGGGAATTGGGATAAAAACAAAGTCCTTTTTTCAGATTTGGATGTGTACCGCGCCTTTAAAGCCCGATTTATCAACAACGAACCCTGGGAAAATACAGATTTTTACCACCGGGTTACAGCAGAAATAGCATCCGGTAATACCAAATGGGGATGTACAACTCTTGATGAGTTTAACCGACGGCTTGAGCAATTGGAAGCGTTATACACAGAAATCAAAGAAAATGGTTATAAATCACAGCAATCTCTTTTCCCCGATGATCCATATCGCGGGGAAGATGAGATCTCAATTCGCATCGGCCGGGATGGAGAACTTCTCTTTGAAGATGGCCGGCATCGTCTGACAATTGCAAAATTACTCAAAATTGAAAAAGTACCGGTGAAAGTCACGGTGCGCCATCGCGAATGGGTAAACTTCAGGATGGAAATTCTCAAATATGCAGAAGCGCACAATGGCAAAGTTTATCAACCCTTATTGCATCCAGATCTGGAAACAATCCCATCCCACTATGGCCCGGAAAGGTACAATTTGATCAGAGAAAATCTGGATTTGGAGAAAGGCACCCTGCTCGATATTGGAGCCCACTGGGGGTATTTTTGCCACCGTTTTGAGGATGACGGATTCGACTGTTATGCTGTGGAAAGCGATTTGAAAGCCGCCTATTTCCTGGAGATGCTAAAGAAAGCCGAAAATAAGCAGTTTACCGTTATAAATCAATCTATATTCAATTACACAGACAAAACCGAGTTTGATATTGTGTTGGCTTTGAACATTTTTCACCATTTCTTAAAAACCAAAGAAACCTACATCCAATTAAAAACCTTGCTCCAACGATTGCGGATGAAAATGATGTTTTTTCAGGCACACGAATTTAACAGTGTTCAGATGCAAAATGCTTATCGTGATTTCAGTGCAGATGAATTTGTGGAGTTCATTTTGAGGCATTCAGAGTTGGACGAATCCAGATATTTGGGAAAAACATCCGATGGCAGACGTTTATATAAACTGTACAAATCGGTTGACAATGTTTCAACCTGATCGCTCTTTTGGCAATGAACATTCTCTATGCAAGCACCCTGAATCTCAGCATCGAAAAAGGAGACTCGCTTCATTTTGCCCAATTGGCCGCTGCATTGCAGCGCAGAGGGCACCGTATCACGGTTGTGGCCCGCGGCTGGCGTGCCTATGATAGTTTTCGCCCGCTGAATGCACGCCTGATACCTCGTCTCCCCGGTTCCAGATGGTTCCCTCAACTGAATGATGCCCTTTTGCAAAAAGTGCTAACGGCGTATTTGCAATTGGGTAAATTTGATATTTTGTACCATCGCGGTATCCCCGGGGCAAATCGCCTGGCACGACAACACGCAATCCCGTCCATTGTGGAAGTGAACGGGATAAAAACAGACGAATTGCGTTTGGAAACCGGAAACATGCAATGGATAGATTACCACCGGCATCGTGAAGCACAGATTGTGCGGGACGCAAACCAGGTCATTTGCGTTACAAAGGGCATTCGAGATCAACTGATTCAGCGTTACGCTGTTTTGCCCGAAAAATGTGTGGTTATTCCGAACGCTGCCGATACCCATATTTTCTCGCCGATGCCCAAACAGGAATGCAGGAAAAAACTCGGTGTGCCTTCGGATGCCTATCACATCGGTTTCGTCGGAACTTTTCAACACTGGATTGATTTTGAAACCCTTTTGCAGGCACTGGCAGTTCTGGCTCGCTCATCCATCCCTGTGCGCTGCACGCTCATTGGAAACGGGCCAAAACTTTCAGATGTGCTGGTGCGCACCCAGGAACTAAAACTCCAGTCACAGATCCACTTTGCTGGCCGCGTGCCTCACGAAAATATCCCCTGCTGGGTAAATGCCTTTGACGTCTGTGTAGCCCCGTTCACCCGTTTGCGCAACGAGCAAATCGGCATCTCTCCGCTGAAGTTGTTTGAATACATGGCCTGCGAGCGACCCGTTGTTGCAACAGAACTGCCCGGTATTTCCGGCGTCATAAGAAATGCCGATGCGGGGTTACTTTACGCTGCTGAAAACCCGAAAGATCTGGCGGCTCAACTACTTGCCCTGTACGCTAACAGCGATCTCGCGAGAAAATTCGGGAGAAATGGTCGAAATTATGTCGCCGAAAATCATAGTTGGGACCGCGTGGCCGAACAGATCGAGGCAGTTATGCACAACGCAATAAACGAGACAAGACACTGACTGGCAGAAATCTGCGATGAAACTCTGCATAATCGCCAACCCTGGCAGCCCGCACACCCGGCGCTGGATCAGCCACTTTGCCAACCGGGGTTTTGAGATTCACCTCATTGGATACACCCCTCTGCCTCGCCCGCCGCAAAAAAATGTCACATTCTACAACCTGGCAGAGATGATCAATATTCGCAAGGCCAGGTTCGCCCTGTGGGGATACAAAACCCGCAGATTGATTCAGGAAATACAGCCGGATATACTGCACATTCACGGGATAGCAGGCTATGGATGGCTGGGCGCAGCCGCAAATTTTCACCCGTTTCTGGTCACCGTGCATGGCTCGGATGTGCTGCTGCTGCACAAACGCTCCTGGCTTCACCGAAAATTATCCCTTTGGACACTTCGCAAAGCCGATTATATTACCTGCGTGTCGGCGCATCTGGCCCGGCAGGTACGCAAACTGGGGGTAACGGGAAAACCACTCGAAGTTGCATATCTTGGCGTTGATACCGCCATCTTTCACCCGGCAGATAACCTTGAGAGGCTGCGTCTTCAATTGCACTGCGAGCCAGGCAAAATAGTGCTGAGCCTCCGGGCAGTCAGGGATATTTACAACCCGCTCGATATAGCAGAATCTATCCCCCTGGTGCTGGAACGGGTGCCATCCGCCAGGTTCGTGATCTTCACCTATAATGCGGACCCTGAATTGCTCGCCCGCTTCAAAGCCACCGTAGAAAAACATCGGGCCGCCGGTGCCGTCCGTTATGTCAATGCCCTATCGAACGACAGGGAAATCGCGGCTTATTACCAGATCGCCGATGTCGCCTTGTCGCTGGCTTCTTCTGATGGCACACCAAAATCCGTGCAGGAGGCCATGGCGTGTGGCGCTGTGCCGGTTTTGGGTGATTTGCCCACACTGCACGAGTGGGTAACACACGAAAAAGAAGGCCTGTATGCGGATATTGGCGATATTCGCGGCATTGCCAACGCCATCACCAGACTTCTGAAGGACGACGACCTCCGCAATCGTATTCAGAAAAATGCTGTGGGGAAAATTCGTCACAAAGCCAATCAAGAACAATGTTTACAACGCTACGAAAACATCTACACCAAACTGGCGAGCAGCACGGCGAACAACAACTAAAATCATCTGCACACACCGGATAAACGCGCCCTCCCCAGAATTTCCGCTTTGGTTCCCATCTCCCTGTGGAAGAGGGGTGAGGGTAGGGGGAGGGGTCGAGGGTGGGGGCACACTTGACAAAACGATATGAACTTCACTCACTTTCTACAACATTTGCCTGCGCCCTCTCCGATTACATCCCTTTGGAAATCGGTTAACAAGCGGTATAATCAGGCCAGTTCGGGAGTGGTTGGGTCCCGGTGGGCTCCCCGGTCTTCAAAACCGGTGGCGGGTCGCGTGGCGGGCCGCGGTGGGTTCGACTCCCATCCACTCCCGCCTCTTGTTTTAACGTAACGCGCAACGGGGAACACACACAGTTCGAGATACAAATTCCAGGCGTCTACCTATCCCCTACAGAGGCAGCGAACAACGGTGACATACTCCGAAGTTGAAAATCCGCAATCTGCAATTGAGAATCTAACCATCTTGGTTCAGGACGTCATGCGCGTTGAGGAGACCACCCTCGGCTTACCCAAGCAGAATTTCCGGGTGCGCTACCGGGGGGCGTTGTTGCTCGATTCCGAACGGGCGTACGATCAACTCGCGGGGTCACTGCGTCCCCTAAAAATCACGCCGCTTTTCCGCATCGAGGAGGGACGGCACACAATCATCCTGCTGGATGGCATCTTCGAGCCGAAACCCTCCAACCCGTGGATCAATCTGATCCTGTTTGCGCTGACGGTCGGCAGCGTGCTGCTTGCAGGCACGTTGTACGGCTATACCGGGCCGGACAGCGACAATTTGCCGGAGATGTTCCTGCTGCTGCTCTCGAACCTGTGGCTGGGCTGGCCGTTCGCGCTCAGTTTGCTGGCGATTCTCCTGGCGCACGAGTTTGGGCACTACACCGCGGGACGGCTTCACCGCGCTGCGGTCACGCTGCCGTATTTCATCCCCTTCCCGCTGAGTATTTTTGGCACCCTGGGCGCATTCATCCAGTTAAAAGAGCCGCCCAAAAACCGCAACGTCTTGCTGGATATTGGCGCGGCGGGGCCGTATGCCGGGCTGATTGTCGCCATCCCGGTGCTGATTGTGGGGCTGCTGACCTCCGAAGTGCATTCGCTGCCAGCAACGATGGCCGCCGGGCAGAGTTTTGAGGGCAACTCGGTTTTTTACCTGCTGCTGAAGTTTGCCATCTTCGGTGAATGGCTGCCGCGCCCGGAGCATTTTCAGGGACTGCACCCGTTACTTTACTGGGGACGCTACTTTTTCACCGGCTCCCCGCTGCCCGTCGGCGGGCTGGATGTGACTCTCAATCAGGTCGCCTGGGCAGGATGGGCCGGGCTGCTGGTCACCATGCTGAACCTGATCCCGGTCGGGCAGTTGGATGGCGGTCATCTGCTCTACGTTCTGGTGGGGCGCAGGGCAAAATACGCGATGCCGGTGGCCGTGGTAGTGCTGATCGCACTGGGCTTTGTCTGGTCGGGCTGGTTTATCTGGGCAGCGTTGATCTTTTTCGTAGGCCGCCATCACGCCGAGCCGCTGGATCAGATCACACCGCTGACTCCGTGGCGTAAAGCGGCCGCGATTGGCGGGCTGGTGCTGTTTGTCCTGCTGTTCATGCCTGTCCCGCTGGTGACGGTGTGGTAGAACACTGTTGAAACGGCAAGCAGGCCAGCCGTCCTTGTCAAACCTGCCAAATCGGCTCGGAGTATGCACCGTCCAGAGTAATCGTGCCGGTTAACCTGAGGGCAGGAGCAAATCGCAAACGCTAACCCATCTGTTCCAGAATCAAATCCAGTTTGGCGAGCGATTGATGCAGGCGGCATTCGGGAGTATCCCGATTCTCGCGGCTGCACCCTGGCTGGCGGGCTTCGAGAACACGCCGGATAACATCAGGTGCATAGTTCGATTGGTGGATTTCCGCCAACTCTCGAATCACCAAACGGCGTGTAATCGGGATGTTGTGCCGCGCCAGAATGTCGCGGTACACCTGAAAATCTTCCGCCAAATCAATGGTCACGGCTTCAAAGCCATGATGAGCAACCGCCATGCGCGATGAGTAACGCATGATGTTGTAAAAAAACATCTGGTAATCATCAGAATGCGGCTCAATCAGGATAATATCCACATCGGGGTGCATCCGGCGCAGTTGCTTGATGTGATAATGCAAACTGGAATGCCCGATGATGCGCGTCACCTGGCTGGAAATAGCCTGAACACCTTTTTCGCTCAAGTAGCCGCCATCCGGCCCCAAAAACGAGATTGCCCGATGGTACCGGTTATCGTAAGGCACCATTGGGTTGATGCACAAAATCAGGGTCGCACCATGCTCAATTGCCAGGTCGAGGCTGGCATTCCCGCGCATCCCGCCGTCAATATATTCCCGCTCTCCAATCTTGACCGGCTTGTAAACAATCGGCAGCGCGGAGGAAGCAGCCGCTGCCAGGGAAACCGGAGCCGCTTCCAGATAACCTCGGCCAAAAACCGCCCGTTCCCCGGTATCCAGGTCCGTAGCAATGATGTAAAGTTGACGGTTCAAATCCCGAAAATCGTCGCTCTCCCCGAACCGGACCAGAATTTCGTGCAGGTAATTCTCCAGCGCCCGTCCATCATAAAAGCCGGATGGCAAAATCTCCGAAAGCGACCATAACAAATCCACAAACGTCATATCCGTAATATTGCGCAGGTAATGCGCCCAGGCATGGCCGAGGGTGAGCGGCAGACGCGCCCCGATACGCAGCAAATCGCCGGTGTTCATGTGAAAAATATGCTTGCGCTGTACGCCCCGGATTTCAGGATGGGTGCCGTCCAAAGCCTGGAGCAGTTCCTCCGGGCTGATGCCGTTTGCCAAAATCGCGGAAACAATGGCCCCCGCACTGGTGCCAACGTAAATATCAAAATCGTTTACCGTACGGTCAACGAGGAGATCATCAATAGCCCGCAATGCACCAGCCTCGTAAACCACACCGGTCAGGCCGCCGCCAGCCAGCACCAGCGCGGTCTTCCCTGATTTGAAAGATTTGCCAACAGGCATCGCCACCTCCGATCCGCAACACTTGTTTGCACACATTCTACCCCGTTTGCCTGCACCCGTCTATCGCAGCAGTCTTTGCGGGTGTACGCAAATGTTGTAGAAAGTGGGCAGTCGTATGGGCGCTGCTTCCTTTCCCCCCACCCAACCCTCCCCCCGACGGGGGGAGGGCAAGGGAGGGGGGACCACTGGCCCTCTACAACATTTGCCTGCACCCAGTCTTTGCGGGTGCAAGCAAAAGATGTAGAAATCGGGCAGCCGCATGTCTCTGCCCTTCCCCCAGCGGGGCGGGGTGTTCGGTGCCTGTCCTGTTCACAAAATGAAGACTGGCAGTCCTGGCAGGACTGCCAGTCTTGTGTGCGGGGCGAGGGAAACACATAGGAATTTCTACAACATTTGCCTGCACCCAGTCTTTGCGGGTGCAGC
>CAZPSL010000004.1:0-2487 GCA_964589145.1 uncultured Anaerolineales bacterium
TCCATTGTCACAAAAGGTACCCCGCAGATCCAACTTTCGAACATCTTGAGCGGAGAGCGGCCTCGGGCTGCATCGTCATCGTGAACGGGGTCAACGGTTACATCGGCAAGCGCATAGTAGAGCGGAATATCCGCCGGGGGCACTCGTCCCGTGAAGCAAACCGCATCCTCAATGTTCAAATTTGCGGCTTGTTTTTGTAAATCCGGTAAATTTTCTCCGCCGCCGACAATCAGCAGCACGCTGTTGGGCAAAGCAGCATGTATCTGGGCAAAGGCATCCATCAGCAAATAAACCGGGTGGCTGGGAAAACTCAGCGAACCGATATATGCTACCACTTTTTTCCCTGATAGTCCAAGTTTTTTGCGCATGGCTTCTGCCTCCGCAACCGCAGGGGGCTGGAAGCGGCCGGGGTCAATCCCGTTCGGCAGATAAAATATTTTCTCCCGCGGCACACCCCAGGAGACCAGATTTTCCATCATAAAGTGCGTATGCGTTGTAACCCAGTCGGCATGGCGTGGTATCCGTTTTTCAAAGAAGGCAATGATTGCGCGCTGCCATGCCCCGCTGAACCGCCCGGAACCAGCCTCGTAGTCGTCACAATCTACCAGCAAGGGCAGATGGCGCAGCGTTTTCGCCAGCAGGCCGGCAACCCCATTCATTGGGTGGGGCTTCGCGACGAAGATGACATCGGCAGGGGACGTCAGCGCAGCCCGGCTTAATACCCAGGTTGCCCGCAGCACAATCCAAAGCAGTTGATGTGGGCGATAATATCTCTTTTGGTTTCCTTGTTTGAGAACGTGCATTGGGGCAACATATTCAATTTCGACTCCGTCACGCACAAACGCCCGCTGCTGCAAAGCGCCAAAATCAGCGTGTAACGCTGTTACCCGTACCGAATGTCCCAGACGGACCAGTTCGCGCGCCAGCGGCCAAAATCGCCCCAGGCCGGAGGGACTTTCCAAATCTTGCGTAAGCAAGAACAAAATTCGCATAGGGCTACGCACTCCCTTGCCTGTCAACCAGTTCATGCAGATGCGTCGCGGCTGTTTTTCCAATAGCGGTTGTGTTGAAATGAGTGGATACGATCTCTCGCCCGTTTTCTATCAGTCGTTGACGAAGTTCTGCATCCGATTTCAATGTTCGGATTCCCTCTGCCAGCGAGCGGGGGTCCCCCCGTTTGCACAGATACAAGTGTACCCGGTGCTGCAATACATCAGGCAGGGCGGGCGTATCGCCGCTGAGAACCGGCTTTTCCATTGCAAAGCCTTCGTAGATTTTGTTGTTGTTGGTCAACTCCAATTGACGGGTGGTGCCAAAGGCACCTAAAACCAAATCGGCGTCAGCAATATGGGCTGTCAAATCCTCGCGCCCCAACCACCCTACGAAACGGATATTCCGTACTCCTAGTTGTTCAGCCGTCTGACGTGCTTTCGGTTCATCAGGCCCGCTGCCAATCATCTCGATTTCAATATCCGCATCTGTCTCCAGCAGTTTTGCTGCTTGTACAATCGTTTCCACACCGTGGTTGGGAATGTACGTCCCATAATAAATTACCCGAAACTTGCCATCCGAAACGGTTTTTTGCAACGGTTGAAAATAACGATCATCCACCCCGATTTGAATCAGGCGGAACTTTCGGGTGGAGATCTGATGCGTTTCCCCAAACCAGTCTACGAAAGCCTGTGTATCCAGGAAAAGCATATCGGGCAACAGGCAGGCGCGCCGCTCTACCCGACGCAGCATCTTGACTGTAAATGGATGCCGCACTGCGATGCCGCGTTCCAGCGTAATCAGGTAAAGCGAATTGAGCACATCCCAGGCCAGGGGCTTGCGCTTTAATCGAGCCAGCACCCAAGCCAGAAAAACGTCAAAATGCCCCGGGTACCCCACCATCAGCACATCATAATTGTCGCAATGGATGTATTGCCATAACAGCCGGAAGTAAGTTGTTGCCACCCGCAGCCAAAAACGCGGCCGCAGCCATCCGCCTGTCGCTGCCCCGACGCGGTCCTCAGCCCCTTGCCATAATTGCTCGTGGCATTCTGTTACCTGTACGCCCTGTTTTCGCAGTCCGGCAATGACAACCTGGTTCCGGGCATAGCGCGCTCGATATGTCCCAAAATAACAAACGCGCAAAAGTTCGTTGCTCACCACACCACCTCAAACACCCACACCCGGTTCTGATGATACACCGGCTGGTAATGCGGACTGCCCAACAACGCCCCCGGCGGCAGCGCGGGTTGCTGCGAATTCACGCTTCCCTGTTGTTGCCCGATATAGACGTGCGTTATCCCCCGCTCCCGCAAAAGTGCCAGCGTTTCGGGCGCATCGGCACCGTATTCCCGCAAGGTGTTGGTCAGATCGAGCAAATCCTGGCGAAAGCCGGGGTAGGGGTCAGCCTCAAAGCCGTAGAGCAGGGGCGGATGACTGACCCCTCGCTCTGTCAGGATGGGCAGCCACCACCCGCCATCTGCACCGACCGCGGCA
>CAZPSL010000005.1:0-4529 GCA_964589145.1 uncultured Anaerolineales bacterium
TCACCCCTCGCGCACGATGCGCGCCCCCAGCGCCCGCAGGTTCTCGTCAATGCGGGCGTAACCGCGCTCGACCTGCTCCACGTTGCGAATCACCGATTCGCCCTCGGCGGTCAGCGCGGCCAGCACCAGCGCCAGCCCGGCACGGATGTCGGGGCTTTCCACCCGCTCGCCGATCAACTGGCTCGGCCCGTTCACGATGCAGCGGTGCGGGTCACAGAGCACAATCTGCGCGCCCATGCCGCTCAACTTGTCGGTGAAGTACATCCGCCCCTCGTACATCCAGTCGTGGAACAGCACCGAGCCGCGCGCCTGCGTTGCCACCACAATCGCCACACTCATCAGGTCGGTGGGGAAGGCCGGCCAGATGTTGACCTTGATTTGCGGGATCGCGTTCCCCAAATCGGGCTGGATGACCATCTCCTGCTCGGCGGGTACGAGAATGTCCGCCCCCTCGACCTCCCAGCGCACCCCCAGCCGCCTGAAGACCAGCCGCACCATATCCAGATATTCCGGCCCCGCGTTGCGGATGCGGATTGACCCTTTGGTGACCGCTGCCGCCCCGATGTAACTCACCACCTCCAGGTAATCCGGCCCGATGGTGAACTCCCCGCCTCCCAGCGACTCCACGCCCTCAATCACCAGCGTGTTCGAGCCGATATTGCCGATCTTCGCTCCCAACGCGTTCAGGAAGCGGCACAACTCCTGAACGTGCGGCTCCGAAGCCGCGTTGCGCAGGATGGTGGTGCCCTTTGCCATGACCGCGGCCATGATCGCGTTCTCGGTGGCGGTCACGCTGGCTTCGTCGAGCAGGATGTCGCTGCTGTGCAGTTCCGCCGCCCGAAAGTGGAACGCCCGCGCCCGCCGGTCGTATTCCGCTTGCGCCCCCAGTTGCTGCAACGCCAGAATGTGGGTATCCACCCGCCGCCTGCCGATCACGTCGCCGCCCGGCGGGGGCAGGGTCAGCCCGCCGACGCGCGCCAGCATCGGCCCCGCCAGCAGAATCGAAGCCCGGATGTGGCGGCACAGTTCCGGGTCCAGGTCGGCGGGGCGCACATCCTGCGTCTGGATGCGCCAGGAACCCTCGCCGAGGGTCTCAAACTGCACGCCCAAACTTTCCAGCAGGGCGCGCATGTTCAGCACGTCACGAATTTGCGGGACGTTGTGCAGCGTCACCGGCTGGTCGGTCAGCAGGCAGGCCGCCAGCAGCGGCAGTGCGGCGTTTTTGTTGCCGGAGGGGGTGATCTCGCCGTTCAGCGGCACCCCGCCTTGGATGATGAATCGGGTCATGGGGGCTCCTGTGTGTCGGTAGGCTGGGAGTTGGGAAGTTGGGGAATGGTAGGTTGGTAGGCTGGTAGTTGGTAAATTGGGAAATTGGGGAATGGTAGGTTGGTAAATTGGGAGATTGGTCGTTGTTTTTCCAGCCCCCAATCCCCATTTCCCAATCACCAATCAACCAGTCTGACTTCCTCGTCCCCTGACAGCCCCAGCAGTTGCGCTGCGGAACGGCGGTTGGCGACGATTTCCAGCAGGCCGCTGCTGCCGAGGATGACCGCGCACTCGCCATCGGGGATTTCGGCGAAGGTGTGCGCCCAGGGGATTCTGCGCCCGTCAGGGAGTTGCAGACTCAGTTTTGAAGGGGCTGCCGTGAATTGGGGGGCATCGCCCACCCAGGGGGCAAACGCCAACTGCGCTCCCTCGCGGCGGAACACGCCCAGCGAGGTCAGCACGTTGCCGAAGCGGTCGGCGTGCAGGGTTTGACCGCGCAGCACCCCAGGGGCCGGCGATTCCAGCACGGGGAGCGGGAGCCGCTCCAAATCCGGCACCGGAGCGCCAAATTCAGGGAGCGGCACCCCCGCGGCGGCGTGCGCCGCAGCCGGGGCGAAGATGTCCCGCCCGTGGAAGGTCGCCCCGGGGCTGGGCAAAGTCACTTTGGGACTGGTGATCTCCCAGGCATGGGGCGCATCCCCCAGAACGAAGGTCAGCACGCCGTTGTCGGGGGCGATGAAGGTGTGCAGCCCGTTGTTGACGATCACCGCGCGGCGGGAAGTGCCCACGCCGGGGTCAATCACAATCAGGAAGACGCTGCCGGGCGGGGCGTAATCCACCGTGCGCCACAGGGCAACCGCGCCGTGACGGATGTTGCCGGGCGGGATGTCATGGGTGAGGTCAACGAGCGGAGTTTCGGGGGCGATGCCGCTGATGACGGCTTTCATAATGCCCGCGAAGGGGTCGGCGGTGCCAAAATCGGTGAGGAGAAAGAGAGGGGGCATGGTCGCAGGAGGCAGGCGTACTTTGTACACTGTACTTTGTACGCTGTACTTTGTACGCTGTACGTTATAATGTGCGCATGAACGCAAATGCCAATGTCTTGATGCTGTTGCCCGTTGCCCTGCTGGGCTGGCTGACGGGGGCGCTGGTCAATTACCTGTCGGATATTTTACCGATAAAACGCAGTTTGGGGAAACCAATTTGCGTCGCCTGCCATGAGCCGATGCCGCTGGCGAACTACCTGCTCTGGCCGCGGCGCTGCCCGGCGTGCGGCACGCGGCGTCACTGGCGGACGTGGGCGGTGGAAGCCTTCTACGTTGCCGCCGCACTGTGGATGTGGCTCACCCCGCCGGAGCGGTTCGGCTTTTGGGCGGGGCTGCTGCTGCTGGCGTTTTTGGGGGTGGTCTTCGTGATTGACATGGAGCACCGCCTGATTTTGCACATGGTCAGCATTTTCGGAGCGGTGCTGGGCGTGGTGCTGGGGACGTACATGCACACCCTGACGCCGACGCTGATCGGCGGGGCGGCTGGCTTTGGCATCATGTACGGGCTTTACTGGTTTGGGGATGTGTTCGCGCGTTTTCTGGCGCGCCGCAGGGGGGAGGAACTGACCGAGGTCGCCCTGGGATTCGGGGATGTGAACCTGGCGGGAATCATGGGGCTGCTGATGGGCTGGCCCGGGGTTGTTGCCGGGCTGCTGACGACGATCATCATCGGGGGCGTGGTCAGCCTGATTTACATGCTCCTGATGGTGGTTCTGCGCCGCTACGAGCATTTCATGGCAATCCCCTACGGGCCGTTTCTGGTCATCAGCATTGTGGTGCTGCTGTTCTTTTGAGCGGGAAGGGTTTGTGGAGCGGATTGGCTACGGCGGCGTTGTTATCCGCGAATGGAACGAATATCACGAAATTTTTTGTTCGTGATGTTCGTTGCGTTCGTGTGGCCCGGGCTGTGTCATCGGGCTTATCGGGAATTCAGTTTTTTTACAGAAATTCGCGCAGATTAGCGTGCATTCGCGGATTTTCTTGAAATGGAACGCGGATGATGTGAGTGGAGCGGATTGGCTACGGCGGCGTTGTTATCCGCGAATGGAACGAATATCACGAAATTTTTTGTTCGTGATGTTCGTTGCGTTCGTGTTCTTCGGACTGTGTCATTGGGCTTATCGGGAATTCAGTTTTTTTTACAGAAATTCGCGCAGATTAGCGTGCATTCGCGGATTTTCTTGAAATGGAGCCGATTGCAATCCGCTCTACGGTGAGTCCCAGGTTACGGCCTCGATGACGTGATAGCGGATTGTTTCAGTCAGTTTGTGAACGCGCGGGAAGTGCTTGCGCATCAACCTGTCGTAGGGCAAAAAGCGGTTAGCGACCAGCACCAGCCGCCCGCGGGAGGCAAGAAATTCCGGGGCGCGGGCGATGATTTCGGCGGCCATGCTTTTGTCCACCGCGCGGCCCTGGTGGAAGGCAGGGTTGGAGACGATGAGGTCAAATGTCGGGTGAGGGGTGGCGGATGGAGAATGGTGGATGGCGGGTGAAGGAATGAGCGCGAGCGCGTCGGCGGGGAGAATCTCCACACGGTCGGCGAGTGCGTGGCGGCGAGCGTTCTCACGCGCATAGCGGAGCGCCAGCAGGTTGACATCGCTCATGCGGACCTGCGCCGCACCGCTCAACGCCGCCGCCAGCCCGATCGCTCCGTAGCCGCAGCCCACATCCCAGACGCGGCTGCCGGGCTTGATGGTCAGATTTTCCAGCAGCAGGGCGGTGCCTTCGTCAACCGCTTCCCAGGAAAAGATGCCGGGGTGGGTTTCCAGGGTCAGTGTGCCTTCGGGGCGGGGGAGTTCCACAAAGTGACGTGTGCCGGGCGCGATTCCTGCCTGCGCATAGCCATTTAGTGGGGTGGAGAACAAATCCGGGAGTGTTTCGCCGCGTGTGCAGCGTGCGGCGCGCTGGTGACGTCGGTAAATCTGGGCGTTGGCTTCGCCAAACAAGCGTTCCGCATCGCGGATGACGGCTTTTGCGCCCCCTTTGCCCGGCCCGGCGAGGATCAACTGCCCGCCGGGGCGCAGCGCATCCCAGGCGGCGAGCAGAAGTGCGCGGCTGAATTTGCGCTCCTTGGGAATGGGCAGCAGCACTACGTCCCAGGTGCCGCGGGGCTGCGTCTCGACTGCGGGCGCGGGTACGCCCTCCGCTCGACGCGAAGGGGGAGTGGGGAGCACATCCGCGGATGCCGCCGCATTTGGAATCCCCGCGAGCCGCTTC
>CAZPSL010000006.1:0-33141 GCA_964589145.1 uncultured Anaerolineales bacterium
ACGGCTACCGCCCTCCCTCCGCAACGAAAGAAACCCAAGAACCTTCAGAAAAAGAAACTCACTACCACAAACACATCGAAGTTATAGGAAATGTCATCGGAAGCGCGCTGGTACAAGGCAACGAGAACAGCGTTCAACAGCAAATAGAACATAGTTTCAACACCCCCTCGGACCCCGCCCTCGCGCCGCTTTTGGCAGAACTCACCGATGCGGTGAACGCCCTACTCCCCGAACTGGATGCCGAAACCGCCGAGGAAGCCAGCGAAGATTTAACGCGTTTGCAAGCGGAGTTGCAAAAAGAGAAGCCCAAACGCAAATGGTATCGCGTCAGCATCGAGGGGCTGAAGCAGGCCGCGCAGAACGTGGGCGAAATCGGCATGCCCGTGCTGGAAATTGCGGGGAAGATTCTGGCGCTGCTCTCCAAAAACCCGTAGCGGCCGGGCGCTGTCCTGAACACGCGGCAAAGTAGAGCGGATTGGGGGGCAGGCAAAAGTTGTAGAAATTCCTATGTGTTTCCCTCGCCCTGCACACAAGACTGGCAGTCCTGCCAGGACTGCCAGTCTTCATTTGGCGAACAGGACAGGCACCGAACACCCCGCCCCGCCGGGGGAAGGGCAGAGACATGCGGCTGCCCGATTTCTACACCTTTTGCTTGCACCCATCGTTTGACCGATTTGACGAAATAGATGAAAATGGGTAAGGTAGTGATAGCCCTTGGAAAACTCCGAGATAAGATAAAAGTAAACACGCATCTCGGAACCGAAACCAGCATTTCAAACGTCTACTTCCTGCGAAGACCGTAATTTTCAACCAAGTTCCGAGGAGAACCCGCCATGACCCCGAATCGTCCAAAACCCCGCGCCATGCTGTACGGCGCGCTTTTTTTTGCATTTTTGCTGGGCAGCACGCTTGCCTGCAACCTGGAAAAAAACGACGCATCCGGGGGACAAGTTATCCCGCCATCATCCGGGGAAATGACAACCAGCGGAGGTGAATCCATGCCCGTTGAAGTGGAACCGAACAGCCCCGAAGCGGAACTGTCTGCGGACGAATCCTCCCTGCTCACCCTCAGTGAGGGCGAAGCGCAGTACCAGCCCCCGGAGCCGCTGCCCGCCGCCGAAGGGGAACCGCTCACCCCGGAGGAGATCAGCCGCATCCTGGCCCGTCTGCCTGCCATCCAGCGCGGGGAACAGGCCGCCCTCAACCTCCCGCCGGAGCCGCTGCCCCCGCCCCAAACGGGCGAGACCATCGCCGAGCCGTTCCCCGCGCCGGAGGAAGCCGCGCCGCCCGAACCCGTCCCTGTGGAGAGCGGCCCGCTCAAAGTGCTGCGGTACAGCCCGGAGGGCGAAGTCCCGCTGGCACCCTTCGTCAGCGTGACCTTCAATCAGCCGATGATCCCCATTGCCACGCTGGAAGCGCTGAACGCAGCCGAAGTCCCCGTCCAGATCGAACCGCAACTGCCCGGCACCTGGCGCTGGGTGGGCACCAAAACCCTGACCTTCAACTACGATTCCGAAGAAATTGACCGCCTGCCGATGGCGACCGAATACCGCGTCACCATCCCGGCAGGCACGCAGTCCGCCGCGGGCGGCGTGCTGGAAGAGACCGTGACCTTCACCTTCCACACCCCGCCGCCCCAGGTGGTGACCACCTACCCCGCGGGCGAATCCCAGCCGCTGGAGCCGGTCTTCTTCGTCGCCTTTGATCAGCGCGTAGAACCGCAGGCCGTGCTGGACGTGATCACCGTCAAGGCGGACGGGCAGCCGGTGGCACTCCGTCTGGCGAGCGAGGATGAAATCGCCGCCGATAAAACCGTCAAAGCGCTGAGCGAGAACGCCCTGGAAAGCCGTTGGGTGGCCTTCGTGGCAGCGGAACCCCTCCCGAAAGATGCCCAGATCACCGTCACCATCGGGCCGGACACCCCCTCCGCCGAAGGCCCTCTGACAACCGGGGAGGTGTACACCTACGATTTTCGCACCTACGCCCCGCTCGCCATCGAAGAGTACGGCTGCACATGGTACAGCGAAGACGAATGCCCGCCGTTTTCCCCCTTCTTCATCCGCTTCAACAACGCCATTGACCCCGACGCCTACACCCCCGAAATGCTGCGCGTGGACCCGGAAATCCCCGGCGTGCGGGTGGACATCATCGGCAACACCATCCAGATCAACGGGGAAACCCAGGGACGCACCACCTACACCGTCTTCGTCAGCAAAGACCTTCAGGATGTGTTCGGGCAAACCCTGGGGAAGGATGCCAGCCTGACCTTCAAGGTTGGCCCCGCGGAACCGGTGCTGCTCGGCCCCTCCGAGACCTTCATCACCATGGACCCGGCGGCAAGCGAACCGGCGGTCTCGTTTTACACCGTCAACTACAACAAACTGGAGGTGCAAATCTACGCCGTCCAGCCCGCCGACTGGCCTGCTTTCCAGCAGTATTTGCAGGATTACCAGTACAACGAGGGCGCGGGGGACCCGCCGGGGCGGAAGGTCTTCGACGGGGATGTGCCCATCGAAGCCGTGGACGACCGTCTCGTCGAGACCAAAATCAGCCTGAGCGACTACCTGGATGGCGATTACGGCCATTTCATCGTGGTGGCAAAGCCGCCCAAAGGCTTTTTCGAGAAAGACCGCTACTGGATGACCAACCAGACCTGGGTGCAGGTGACCCAAATCGGGCTGGATGCGTTCAACGATCAGGATGAGATGGTGGTTTGGGCGAATGCCCTCCGGGATGGCGCGCCCCTCTCCGGGGTCAGCATCCGCGATCAGGCCGGTACGCAACTCGCCTCCACGGGTGCAGACGGCACCGCCCGTTTCCCGCTTCCCTCCGCAGGGTATCTGGTCGCCTCCCTGGGGGCTGATCAAGCCATCCTGCCCTATGTTTCCTGGTACTGGAGCGGGGAAGGCTGGCAGCAGCGCCACGACCGCGACACCCTGCGCTGGTACGTCTTCGATGACCGCGCCATGTACCGCCCCGGCGAGGAAGTCCATCTCAAGGGCTGGCTGCGCGTGATTGGCGCAGGGCCGCAGGGCGATGTGTCGCTGCCGGGCGGCGTGGATGGCGTGTACTTCACCGTTTACGGACCGCAGGGCAACACCCTGACGAGCGGACGGGCGGCGGTCAACACCTGGGGCGGGTTTGATTTCGCCTTCGCCCTGCCGGAGAACGCCAACCTGGGCTATGCCACCATCCAGTTGGATGCCGAAGGCAGCCTGAAGGCTGACGGCACCTCCTACTCGCACAGTTTCCAAATCCAGGAATTCCGCCGCCCGGAGTTTGAAGTCACCGCCCGCAACGAGACCACCGGCCCCTACTTCGCCGGTAGCAGCGCAACCGTGGCGGTGGAAGCGGCTTACTACGCCGGCGGCCCGCTCCCCAACGCCGATGTGGTCTGGATGGTCACTTCCACGCCCGCCAATTACCGCCCGCCCAACTGGGACGAGTTCGATTTCGGCGTCTGGACGCCCTGGTGGCGGTGGGACGGGGGCTGGGACGGCCCCATCTACACCGACGGCGAATCCGAGACGTACGCGGGTAAAACCGATGCCACCGGAACCCACTACCTCGACCTGCACTTCGGCATCCCCGAAGACCTGCGCCCCCGCAGCGTGATCGCCGAAGCCGCCGTGCAGGATGTCAACCGTCAGGCCTGGGCGAGCAGCACCTCGCTGATGGTACACCCCGCCAGCGTGTACGTCGGGATGCGCAGCGAGCGTTACTTTGTGGAGAAGGGGCAGCCGCTGGAGATTGCGCTGATTTTGGTGGATGTGGACGGCAACCCGGTGCCCGACCGCCCCATTCAGGTCACCGCGGCGCGCCTCGACTGGGAATTTCGGGAGGGTGCCTGGCAGGAGGTGGAATCCGACCTTCAGGAGTGTACCGTGGGTTCCGCCGCCGAGCCGGTTACCTGCACCTTCGAAACTCCGCAGGGCGGGGAATACCGCATCACCGCTCTTGTCAGCGACGAGCAGGGACGCCGGAACAAAACCGTGATCACCCGCTGGGTGAGCGGCGGCGACCTGCGCCCCGCCCGCAATGTCGAACAGGAGCAAGTCATCCTCATCCCCGACAAGGAGACCTACCAGCCCGGCGATGCAGCCGAAATTCTGGTGCAGTCGCCCTTCGGGGCGGCGGAGGGGCTGCTCACCGTCAGCCGCAGCGGAATCCTCTACACCGAGCGATTCTCCGTGGATGCAAGCGGCAGCGCCACCCTGCGGGTTCCCATTGAGGAAGCGCATATCCCCAACCTGAACATCCAGGTTGACCTGAATGGCAAAGCGGTGCGCCTCGATGACCAGGGCAACCCGCTCCCCGATGCACCGCCGCGCCCGGCTTACGCCAGCGGATCGCTCACCCTGAAGATTCCGCCGCTGGTACGCACCCTCGACCTGGCCCTCACCCCCGCGGAGACGCGCCTCGACCCCGGCGGGGAAACCACCCTGCACATTGCGCTCACCGACGCGGCGGGCAACCCCGTCCCCGACGCCGAACTTGCCGTCGTGGTAGTGGATGAAGCCATCCTCGCCCTCACCAATTACCAGATGACCGACCCGCTGACTGTTTTCTACCAGGAACGGCCCTCCGAGGTGGAAAGCCGCTACGCCCGCAGCAGCATCGTGCTGGTGGACCCGATGGCCCTGATGATGGGCGGCAGGGGCGGCGGCCCTGAAGATGAAATGCTCGCGGCAGCGGAAGGTGATGTGCTGTTGGGATTTGCGCCCGCAATGGAAGCCCCGGTGGAGGAAAAAGCGGCAGCCCTGCCGGAGACCGGCGGTGGAGAGAACTCCGCTGCCCCGATTGCTGTCCGCACGAACTTTGACCCTCTGGCGGTTTTCGCCCCTTCGGTGGTCACAGACCCCAACGGCGAAGCCCGCGTGGAAATCAAACTGCCCGACAACCTGACGCGTTACCGCATCATGGTGGTCGCCGCCGACCAGGGCGGCCAGCGCTTCGGTTCCGCCGAATCCAGCCTGACAGCCCGCCTGCCGCTGATGGTGCGCCCTGCGGCGCCGCGCTTCCTCAACTTTGGCGACCAGTTTGCCCTGCCGGTCGTGCTCCAGAACCAGACCGATGACCCGATGACGGTGGAAGTGGTCGCCCGCACCGACAACCTGATCCTGACCGGCGGGCAGGGGCTGCGCGTCAGCGTCCCCGCCAACGACCGGATTGAAGTGCGCTTCCCGGCCACAACCGATATGGCAGGCACCGCCCGCGTGCAGATTGCTGCCGTCAGCGGGGAATACGCCGACGCCGCCGAAATCGAACTGCCGGTTTACACCCCCGCGACCACCGAGGCGTTTGCCACCTACGGCGTGGTGGATGCGGGCGCAATCCGTCAGCCGGTGGCCGCCCCCGAAGACGTCTTCCCGCAGTTCGGCGGGCTGGAAATCCAGACTTCCTCCACTGCCCTGCAATCTCTCACGGATGCGGTACTCTACCTGACTTCGTATCCCTTCGAGTGCAGCGAGCAACTCGCCTCGCGGATTTTGGGGGTGGCTGCCCTCCGCGATGTGCTGACCGCCTTCGAGGCCGAGGGGCTGCCCTCCCCAACAGAGATGGCGGATGCCGTCAGCCGGGACATCAAACGCCTGGAAGCGATGCAAAATTCCGATGGCGGCTTCCCCTACTGGCAGCGGGGGGATGCTTCGATCCCCTTCAACACCATCCACGTCGCCCACGCCCTCCAGCGGGCAGAGCAAAAGGGCTTTGCCGTCCCCGCGGGGATGAAATCAAATGTGCTGTACTATCTGCAAGATATCGAGAACCGCTACCCTGCCTGGTACAGCCAGCCCACGCGGGATTTCCTGAGCGCCTACGCGCTCTACGTCCGGCACCGGATGGGCGACCGCGACCCCGCCAAAGCCCGCGACCTGCTCAACCGCGCCGGGCTGGAAAACCTGGACATGGCGGCGGTCGGCTGGCTCTGGCAGGTGCTGCTGGATGACCCCGCTTCCGTGGCCGAGGTGGATGCGATCCGCCGTTATGTGGGCAATCAGGTGGTGGAAACCCCCGGCGCGGCCAACTTCATCACCCGCTACGACGAGCAATCGTACCTGCTGCTGGCCTCCGACCGGCGCACCGATGCGATTCTGCTGGATGCGATGATTGCCGACAACCCTCAGAACGACCTGATTTCGAAGGTGGTCAACGGTTTGCTGGCGCACCGCACGCGCGGCCGCTGGGGGAACACCCAGGAAAACGTCTTCGTGCTGCTGGCGCTGGACCGCTACTTCAACACCTTTGAGGCACAAACCCCCGATTTCGTGGCCCGCATCTGGCTGGGCGAGACCTACGCCGGAGAGTACGCTTACCAGGGGTACTCCACCGACAGCCACGAGACCCTGATCCCGATGGCGTACCTGACCGACCCGTCCCTGGGCGGCGGCGCGGCGCAGGATGTGATCATCAGCAAGGAGGGGGCCGGGCGGCTGTACTACCGCCTGGGGCTGCGCTACGCCCCCACCGACCTGAATCTGGAGCCGCTGGAGATGGGTTTTGTCGTCCAGCGGGTTTACGAGGCGGTGGATGACCCCGATGACGTCACCCGCGACGCGGATGGAGTCTGGCACATCCGGGCGGGTGCGCGCGTCCGCGTGCGTTTGACGATGGTGGCCGACTCCCGGCGTTACCACGTCGCCCTGGTGGACCCGCTCCCCGCGGGGCTGGAGCCGGTCAATCCGGCGTTAGCCGTCTCAGGGAGCGTGCCGCAAGACCCCTCCGGCGGGAACTTCCGCTATGGATGGTGGTGGTGGGGCACCTGGTACAACCACCAAAACCTGCGCGACGAGCGGGCGGAGGCTTTCACGCCCCTGTTGTGGGAGGGCGTGTACGAGTACACCTACATCGCCCGCGCTACCACCCCCGGCACGTTCATCGTCCCGCCCGCCAAAGCCGAGGAGATGTATTCGCCGGAGGTCTTTGGCAGAAGCGGGAGCGATGTGGTGATTGTGGAGTGATTTTTCCGGCCCGCGGTGGCGGGATTGAATGTGAAAAGACCCTAAAGGTCTGCGAGACCTTTAGGGTCTCCCTGGCGTGCGGGCTTCGGCAGGCTCAGCCCCGATAGGGGCCTCCCCCCTCTCCCTTAGGGAGAGGGGCCGGGGGTGAGGGAAAAACGTACCGCATTCTACAACATTTGCCCGCACCTGTTATAAAATCGGTCTTGCCTCTAACCCCGTTCCGTGCTAGAATTTGAGCGTGCTAAAGGGTGGTAGCCATTGTCGGTGTCGTCGCAAAAGTGGGCAGCCCCCACTTTTCTTTTTGCCACCACACCGACCCCCGACAGGATTTGCTAACTGCCCTGTTGCATAACGGTTAGCAACGGCCACCCCAAACTTGTATGGAGAACTAAAGTATGAAAACAGAGTTTATGCTGGCATTCAACGAGGTGCTGGAAGATAAAGGACTGCCCCGCGAGGTGGTCATGGAAGCCCTGGAATCAGCAATGGCCTCGGCTTACCGCAAATCGGTGAACGCTTCCACCGCACAGCATATCGAAGCCAAACTCGACCCGGAGACCGGCAAAGTCACCATTTACGCAGAGAAAGAGGTCGTTGAGGAAGTGCAGGATGAGCGCACCGAAGTCAGCCTCGAAGAAGCCAGAAAGGTTAACCCCGAAGCCGAACGGGGCGATATGGTCATTGTGGAAAGTACGCCCAATAACTTCGGGCGCGTCGCCGCCCAGACCGCCCGCCAGGTTATTCAGCAGCGCATTCGCGAAGCAGAGCGCGAGGCGCAGTACAACTACTATGTCAAGCAGGTCGGCGAAATCGTCAACGGCATTGTGCAGGCCGTCAACCCGCAGGGCATTACCCTGGGGCTGGAAATGAAAGCCGAAGGGCTGATGCCGCGCTCGCAGATGCTGCCGCGCGAACACTTCCGAGTCCACGACCGGGTGCGCGCCCTCCTGCTGGAAATCCGCACCGGCAACCGCGGCCCGCAAATCATCCTCTCGCGGGCACACCGCGACTTCCTGCGCCGCCTGCTGGAAAACGAAGTGCCTGAAATTTATCACGGCATGGTGGAACTGCGCTCCATCTCCCGCGAACCGGGATTCCGCTCCAAAGTGGCGGTGGCCGCCCTTCAGCCCGGCGTTGACCCAGTCGGGGCCTGTGTCGGCATCCGCGGCGTGCGCATTCAGGCCATTGTGCGCGAACTCAACGATGAGAAAATTGACGTAATCGAATGGAACCCCGACCCGGCGATCTTCATCGCCAAAGCGCTCAGCCCGGCACGGGTTTCCGGCGTTTACCTGGACGACAGCGGCAGCGGCCCCAAAACTGCCACCGTGGTCGTCCCGGAAGACCAACTCAGCCTGGCAATCGGCCGCGACGGACAAAACGCCCGCCTGGCTGCCAAACTGACCGGCTGGCGCATTGACATCAAGAGCCTGCCAGAGGCCACATCGGATGTCCTGTTCAAACTGCAAAACGACCCGGAATACCGTACCCTGGCCGTCCAGGAGGCGGATCTGGTTCCCACCATCGAAGCCAGCCTCGCCAAGAAGGCCGAAGGCCGCCCGCTCACGCCCGAAGAGTACCACCTGATGGCAAGTTTCGTGGACCGCGTCGAGCGCAGCGTGGTTGAGAAACGCAAGGCCATCAAGCAGGAATGGGAAGCCCGACTGAAACACGCCGAAGAATCCGTACCCCAGGCAGCCTACGAATTGCCCATCGAAACCCTGGGGCTTTCGGAGAGTGTCCAGAAAAAACTGCTCGCCGCTGAATACGACAATGTCGGCGATCTGATGCTGCAAATGTTCGTGGACCCCGAAAAAATCCGCGAGATCAGCGGCATCGGGCCAAAAGCGATGAAATCCATCGAAGACGCCATCAATGCCCTGACCAGCATCATGCCGGAAGACGAGAAACCCGAGCCGGAAGCCGCCGAAACCGCGGCCGATGAGGCAGAACCGGGAGAACCCGAAACCGGGAAAGAACCCGCAGAAACGGAACCCGCCGCGGCCTCCGAAGCGGTTCCTGCCCCGGAGCCGGAGACACTTGCCGGGCCCGAAGCAGAATCCGAAAAAGAAGATTTCCCTGAATCCCTGGATGAAATCTTCACCATCCGCCCCGACCTGCTGGAAGTGGACGAAGAACTGATCGAAGAAGAAGAAATCGAAGAACCGGGCGCGCCCAAAAAGCGTACCGCAAAAAAGAAGAAGAAAAAACCCAAAAAGTTTGTGGATGTCGAATACGATCCCGACCAGGATGTTGTGCTGTATCGCAAGCGTCACAAGCGCGACAGCGGCGAGTGGGCATCCGATGATGATTGGGATTTGTAAAATTGTTTGTCTCCATCAGAATTGCCCGTCCTGAACCTGAACGCCGGTGGCCCAAAAAACTCGCAAACGCAAGAAACATATCCCCCAGCGGACCTGCGCAGGCTGTCGAGCCGTGCAGCCCAAGCGTTCGCTGATCCGGCTGGTGCGCACCCCGGAAGGCGTGCTGGTTGACACCGGCGGCAAAATTCCCGGCCGCGGCGCGTACCTGCACAACCAGCGTTCCTGCTGGAAGGCCGCATTGAAAGGCCCGCTGGCTCGTGCCCTGAAAACCGAACTCACTCCCGAAGACCGTGAGCGCCTGACCGCGTTTATGGAAACGCTAGAGTTGTGAGTTGTGAGTCGAGAGTTAAAAGTTTGGAGGTTTTCACCCGTTCACCCCTAACGACTCCCCACTAACGCTTCCCCACTAGCAACTCCCCACTAGCGACTCCCCACTGACGACTCCCCACTCCCTAAACAGGAAATGCCCATGAGCGAAAACGAGATCAGAGAAATTACACTCCCACCCAGCATCACCGTGCGGGAACTGTCGGAACGACTGAACGCCAGCCCAATCACCGTTATCAAGGCCTTGATGAGTAACGGGGTAATGGCGAATATCAATCAGCAAATTGATTTCGATACTGCTGCCATCGTTGCCGCCGAGATGGGCTACGATGCCTCCCTGGAGACCTTCGAATCCGCGGCTGAGGAAGAGAAAGGCGAAATTCCGCTCTGGCGGCAGTTGATTGCCCGCGAAGACCCGGACGATTTGCAGCCGCGCCCGCCGGTGGTCACTATCCTGGGGCACGTTGACCATGGAAAAACCACCATGCTCGACGCCATCCGTTCCGCCAACGTGGTGGACGCCGAATACGGCGGCATCACGCAGCATATCGGTGCCTACCAGATTCAGCACGAAGGGCAAACCATCACCTTTTTGGATACCCCCGGCCACGCGGCGTTCACCGCCATGCGGGCGCGCGGCGCCCAGGGTGCGGACATCGTGATTTTGGTGGTTGCCGCCGATGACGGGGTGATGCCCCAAACCAAAGAGGCCATCGCCCACGCCAAAGCAGCCCAGGTTCCCATCATCGTTGCCCTCAACAAGATGGACCGCCCCAACGCCGACCCCGACCGCGCCAAGCAGCAACTCGCTGAGGCCGGGCTGGTTCCCGATGATTGGGACGGCGATACCATTGTGGTGCCGGTTTCTGCCAAAGAGAAAACCGGCCTTGAAGACCTGATGGAAGCCATTTTGCTGGTGGCCGGGGATATGGAAATTCTCGCCAACCCGCAGGGGACGGTATTCGGCACTGTGATTGAAGCGCGGCGCGACCGCGCCCGCGGCGTGGTTGCCACCCTGCTGGTGCAGAACGGTACCCTCAAAAAAGGTGACGTGGTCGTTGCCGGAACAACCTACGGCAAAATTCGGGCCATGTTTGATTATCAGGGCAGGCCAATCACCCAGGCCGGGCCTTCGGTGCCGGTTTCGGTGATGAGTTTGAACGAAGTCCCCACCGCGGGCGACCTGTTTGAACTCGCCAAATCCGAACGCGAAGCCCGTTCCATCGTCCGCGAACGCGAACTGGAAGCCAGTGACGCCGCCCGGCAACAGAAACAGGCCGCCACCCTGGAACAACTTTTTGCCCGCTTCCAGGCCGGTGAGGAGAAAGAACTGCGCCTGATCATCAAGGCCGATGTCCAGGGTTCGCTGGAGCCGATCAAGTCATCCCTGATGGATTTGAGTACCGATGAGATCAGCATCAACATCCTGCACGCCGCTACCGGCAACATCACCGAGAGCGATGTTATGCTGGCAGCCACAACCAATGCGATTGTGCTGGGGTTCAACGTCACACCCGATGCCACAGCCCAGCGCGTGGCCGAGAATGAAGGCGTTTCAGTCCGTACCTATAACATCATCTACCGCCTGATTGAAGATGTCGAAAAAGCCCTCAAGGGGATGCTGGAACCGGAAGAGCGGCAGGTGGTCATCGGGAAAGCCGAGGTGCTGGCTGTATTCCGTGCTTCTCGGCTGGGACGGGTGGCAGGCTGCAAAGTCACCGAAGGCGAACTGCGGCGTAACGCCAAACTGCGTGTTATTCGTCGTGGCGAGACCATCTTCGAGGGTGATTTCGCCTCGCTCAAACGCCACCAGGAAGATGTGCGCGAAGTCCGTCAGGGTTTTGAGTGCGGCGTTGGCGCCCGCGGCTTTAATGAATTTGAAGTCGGCGATACACTGGAATGCTACATCACCGAAAAGGTACCGGTGCTTTAGGTTTTGCCGGTTGCAGGCGAGCGTGTTTGCACCGTACAGGGCAGCAAGCCGCAGGGACAGAGAACGATGGTCTCAAAAACACGGTTGCACAGAATTGAAGACCGCATTTACGAAGAACTCTCCATCATTTTGTTGATGGAGGTCTCCGACCCGCGGCTGGCAGGCGTCACCGTGACAAAGGTACGCGTTGACCGAGAACTGGCCTATGCCAACATTTACGTCACCTCCCTGGAAGGCAGTGAAGCCGCCGATGAAGTCCTGGCCGGGCTGGAACACGCCAGGGGCTACCTGCGCAGTCAACTGGCACAGCGCGTTCAGTTGCAGCACACACCCCGCCTGCGTTTTTACTGGGACCCCAGCCCTGAACATGCCGACCGCATTGAACAATTGATCGCTTCGCTGCACGCAGAGGAAGAGGGCAAAAGTGATCAGGGAGAAAATAATCCGGCAGACAAGTAGACAAGGACACGGGAACATCCGCTGTGCCCTCTCCCCTGCCCCTATTGCCCCGATCCCCCGATCCCTGCTCCCCGATTACCTGATCCCCCACCATGCCCTCCACCCCAGCCGACCTTGCCCGCCAGACCATCGCCCAAAATGAGAGGTTTCTCGTGGTTTCTCATCTCCGACCCGATGGCGATGCGGTCGGTTCTGTGTTAGGATTGGGGTTAGCCCTTCAGGCAGCCGGTAAAGACGTCCTGATGGTGCTGGAGGATGGCGTTCCCAAATCCTACCGGCACCTGACGGGCAGCGAGCAGATTGTCCGAAAGGCCGATGGCAGGGACCGCTGCACTATTGTGACGGATTGTTCCGATCAATCCCGCGTGGGCAGTGTGATTCCTGAAGATGCACAGCCGGTGCTAAACATTGATCATCACAACACAAATCTGAATTTTGCTGCCATCAACGTGGTGGATTCTGATGCCGCGGCAACCTGTCAGATGCTTGCGGTGCTGCTTCCTGCCTGGGGTTTGCCCATCAGCCGGGAAGTTGCCGAAGCCCTGCTGACTGGCATCATCACCGATACAATTGGCTTCCGGGTTGCCAGCACCTCCCCGGCGGTATTGCGCACCGCGGCAGACCTGTTTGAGCACGGGGCAGACCTGCCGACGCTGTATGCCAAAGCCCTGTTGCGCCGCTCCTATGAGGCGGTTCGCTACTGGGGAGCGGGACTTTCCGCCCTGAAACTGGAAAACCGCCTGCTGTGGACCCGCCTGACTCTCGAAGACCGGCGGGCTGTCAACTACCCTGGCCGGGATGATGCGGATTTGGTGAACATCCTGCAAACGGTGGAAGATGCCGATGTGTTTGTGGTTTTCATCGAACAGAACGATGGTACGGTGAAAGTGAGTTGGCGTGCCCGCCCCGGATTTGATGTTTCTCAAATTGCTTTGCACTTTGGGGGCGGCGGGCACAAACCGGCTGCCGGTGCCAGCATCCGGGGCAGCCTGGATGTGGTGATCCAAAAAGTTTTAACGGCTACCCGCCCCATTTTGAGGTAGCGGTCGGCTGGGAATACGCAAGGCGGAGAACCGCCTGCCGGTTCCCGGCTTCAACTTTCAATTTCAAATTTCAATTTTTCAGAAAGGAACACCTGGGGAGAACCTATGAACCAACAACATATTCAAGATGTCGTTTCTGGAGTACTCGTGATTGATAAACCCGTCGGGATGACCTCTCACGACGTGGTTCAAATCGTCCGCCGCGGGACGGGCATCCGCCGCGCCGGACACACGGGGACACTTGACCCGCGCGCTTCCGGCGTGCTGGTGATCCTGATTGGCCCCGCCGTGCGGCTGAGCGAATACGTTTCCGCCTCGGACAAGCGGTATCAGGCCACCCTGAGACTGGGTACAACCACAGATACCTATGATGCCGAAGGGCGTATCACCCGCTCCGTAGACCCGCGCAACGTCACCGAGGAGCAGTTTGAGTCTTTGCTGGAAAACTACACCGGCGAAATCCTGCAAACCCCGCCGCCTTATTCCGCGATCAAGGTCAAGGGGCGCCCCGCTTACAAGCGTGCCCGTCAGGGCGAAAAGGTGGAACTCAAGCCCCGCAAAATCCATGTTTACAGCCTGGAGGTGCTGGAATGGGCTCCTCCTGAAGTGGTGCTGGATGTGTACTGCTCTTCCGGGACTTATGTCCGCTCTCTGGCTCACGACCTGGGCAACGACCTGGGAACCGGGGCTTACCTGATCGGCCTGCGGCGCACCAAAAGCGGGCGGTTCACCCTGCGCGATGCCGTCCCGCTGCGTCAACTGCGCGACGCTTTCATTACCGGCGAGTGGGCGCAATACCTGATCCCCGCTGCCGAGGCGCTCGGTGATTGGCCGGCGATTATCCTTGACCCCGACCAGGTGGAAGCCGTCCGTCACGGGCACCGGCTCCCTGCCGAAGAGGACGCCCTCGACCTGATTGACCCGGAAAAGCACCCTATTGAGGAGAGCAACCGCGGCCTGATCCGAGCCATTACCGAGCAGGGAGATTTGGTGGCGGTGATGAAGTACATCGAAGAAGATAACGAGTGGCAGCCCAAAAAGGTATTCTTCCAGTCGTAACAAGCACCTGACAAAAATCTGTCATCCAAGGCTGGCAGTCCTGTCAGGACTGCCAGCCTTATAACTTAAAATGCAGCACTTCCGTTCTCTCGCCCCCATCCACCTCAACAACACCTGGCTCACCATCGGCTCGTTTGACGGCGTTCACCGGGGGCATCAGCAAATCATCCGCAAACTGACTGCCGGTGCGCATGAGCAAGGCGCTTCGGCAGTTGTGTTGACCTTCTATCCGCACCCTGCGGAGATTGTCAAAGGCCGCCAGTTCCCCTTCTACCTCAGCAACCCCGAAGAAAAAGCCGACCTGCTCGGCGCGCTGGGCGTGGATGTGGTCATCACTCACCCCTTCAACCAGGAGGTGATGCAAACCCCCGCCCGCGGGTTCATGGCACGCCTGCACCGCCACCTGGGGATGCGCCACCTGATCGTCGGGCACGATTTCGCGCTTGGACGCGGGCGCGGCGGCGATGTCGAGGCCCTGCGCCGCATCGGAGCCGAACTGGGCTACACCATCGAGCAAATTCCACCCTTTACATTGGATGAGCAGGTTGTATCCTCCACCCGCATCCGTTTCGCTTTGGGTGCGGGGAAGGTAGAGAAAGCCGCCAGATTGCTGGGGCATCCCTTTACCGTGGGCGGGGCGGTGGTCTACGGCGAGCAGCGCGGGCGCACGATTGGATTTCCCACCGCGAATTTGGAGGTCTGGCCGATGCGGGTGATCCCGGCGACCGGGGTGTACGTCTGCCGGACGAGGGTAAACGGGATTCCTTTCGGGGCGGTGACCAATATCGGGGTGCGTCCCACCTTTGAGGCCGATCCCGTCCCCCCGCGGGTGGAGGCACATCTCCTGGATTTTGACGGCGACCTCTACGGACAGCATCTCACCCTGGAATTTCTCGCCCGACTGCGCGGCGAGCGCCGCTTCGAGAGCGTAGACGCGCTGGTGACCCAAATCCGCCGCGATGTGCAGGCCGCCCGCGAAGTTTTGCAAATGTAAAGGGGCGTTTTTGTCAGGGGCAGGGGCGGCGGGAAGGGAAGCAGTTCCCATAGGTCTGCCCGATTTCTGCAACATTTGCCTGCACCCTGTTTTCCTAAGGGTTGCTCAGAGCGCGTCGGGAGAATTATAATTGTAGACAGAGCCTGTTTGGTTGACCAACGAGTTTGTGCGTCAGGGCTTTCGCTAAAACGCCACAAACCAGCGCCAAAGCGCAAGCCATGGTACATATTTCATTGCTGTTATTTACGATGTTTGTGTGTAATTGGCAGGCTTTTTCATGAGCCGCGAGAGCGACGTGTTGTTGCGGCGTGGTTTTGCTGCATAGAGGTTGCACTGTGAGCATCGCAAAGCAAAGCGTAAAGATTCTGGTTGTTGACCATTCTTTGGGGAATCTGACAGCACTTGCCGCCTTGTTATGTCGGGAAGGGTATACCGTTTATCCGGTCAATAATGAGGGGATGGCGATGGAAATGGCCCGGTATGAAGCCATTGATGTGATTTTGATCAGCAGGCAACTGCCACGGAAGGATGGACACAAAATTTGTCGTCGTTTTCGGGCAATGGATTTCTATAAGAATGCCCTGATTATTTTTGTAGATGCTCAAGATAATTTGCGCGAAAATGCGAAAACATCTTACTGTGACCATGTGGTTCATGTTTCTCAGCCCTTGTTGTTGGAGAAGGTTCGTGCCCACATCAATGCGCATTTCAACCCGCCAGGCTCCCTACAGCACAAACAACAGGCTCAAGCACACATTGATAACTTGCGGGATCTCTGCCAGCAGGATCAGGTGCTTATCATCAGATTGATTGAGGAAATCAAGGCTCGCCGAAAGGCTGAAGAAGAATTGCAGCAATTTCGGCAGGAACTTGAGATGGTTCTAGAAGAACGCACGGCTGAATTGGAAGACGCGCTGGATAAGGAACAGGTTTTCCGCGCACAACTTATTCAGGCAGACCGCATTCGAAGTATGGAGCGGCTTGCTGCGGCTATGGCACATGAGATTAAAAATCCCATGCAATCTGTTTTGGGATGCTTGGGGCTGGCTGAGGAGGCGTTGCAGGAGGGCCGTAGTGCGGATAAGTATTTTGCCGTTGCGCGTGATGCTGTTCACCGTGTTTCTGCCATTTTGGACCGGATGCATGATTACACTTACAACAAACATGAAACCCGAGAGTTATCTGATGTTAATGCCGTGTTGGAAAATGTCACTACTTTGACGCGACAGCATTTGCAAACCAAAAACACAAAGATTGACTGGAAGGTTGAGAAACTCCCAAAGATTTGGATGGTTCCAGATCAAATAAATCAGGTTTTTTTGAATCTTTTACTGAATGCGGGCGAAGCCATGCCAAATGGCGGCGTGATACGAATTCGCACCGGGCACACAGAAGCCCCCTCCGGTGTAACCATTGATTTTACGGATCAAGGGGTTGGTATTTCACCGGATGATATCGGGCGCGTATTTGAGCCGTTTTTTACAACTAAAGCAGATGGAACGGGACTGGGTTTATCCGTTAGTTATAGTATCATTGAAAAGCATCGCGGGCAGTTAAGCGTAACCAGCCGCTTGGGAGAAGGCAGTACTTTCACAGTATGGCTGCCTGTTTCGCTGCGATGATTTTGAGGACCAGGCACTGTAAAGGAATTGCTTCTTTGGGTTCCCACCCAACCCTGTGAATGAAATGACTGAAACACTGATTGTGGATGATGATGCGGGCATCCGCTTTTTTTTGATGGAGGTGCTGACAAAGGCCGGTTACCACGTTCTTGCCGTGGAACGGGGGGAGGCAGCGTTGGAAATTGTGCGAGAGACGCGTTTTGATCTTGTTTTTTTGGATCTTAACTTAGGGGGCAACACTGACGGGCTACAAGTGTTAGAGATGCTCCGATGGCGGTGGCCGGATACCGCCATCGTAATTTTGACGGCGTATGGGAGCATGGATTCTGCATTGGCGGCAATTCGGGAAGGGGTTGACGGATACCTGCTAAAGCCGGTTGACCCGCAGGATATTCGGCAGGCGGCGGAACAGGCTTTGGTGCGCCGAAAACAATTACCCGACAGGGAAACACAGCAAACGGGAACCAGCATCCTTCGGCATGGAAAAATTTTGCTGGACCTGAATAAACACCGCACTTTGGTGGATGGGCAGCCAATTGACTTAACTGCCAGTGAGTTTCAATTGCTGGTTCATTTTGTGCGAAATAACTGGCGTGTCAGCACCCCCGTAGAATTAGTGAAGGTTGCACGCGGGTATGATTGCTCTGACGAAAGAGAAGCCCGCGAGATTATCAAATGGTATATCTACCGCCTCCGCAGAAAGATAGGGCACAAGCCCGACCACCCGGAATATATTTCGAATATCCGCGGTGTTGGCTACCGGCTGGGGGAATTGGAGTGATTGGGGGCAGCATTGCAGGGATGAAATGAATGCCCTCCCCCGACGGGGGGAGGGCCTGGAAAGAACAGGTGCGTTTGTGAGTTTGCCCGGCAAGGCCTGTTTGCCGCTCCGGTTCGCAAAAGTTGGTGTTTTGGCAGTTGAATCAGTTTGTGCGAAAAGCAACGTAGCAACTTTTTGTTTCTTCGTCTTGTTTAATACTTTCGAATTTTGATTTTGTTCCTGCCCGTTCGTATAATGCGGCTGAAGCCATCATCATGGGAACACAAGTAAAAGGGGGAATATCCTCTTTACCCAGGTTGCTTGCGATGCTCCACATCCGGCAGTTTTTAACGGTGATGTTAATTTGATCATCGTCAACCGCAATTGTCATATCCTGACTCAGCCCATATTCATCAACCAGCAATCGGCCGATTTCTGTCAAGATGTCCTGGGCTTTTTCACCGGCGATCTCCAGCCCCATTTTTTGTTCCATGTCGGTCAGGAGGGTTGAGCCTACGGTTCTTATTACGGCCAGTGCAGAATCTTCAAAAAGGTCATACAGGCCTTTGGCAAAAGCGGTAATAACATCATTGGTCAGGTGGTCCAGGTTTTTTTGTTTTTGCTCATCTGTAGCCATGGTGAATCTCCTTCGTCTGTTTTGGTCAGGGCTTTCGCTCTGATCAGTGGTGTTTTCATTAGTCTGAGTTGCGATTAAAAACTTTCGGCGGCCGTTACTGCGGTCTGTTGTGCATAGCGCGGCCTCCTGTTTGCGACAAATTACTTTTGGGAGTGCATCAAAAACCTCATTGGTCGGAAACGCAACTCGCGTGTTGGGGCTGCAATTTGATATCACGCTGAACCGTGCCTTAATCTGGTGGAGTTATCAAAAGGTGACAAGTTGTCTTCGTTGGCGGAGAATAAACTTTTACCTCGAGATGGCTCAGAATGACAAAATCGCGAAGTATCACGAACTCTGTATAGCCGACAAATTGCCGGTTCGTTTGTGCTTTTTATTGCAGAATTGATGTCCACAGTGGTTCGGCATATTCAGCCATCAGCATCCGCACAACACCCAGTGTGGCATCTTTGCTGACCGATACCTGCCAATAATACGAGCCGTCGCCCAGAAAACGGATGAGAATGAAAACCTTGTCGGTTGTAATCAGGTTGTCTTCCACTGTGCCGATATTGAGTTTTGCGGAAACTTTCGTGGAGAGTTTCATGATCATTGCCAGACGGGCGGCAACTGCTGAACTGTCAAATTCAGGGTCAAGTGCAAGGCTGGCAATGGGCAAACCGTCCATTCCAACAATGTCGCTGGAGACAAACTCCGTGCCTAACTGGTTTCTTACATCCATCAAAATGTCGTCAATTTTCGCCATGGTGTTTCTCCTTGGTTAGCGAGGTAAAACTGCATTCAGGCGCTTGGCATAAATGCGACTGTACAGGCGCAGTTTCCCCAGGTTAGATGCACTGCGTATTGCGCCAATTCCAAGATAGTAGTCACTATCACCCAAAAAACGAAGCAGCAGGTAGGCTTTATCTGTTGTCAGCAGATAGTCTTCCACCTCACCGGATTGCAGTTTTTGGGTTGATGTATCAACTAATTTTATGAGCAAGGTCATTTGGGCGCTAAAAACTTCAGCGTCAATTGAGCTTTTGGAATAATCTGCCAGGGGAAACCCATCCATTCCAATTACGGCAGCGGTGAAAATATCTGCGGTTTCCTTGCCCAGATTGGTTAGAATTTCTTGTATTTCTTGTGCCATGGTATCCTCCGAAAGTATCGTTTCATTTTTCAAAGATGGAAGGTTTTTTTTCAATCCAAAGAGTTCGCCAAGAGTGTCGGGGGGAATTTCCTCCCGATGTTCAGATTCGGGTTTGAGGGCGATTTGTTCATCAATGTGCTGCATTCCACTAATCAATAAGTCCGACCAGTGTTGTTGGATAGTTCGCCGGGCGCTGACGATGTTCGGGTCAAATTCAAACTCGCCATCATCCCAGGCTAAGATTTGATAGAATGCCTCCTTTCCTGATAGGTCGCCTCGCTTTGCGTGGGTGATTTCGCCATTCACAAAAACGATGGTGCCTTGTTCTCCGGCATGTGCCACGGTCAATTGCCCTGTGAGGCCGGATTGTGCATTCATTTGCACAAGGTTTGTCAACGAAATAACTTTCAGATCACCTTTGACTGCCACTTTAGATCCTTTGTGTTTATAGTTGCCTGAAATTTTGTAACCGATGGGCTCTGGTTATCCCGCTCGTGCGAGATTTGATCTTCGTATTGCGCCTTTGCTGTGTGACTTAACATCTATCCGAAAAATCGAACCGGCGTGTTGCATCCAGGCGGGGCGGGAAATGACGCCACAGTATATCAAAACACATCCGGTTTGTTACATCGTGATTTTTCGGACAGGTGTTTAAGCAGATTGGAGTCTGGTCATTACAGCATTGATAGACGCTTTAAGCGTTGCCAAAACGCCATCTCCCTGACGAGCAATCGCCTCAAAGGTTGGAATGTCATATCCATCCAGATGCAAGGCCTTCTGAATATCTGCCACCGGAGCGGCATTTGCAACGTCCCGCTTGTTGAATTGCACAATAAGCGAAACTTGCTGTGGATTTGTTCCGGCGGCCTTCAGGTTTTGGTACAAATCTACCAGTGAAACGAGATTGTCACGTGTGCGGTCGGCCTGGGAGTCGGCAACAAACACCACACCGTCTGCTCCCTGGAGTACCAGTTTTCGGGTTCCAGCATAAGCAATTTGTCCAGGTACTGTGTAGATGTTAAATTTCGGAATTAACCCATGGAGAGAGGGAAGTTCCAGTTGCATATAATCGAAAAAGAGCGTGCGGTCTCCTTTTGTTTTCAGAGAAATCATTTCTCCGCGTTGCGCTGTGGGTGTTCTCCGGTGGATGAACTCCAGATTTGTGGTCTTCCCGCTCATGGGCGGCCCGTAATATACCAGTTTGATATTGATTTCGCCAGTTTTGCGGTTAATGAACATGATGATCTACTCGGTTCCGAAAAAATCATCCAGAGACAAGTCTAAATCTTCTGTCAGGTTTTCGGGGTACAGGTATTCATGGCCGACCGGATTATTTTGCGCCTCCACGACAATGGATAAAAATTTTTTAACCGCTTGTTGTGTGCTGATGCGGACCAGCCCAATGGTTGTATTGGGGCCGAAAATCGTAATAAGTACTAACTCCTGCCCCACATCCGAGAGATAAACACTGCGCGTATCACCTTCCTGTAAAACCAATTTGAAACGAGCAGGTTCGCCGATCAGCCGAGCCATCTCCTTTGTGGCAGCCAGGCTTCCCGCGGCCACAGCGGAAATAGCGGCTGTGTTGATATCTGCATGGCCGGCAATACTGATCGTCTGACCGGTTACATCGGCAATTAGGATGCTGTCCGCACCGGTATCCCAATAGAGTTGTTTCAGAATCTGGTCTATGGCTTCGATTTGCTCTCTCGTGAACTCCAATCCTTTGGGCTGCATGGTACCTCGGCTTTGCTGCATAAAAAACCGCTTTATGCGGCTTGGGTTAACGATACAAGGGCTGGTTTAGTATCTATCCGAAAATTCAAACAGATATATTGTCGTATGGCGTGTTTCCTCATCCCCCCTCCCCAAAACTTCCGCTTTGGTTCTCTTCTCCCTTCGGGAGAGGAGTCAGGGGGTGAGGACAGGGAGGGGTTGGGATGAGGGTGGGGGAAAATGTTGCCACAGCGTGTCAAAACAAACCTGGTTTGTCGCATAGCGATTTTTCGGATAGGCTCTTAGCCAATATCTTCGGGAATAAGCCCTTGCCTGATGGCGTCCTGGTAAGACATGGTATCTGCACTTACTGGGGTTGCTTGATGTGCCGACTGAATACCCTTTTTCTTGGCCGAAACTATTCTCTTGTTCTGTGTGGCTGTTTCTTCTGGATTCTGCGTACTGACATCTGTGCCCCAAAAAGTATTGAGAATCGCGTTGAGTTCGGTTTCAACTTGTTCGGTGATAAGACCTTCCAAAGAGTCACCAACCGGGTCTGCCATTTTTGTGGTGGCAATGAGATTCGCCAGATCATCGGCAGCGTGTTGCGTGTAAAACCATACCACGCCAGGCCGTGTTTCTCGGCCAAAAACCGTAACCAGCAAGTAATTTTCGCCGACTCCATAGGAATAGATATTATGCCGATCGCTCTCATAGTAACTTAACCTGAAATTGCTGTCCCGCCCTAACATGCGGGCAATTTGGTTAGATGCCATAAAATTGCCAGCAATCAATACCGAGAGCGTATTCACATCTAAATCTTGTGTCACTCCCGCGGATTCTATCACATTCCCCACCAAGGTGATAAGCAGAATAGCAAAAGCATTCGTATCGGTTTTGAGTTGTGAAATACGTTTCCAGATGGCGTCCTCGCCCGGCAAAGACAGTGGTTTCTCTTTCACTTTATGCTTCTGGGCACTTTCAATCGCTTCTCTTGCAATTTTGCGGATATCCGTAATGTCAAGCGGTTTTGACAAAAAATGGCGCACATTCATTGCCTGTGCTTTTTCCTGAACATATTGGTTACCGAAAGCGGTCATCCAGATAATAGGTGTTTCCGGACTTAATGCGCGGATACCCTCAGTTAACTGAAAACCGTTTACTTCGGGCATTTTCAAATCGGTGATGACCAAGTCAAAAGCATACTTTTCAACTTTGCTTAACGCCTCCCTACCGCTGGTTACAGCGATAATATCTGCCTCCAGCCCGAGTTTTTCCAGACTTTCGCGGATAACGAACAGAACTGTTTCTTCATCGTCTACCAAAAGAATACGTTTAACATTAGAGTCGGGCATGATGTTTTAGAGTGATGCATTTGAAATGCGCGTACATTTTCTGTGGTGTTGGGGCGCGGCAAGCAGATAATATCTGCCGCAAAACACATTTTTGAACAGACAGAACTTTCGCTCTAAGCGACGGTTTGTGACGTTTTAGCGAAAGCCTCAACTGATTCTGTTCAACTCTTATGAGTATTGCTTTGTCCTTTCGGATTGTTTGCAAGTCAGTATATTCTAGACGAAAAAAAGTACACAATGCTTTGGGAAGATGCCGGGGACCGTTTGATAAAAGTTGGAGAAGAGTTGGCAATTGGTTGGCCGGGTCTTGTGGCATTGGGCGCATGTATCCATCCTCCTGCCCTCACCCCTGCATCCACGCGTGGGGGTGCAAGCAAAAGATGTAGCACAACAATGCTTCCCCCCACCCAACCCTCCCCCCGTCGGGGGGCGGCGGGAAGGGAAGCAGTTCCCATAGGTCTGCCCGATTTCTGCAACATTTGCCTGTACCCCGCGATAACATTGGGCTTACCCGCAGCGCAGGTTGTGATATGATTCCAGCAGACTGTTTTCCCCCTGCATCGCCATGAAAAACCTGATCCCGCCCTTCATCCATCGGCAGTACCGGCAGAACCGCTTGCGCGGAGCGTTCCGGGCGGCTGCGCTGTTTGTGGACATCTCCGGCTTCACCCGCATGACCGATGCGCTGATGCAGCACGGCAAGGAGGGCACCGAGGTACTCTCGGATATCCTCAAATACCTCTTCGAGCCGACCGTGGAGAGCATCTACGCGCAGGGCGGATTTGTCACCACCTACGCCGGAGACGCGTTCACCGCCCTGTTCTTCGCTGATGATGACCCCGCGCTGACCGCCCTGCGCGCCCTGCGCGCTGCGCTGGAAATTCAGGATTTTTTTGCAACACACAACCGCTACGCGTCGCCCCTGGGCGAATTCACCTTCGGGGCGAAGGCGGGGCTGAGTTTCGGAGATGTGGAATGGGGCATTGTCGGCACCGATTCCGCCAAGGCGTACTACTTCCGCGGCCCGGCGGTGGATCGCTGCGCCGAGGCGGAACACTACGCCGAGAAGGGCGAACTCTGGGCCGGGGAGGCGTTTCTCGCGCAGGCGGCGGATGTTATCCTCCAACCCGCAGACCGGGCGGGGACGTTTGCCCGAATTCGGGCCGTGCAGCCCTTCAACCTGCCGCCTCTCCGGGAGGAGCCCGAGCCGCTTTCCGAGGCAGTGGTAATCCGCTTCACGGGGGAGCAGACCTTCCACTTCCCTGAGGGGGAATTTCGGGACGTGGTGGTGATTTTCATCTCCTTTGAACAGGTCCCCGACCTGGATGCGTTCATGCAAACCGTGTTCGAACTCCAGGAACGCTACCGGTGCAGTCATCCCGCCCTGGATTTTGGCGACAAGGGCGGCAAGGTGCTGCTGTTTTCCGGTGCGCCGGTGGCCTACGAGAACAAGGAAACCCGTGCCTTGCAGTTTGTGACCGATTTGCAAAAGCGCACCCCGCAACCGGCGCGGCTGCGCATCGGCATAACGCAGGGGACGGTGTACGCCGGGTTTTACGGCGCGGCGCGCCAGCAGGCATTCTCCTGCCTGGGGAGTACGGTCAATCAGGCGGCGCGCTTTATGATGAAAGCCGGTTGGGGGCAGGTGCTCGCGGATGAACGGGCAGCGCAGGCCCCGCGGTTTCACTTTCGGCATCTGGGCGATTTCGCCTACAAGGGGCGGATGCAGAAAATTCCGACCTACGAACTGACAGGCGAAGCCGCCGCCGCGAGTCACTCGGTTTATTCGGGGGTGTATCGTTCCCCGCTGCAAATGGGGAGCGGTACGGTTTTTGTCGGGCGGGAGAGGGAGTTGGCAGCACTGTTCGAGCGGCTCAAACCGCTGGGTGCAGGCCGCTTTGGCGGTGTTGTCTACGTGGATGGCGAGCCGGGGCTGGGCAAAAGCCGCCTGGTACAGGAGTTTCAGCACCGCCTGTTCGGTGGCTCGGACGCGTACCGCTGGTTCCACCTGCCCTGCGATGAGATTTTCCAGCAAAGTCTGCACCCCGTGGTGCACTTTTTGAACGAGTACTTCGACCAGAACAGCGCCCAGACCCCGGATGAGAAACGGGCACGTTTCGAGACTCGCTTTAACCGCCTGTTTCAGAAAACCCGTCTCCCGGCGCTCAAACGTGAACTGAAGCGCACGCGCTCCATTTTGGGCGCTTTGGTGGGCGTTTTCTGGGAAGGCTCGCTTTACAGCCAGTTGGACGCCCAGGCGCGCTACGAAAACACGCTGGACGCGGTTAAGACCCTGTTCAAAGCCGAGAGTTCCCGTTCGCCGGTTATTGTGGAACTGGAAGACGGCCACTGGGCGGATGATGACACGCTCGCTTTTTTGCGCATGCTGACCCGTAACGTACAGGATTATCCCTTTATCCTGCTCACTACCTGCCGATTCCACGATGACGGTTCGGTTGTGGATTTTGGCCTGGAGGATGTTCCCGCGTACCGCCTTCGGCTGGAAGCCATCGGGGCGGAGGCAATCCGCTATATGGTGGCACCCCTCCTGAACCGGGAGGGGCGGCTCCGCCCGGTTCCCGCGGAAACGCTGGATTTCATCTACCGCCGCGGGGAGGGCAATCCCTTTTTTGTTGAACAGATCAGCCTCTACCTGAAGGAACACAACCTGCTGGATGATTCCCTCCGCCTGCGGGTTGATCCCGACGCTCCGGATATTTCCATCCACATTCCGGCAACAATTACCGATGTACTCATTGCCCGCATTGACCGTCTGGCAACCGGGCTGAAGGAGATTGTCAAAACCGCCTCGGTGCTGGGGCGCGAATTTGCTGTAACCCTGCTTTCGGAAATGCTGCTCAAGATGGGACGCTACGACTCGCAGGCCATCCGGCGCTACCTTTCTGCCGGACAGGAAGAAGCCGTTTGGGAGACGGTCTCCGAAATCCGCTACATCTTTCGTCACGGGCTGATCCGCGATGCGGTATACGAGATGCAACTCAAAAAACAGTTGCGCGCCCTCCATAAACTGGCCGCGGAGACCATTGAGGAACTGTACGCTGACGATCTCGCAGCGTATGCTTTTGAATTGGCGGAGCATTACGAGCGGGCGGAACTCCCCGAAAAAGCCGTTTTTTACCTGAAACAGGCCGCTGATTTTGCCCGCGACGCTTACCGGAACCAGGAAGCCCTGCATCTTTACGACCGCTTGCTGCGCTATCCGCTGAAACCTGCTGATGAATTTCAGACGCTGCGCAGCCGGGGACGCGTGCTGGAAACCATCGGCGATTGGGAGAACGCCCGCAGCACATACCAGCGTCTGACGGCTCTGGCGGAGCGGAGCGGCACCCCGCGGCAGGTTGCCGAAGCCCTGAACGCACTGGGATGGCTGGCGGTTTTGCGCGGCAACCCGGACGAGGCAAAAGGCTGCGCCCGCCGTGCCTACCGGATTTGCACGGAGATCAATGACCGCCGCGGGCAGATGCTGGCTTTGAAAATCCGCGGCGCGCTGCTGAACAACGAAGGCCGCTCCGAAGCCGCCCGGCAGGCACACGTTGAGGCCCTTGCCATCGCTGAAGAAATGGGCGATCTCCCCAACATTGTTGCCTTCATCTTTCAGTTGCGTGAATACCTGATGAAGGAAGGCGACCTGCTGGAAACCTTTCAGCGATATGAGCAACTGGCCCGGCAGGCGGGCGACCGCCGCACGCTCGGACGGCTGTATTTTTTCATGGGTGATGTCTGCCTTTTGCAGGAGGATTACGAAGGCGCACAGACCTATAACCACAAATTGCATGAGGCCGTTCGCGAACTCGGCGACAAGCAAGGCATGTGTTACGCCATTGGGGACCGCGGCATCATCTACGCCGAGACCGGCCGTCTGAAGGAAGCGATTGACTGCTACCGCGAGAAACTGGAGATTGCCGAGGAGATGGGGGATGGTTACAACCAGTGGGAGGGATGGATCAACATGGGCGCGGCATACCTGGAATTACGGGATTACCCCGCGGCCGGAGAGTGTATCCGCAACGCCATCGAGATCAGCCGGAAGAACGGCCTCCGCCAGATGCTTGGCATTGCCTTGCTGGCAAAGGTCTCCCTGCTGCTGGAGCAAGGCGGTGTGGAGCAGGCACAACAGGCCTATGCTGAGGCTGCTCCACTGGTGCAGGAGATCGGCGGCGATACCCTGTCCTACTCTGCCGTACTTCTGAAATGCCGCCTGGATTTTCTCTCTGAAGATTCCGGTGCGGTGGAACGGCTGGAAGCCCTGCTGCGGGAAACCGACGATAATCGCCGCCGCGCCGAAATTTCCTTCCGCCTTTGGGAGATGACTCGTTCCCCCCGGCATCGTACAGAAGCCCTGGAGCGCAATCGCACCCTGTATGAACGTACTCACCGCCATCTTTACAAAACCCGCCTGGAAACCCTCCAGTCCACTGCCTGATTCCAGACCCTGCCCTGAGTCCCATGTCCATTTCCCGCCGCGAATTTCTCAAAGTTTCCGCTGCTGCCGCCGGAGGGCTTCTCCTGACGGCAGCCGGCGCGTCCTATTTGCTCGACCGCCGTCCGAAGTTCGACCCCAACGAGAGTTATTGGGCGCAGGCGCAGCCTGCCCCCGACCCGCCGCTGCAACGCGATTTGCAGGCCGATATTGCCATCATCGGCGGGGGATACACCGGCTTGTCGGCGGCATATCATCTCGCCCGCAAGCAGCCGGAGGCCCGCATTGTGCTTTTGGAGGCGCGGCAGGTCGGGCACGGAGCCTCAGGGCGCAACGGGGCGATGGTGCTCCCCCACACGGGACCGGAGACCATGCAAATTACCGGCGACCCGGAGATGCACAAGTGGATTTACGATGTCACCGTGGGCGGGATGCGCGATCTGGCGCGGCTGGTGCGGGAAACCGGCGTGGATTGTGATTTGCGCCTCGACGGCTATCACTACGTCATCGCCCAGGGGGAAGACATCCCCTACTACCGCGATTACCTGGAAACGGTCAATGCCCTGGGGATGCCGCTGCAATTCTTCAACCGGCTGGAAACGGAAGCCCGCCTGGGGACGCGGGCGTTCTGGGGATCGGTTTACGACCCGAATGGCGGTCAGGTGCATCCGATGAAACTGACGGGCGCGCTCAAGGCCGCCGCGGAATCCCGCGGGGTGCAGATCTTCGGGAACAGTCCGGTCATCGAAATCGAGGAGGGCGAGACGCTCCGCCTGCGGGTGGGAGATGCGGGTTACGAAGTGCGGGCGGGCGCGCTGGTTCTGGCGACCAATGGATACACCTCGCATCTGGGATGGTTCCGCAACCGGGTGATTCCGGTGCATACCCAGTGCGCCGCCACCGCCCCGCTGACCCCCGACCAGTTGGCTGCCCTCAAATGGGAGAGCGGCCTGCCCTTTTACGATTCCCGCTACCTGCTCTACCATCTGGTGCTGACCCCGGAGAAGCGCATCGTTATCGGCGGCGGCAAGCCTGCGTATTGCTTTGCCGACGGGTTGCATTACTGCGGCAATCTGGATGTTGTCGCTGACGGCCTGCTGGCGGAACTCAGGCATCTCTACCCCGCGCTGGAAGGCGTGCGCTTTGAGCGGGTTTGGGACGGGGTGCTGGGCGTTTCGTATGACGAGTATGAATCCGTGGGGGTGACGGGCGAATACGGGAACATCTACTACGGGCTGGCGTACAATGGGCATGGTATCAATCTTTCGTTTTTGTTCGGCAAAATCATCGCCGATTTGCACGCCAAAACCGCCAGCCGCTGGGAGGAAATGCCCTTTGTGAACTATCCGCTGCCCAAATTCCCGCCGGAACCGCTCAAATGGGTGGGCGCCAAAGGCTATCTGGCTTACTACGAACATCTGGACGAGACGGCGCGCTGAACGATGAACCTGATTTCTCCCGAAAACTGGAACCAGACCCTGCTTGCGCTCCCGATGCCCCACTTTTTGCAAACCGCGGAGTGGGCCCAGGTCAAATCCCGCTATGGATGGCAGCCCTTCTTCGCTGTTTGGGAGGCTGACGGCGAAGAAGAATCGCGTCGAGCGGAGGCTTCGCGCCGCGAAGCGGCAGTCGAGACGCAGTCTGATGTGTCGCTCCCTCATTCTCCCGCTGCCGCCGCGCTGATTTTGGAGCGTACCCTGATCCTGGGCGGCTTTTCCATGCCCCTGCGGGTGATCTACGTCCCCAAAGGCCCCAACATGGACTGGCACGACCCCGCCCTGCGCGCCCGCGTCCTGGACGATTTGCAGGGTTTCGCCCGTCGTCGGCGGGCGATCTTCCTCAAGGTGGACCCTGACGTTCCGCTGGGCTGGGGGGAACCAAGCACGCCTCAGGCCCGCGGGAGCGACCTGGGCGCGGCGCTCACCGCGGAACTGCGCGGGCGCGGCTGGCGGTTTTCCCGCGAGCAAATCCAGTTCCGCAACACCGTGCTGATTGACATCTCCCCGCCGGAGGACGAGATTCTGGCGCGCATGAAGCAGAAAACGCGCTACAACATCCGGCTGGCAGGCCGCCGCGGGGTGGAAATCCGCCTGGGGACGGAGGCCGACTGGCCGCTCCTGTACCGGATGTACGCCGAAACCGCCGCCCGCGACGGGTTCACCATCCGCCCGGAAGCCTACTACCGCACGGTTTGGGAGATTTTCGGCGCGGCTTCGGAGACCCCCTCGCATCCGGGGGAGAATCGAGAGCGGGGGCAGGCCCACAACCTGATCGCCGAGGTGGAGGGCGAACCGGTCGCTGCGCTCTCGCTGTTCTGCTTTGAGGAGCGGGCGTACTACGTTTACGGCATGTCCCGCCCGCTGCACCGCAACAAAATGCCCACTTACCGCCTGCAATGGGAGGCCATTCGCCTGGCGAAGGCGCACGGCTGCACCACCTACGACCTGTGGGGCGCGCCGGAGGTCTTCGATGAGCGCGATTCCATGTGGGGTGTGTACCGCTTCAAGCGCGGCTGGGGCGGCGAAGTCCTCCGCACCCTGGGCGCGTGGGATTATCCCGCCCGCCCGTTCTGGTATCGGATGTATGGCGAGGTGCTGCCGCGGGCGCTGGAAGTGCTGCGGCGGCAGGCACAAAGCCGCCGCGTTGCTGCGGAGTAACTTGTCAGTCCGTCACAGCAGAATACCGAGCAGCACCACCCCGAACACTCCCGCGATAATCAGCCCGTGCGCAAATTGTCCCATTCGCCCTGTGCTGTCAGCCGGGGGCATCTCTTCCGGGCCCATCACCAGCACCGCCAGGGAACGCATCCCCCCCGCGAGCAGCCCGACGCTGCCCGTCACTGTCCATAGTGCGGTAGCGGGTGAAACCTGCGCCAGTTGTTCCCAAATTGCCAATTGTACGGGAAAACCTGCCAGCAAGGGAAAGCCTGCCAGCGAAAAAATTCCAATAAGTGCTCCGAAAGCCGGAACAGGATGCGTGCGCGCCCTCCCCTGAAGGGCGCGGAAACTCAGATCTCCACCTGTTTCCCGGCGGAGACGGGCCAGTGCGAAGGCCAAAATTCCCAAAGCAAGGATGCGCGGCACCAACATCGCGGTGTAGATTGGCAGCCCGTTCGGGTGGCTGATCACCAGCAGGCTGCGTCCGATCTCGATAATGACCGCAAACCCCATCAGGCGGCCCAAATCCCGCTGGAAAGCCGCCCACAACCCGCCGGTGATGATCATCAGCAGCCCCGAAAATTGGATAACGTCAAATTTGAGCAGCCAGGGATACGCGGCAAGAAAACGCAGCAGCAGCGAGGTGGCCGTCAATGGTATCAACGTAATGACAAAAGCCGCCGCGTAAGGATGCGTGCGTCCGGTCAGCATCGGCACCCAGGCATTGAGCGGAAAAATTGCCAGCAAAAAAGCGAAGCCGAGTCCCAGGAAGGTGAGGGCGGGCAGCAGTTCGGCGGGGTCAGTTAGGTCTGGGGGAATGATGGAAAGTTGCCAGCCCGCAAAGAGCAGAAAGGGCATTCCCAGACTCAGAAATGCAAGGTAGTGCAGCACGCTGCGGTCTACAGGTACGTCCGGCGGCGAGAGCAGCGGAACCCCCAGCAGCACGGCAGCCTGGATGAAGAGCGCGGCATACAAAAACGGCTGTACCGCCAAAGAAGCCACCAGCACCGCCGCCATGCCCATCCCCAGCGGTGCGAACCCGTCGTTGACCTCGGCAGGCAGCGCGCCGCCCAAAAAGAACGCCAGCGTGAGATACACCATCACCAGCATCTCGCGCTCCCCCGCGCCAAGCACAAACTGACGCCCAAAAACTGCAAACCGCTCCGAAAAGGTGAACGCCCAAGAGCCGACGACAAGCAACTCCCCGATGGGGGCGAACCAGGCGGCAATCGCCAGCAAGAGCGAGGCCGCCGCCAGCACCGGAGTCACCACACGCCCCCAGCGGCGCAGGAGAAAGCCCGCCGCCGCCAGCAGCCCCGGAAATGCAATCCAGACCAGCGGGGCGCTCATTCTTCCGCCTCCGCAGCGGGGGAGAGCAGCAGGTAAGCCCCGGTCAGCGCCAGCCCCATGTTGATCACCGCCAGGAAACCGGCCACCAGCACCGAACTTTCCACCGCGGCGTACAAAATCTCAAATCCGGCGAATACTGTCAACAGGCCGATCACCACTCGCAGCGGGTCGGCGGTGAACCCCAGGTGCAGAATCCCCAACCCGAGGAGCAGCAGCCCGCCCAGGGCCTGCTCGAAGGTCGCCCCTCCGAGTGCAGCGATCATCCCAGGGGTCAGCGAAACCGCCACCAATCCCATCAATCCTGCCGCAGCCACCCGAAAAACAATCTCGCTGAAGCGGTAGCGCGGGCGCGGACTTCTCATCGGGCGGTTAATCAAACTCATTCCCAGCACCGAGGCGGCAATCCAGCCCGCCACCAGTTTGGCAGCCGCCATCTCCAACGGCCAGGCGAGCGCCACCAGCACAAAAACGCCCACATACATCGCTCCCAACGCACTCAAACTGAGCCGCCAATCGTAACTGGCGAGCAAAATGGTGGCCGCAACCGCCAGCAAAATCACGGCAGGCAGGGCGAAGGCGTCAAAAGTCAAGGCCGCCCTCCATTGAGAGAACATTGAGCGAAACGACCACCAAAATCAGCACCAGCACCGCCCACAAGACGCCGCCCTCCCCCTCCAGGAGATTGGAAAGCAGGTTGATGAAACGCCCAACCAGACGGTAGATCAGCCAGAAGAAGCGGTAGATGAAATTCAGGTTGAAGGGTTGCCGCGCCCCCGTGAGGGATTCCGCTCCCGGAAGCGGAAAAGCGGAGGCGGCCTGCCGGTTGCTCCACACCAGGAACAGGGCTGCCAGCCCCAGAGGAATCAGGCCAAACCACCACCCTGCGGTCTGAAACGTGACCGCGCGGGTTCCCCGCACCCAGCGGAAATAGACTATTCCAGAATGCGTCAACGGGAGCAGCCCCAGCCCCAGCGGGTAGACCAGCCACATCCATCGTTCCAGGGGAGCGGTTTCGCCTTCGTCGCGGCGGGCGTGGCGCAAGTATCCGGCGAAGAGCAGCCCCAGCGCAAGTGCGAATGCGACGGCATACCCCCAGCCCAGCGCGCCGAACAGCGCGCTGCCCTCCCAGGCAGGAGTCAGTGGCAGCGCGGAAAAGCACACGGCTCCCAGCACGGGAAAAAGCAGCATCCAGCGCCGTTCCATCTCCGCGAACAGGAACAGTAGCGCCCCGGAGAAGAGCGCCGCCAACCCCCAGGCCATGCTGGCTGCCACCAGCCCCTGCATGGCGGTAATGAGCGAAAACGCGGCCAGACTGAGCAACCAGAAAGAGCGTCCTTGCAGCGCGCTCCCTGCCCGATACCATTGCCAGGCTCCATAAAGCGCAGCGACAGTGGTGAGCACCAGCAGCGTGGCCGCCCAAAAATCGCGCATTCCTGCGATGCCGCCCGCCGTAGCAATGCGCACCACAAACACCAGGCTGGCAATTGCCGGCAGAAGACGGGTTATCGTGCCCAGGCCGCGCCGCTGGTCGGGTGCGCCGAGGTGTGGCTGGCGCGGCGGAAATACTCCCAGGCGCAGCCCTGCCGCCACCAGCAGGTACCCCGTGCTTTCCGCGGGAATGGATATAAACGCGAACACGTCCCCAGCAGCCTGTACCCGGATCATCGCCAGCACCAGAAAAAGCATCCCTGCGACTCTGCTGGAAAAGGATACGACCACCCGTTCGCGCGCTGCGCTGCCTTCAACGCGCCGCAGGAGTACGAACACATCCGAGACGTCAATCACTGTCCAGGCGAGCAGCAGCGTCACCGGCGTCCCGGCAACAGCCGCAATCAGCCCGACTCCTCCCAGCGCCAGCGTGGAAGCCCAAACCTGAACATCCTGGTCGCGCAGGTGCGCTACGTCGGTCAGCATCGCCGCGAGGGGGAGCACGGTCGCCGCAACCGCAAAAGGCCAGGAGATCTCGTCCAACAGCAGAGAGAGCGGGGCGCCTGGCAGGTCGCCAATTTGCCAGGCGGGGAGCGTAATTTCCACCGGCAGGCGAGGCCTGGTCATCAGGATCAGTACCCAGGCAGTCAATGCCCCAAGCACAGCGAGCAGCCACATTCCACCGGGGCGTTTCCAGCGCGTGAAACCCACCCCCAGAAAGGTCAAAGGGACAAGCAGGGTCAGTGCGATTGCGGTAAGCAGCATGACGATATTATACAGCAGGGGCGGGGTGATGAGCCATTCCAAAAAGAAAAGCCCCACGGTTTCCCGTGAGGCTTTTCGCTTGTGTCGAACGTGCGCTACTCGGCCAGCGGAGCAGCATCAATTTTACTGAAGAAAACCTGCGACATCTGCTTGAAATAGTCCACGTCCATGTCGTAGTCC
>CAZPSL010000007.1:0-20782 GCA_964589145.1 uncultured Anaerolineales bacterium
GTGACGAATGTCTGATTGAGTTCATCAATCAGTATGCGGCTCACCTCATCGGCTTCTTTTTCGATTTTCGAGACGCGTTCAGCCAGCGTTGCATCTGGCTGTTTCATGTATTCACGCAGGGCTTCCATCCCTTCAACGGTGTATTCGGCCTGTTGTGCCAGCAATTCCAGAAAACGATTGGGCTTTTTGCGTTTGCGGAAGAAATTCATGGAGCCTCCAGGGGGGAAATGTCTGCTTATTATACCCAACCTTGTGCCGAGTGCAGTGCAAGACTGGCAGTGTATGGTGGAACGGATTGTCAATCCGTTCCACGCGAGCGGATGGCTGGTGAGCAACGGATAGGGAAGCGGATTAGCGGAGCGCAGCGTAGTTGAGACGCGTGTGTGCGCTTCGACTTTGGGCTTCGGCAGGCTCAGTGCGAAGGCGGCGGAGATGCTCCCTGCCGGGGGATGAGATGGGCAGCGCTGGCTTTGAAGGTGAGCGTGACGGTCTTGCCGGTTGCCAGTTCCATTTCCTCGGCGGAGGGGCGGGTGACGAAGGCTGTCAGCGTGAAGGCGGATTCCCCCGTTTGTGCGGAACACGCCACCTCGACGCGCATCAGCGGCCCCTGACGCTGGAGTTTCGTGACCCGGCCCTGAAGTTGGTTCCGCGCGCTGGAGGGGGGCAACTCCCCGGAATCCCCCCAAAGGGTGATGTCCTCCGGGCGCAGACAGAACCACACCGCCTGACCGGGTTCGGCATCCCCCACGGCTTCCAGTTGAACGCCGCCGGCATCCACCAGCGCGCAGCCGCCCTCGAAGCCGGTGACCACCCCCGGAAGCACGGTATCCACCCCCACAAACGCGGCGACCTCGGAATCCGCCGGGGCGTTGAACACATCTTCGGGCGCGCCGATCTGCCGCAGTTTCCCGCCCAGAAGCACCGCCACCCGGTCGCCCGTCAGCAGGGCTTCGTCCTGATCGTGGGTGACGAAGACGGCGGTCATCTCCGTCTCGGCGAGCAGGGTGTGGAAGTCGTCGAGCAGGCGGGCGCGGGTGGGGGCATCCAGCGCGCCGAAAGGCTCGTCGAGCAGCAGCAGGTCAGGCTCAATTGCCAGGGCGCGCGCCAGACTCACCCGCTGGGCCTCGCCCCCCGAAAGGCGGTGGGCGGCGCGCTCCCGCAGGTGGAAGATGCCCAGCCGATCCAGCCAGAAATCCACCCGGCGGGTGATCTCCTCCCGCGGCAGACGCCGAAAACGCAGCCCGGCAGCCGCGTTGTCGAACACGGAGGCATCCAGCAGGAGCGGGTCTTGCAGCACCAGGGCGATGTGCCGCCGAAAAGCGAGCGCATCCCGCGGGCGCAGGCGGCTGCCCCGAAAGCGGAACTCGCCCCGGACGCCGTCGAGCAGTTGGGCGATGGCGAGCATCAGCGTGCTCTTGCCCGCGCCGTTGGGGCCGATCACCGCCAGGGTTTCGCCCTCGCGGATTTCCAGATGCGGCACGGCGAGCACCTGCTTGCCGCCGCGTCGGACGGTGAGATCGCGGATTTCGAGAAGGGCGGGCATAGTTGGTCTGATGAGTTGGCTGGCAAATGGCGAGGCCGGTTCCTGGGGGGCGGCTTGATTTTACCCCGATCCGGAAGGGCGTCGCGGCGTTTCTGCTTTCGCTGGTTTTCTGTTGGCTGGGTGAGACGGGCGGGTCAGGTCTCTTTGCGGGTGTGCAGGTCCAGCCATAACAGAAAGCCCGCACCGATTGTTCCCGCAAGGGATGCGCCGTGCCAGATTGCTTTGGGACCGATAAAATCGTTGAGAAAGCCTCCCACCGGCGAGGCAATCCCGGAAGCCACTCCCCAGCTCAGGCCGTAGATGCTCATGTACCGTCCGCGCATATCCACCGGGGCGAGGTTGGCAATATAAGTTGATGCAATTGGCACCAGGAGCATCTCGCCGACCGTCAGTACCACCATGCTTAACCAGAAGTCCCGGAAATTTGTTCCCATCGAGACGCTGAACGCGGCGAAAGCGTAGGTGATTGCTCCCGCAGCCATCACTCGTAATGGCGCAAAGTGTTTGGCGCCCCAGGTGACAGCGTACTGGAACAGGATGACAATCACTGCATTGGTGGTGGCAATCAGCCCGAACAAACTTTCCGGGATGCCGTAATTGGTTTTAGTGTAAACACCCATCAAGACCCAGAACGTAACGGCGCACATCTGTGCCAGCATGAGTCCGGCGGTGGTTGCCAGGAAGTGATGATCGTGCAGGATGGTTTTGTACCCTTTGAAAGGGTTTTCAGGCGGGGTATCGATGTGTATCTTTTGGGGCAGTGTTTCCCGTGCGAAGAGGGCCAGCAGCAATCCATAACCGGCGAGTCCCATAGTTGCGCAGATGAAGGCAATGGAATACGATGATGAGGCCATAAATCCACCAATAGCCGGACCAATTGCCACCCCGACGTTGTTGCTTGTTCGCAGGAGGGCGTAGGCATTTGCCCGCTGTTCCGGGGGAACCAAATCAGCCAGCATGGCATCTCCGCCGACACGGTAAAGGGGGCTGAACGCTCCCCAGAAGATCATCAACACTGCAAAATGTGTCAGCGTGACGGCCTGCCCTAGCATCAGGTAAACCAGCGCATTACCGAGCAGGCTGATTACCATTACCCATTTGCGGCCAACGCGGTCGATGATTGGCCCGGCAAGAAACGCTGTTCCCAAACTGACTGTAGCGTTAATGGTCAGCAAACTGGCAACTGTACCCAGCGGAAGGTCTAATTTTTCGCTGACGTATACCATCAGAAACGGCCAAATCATGCTGGCGCCGACCGTGCTGAGAAACATTCCAAAGAACATCAGCCAGAACTGGCCTGGATAAGCAGTGGAGAAGCGGTGCGCTCGGTGAAACATGGCGACTGTTTTACCACAGACATCCATGGTTTTGAGAGGATTCTGTCAAACGGGTGCAGGCAAAAGATGCAGAATGACAGTGTTCCCCCCACCCAACCCTCCCCCCGCCTCACCCCTAACCCCTCTCCCGAAGGGAGAGGGGAACCAAAGCGGAAATTTTTGGGAGGGCAGGGTAGGGGGCAAAAAAGCAGTTCCCGCATGGCTATACATTTTCTGCAACATTTGCCTGCTCCCGCATTCGTTTGCCATGTTTCAGTCGGAATTTTTAAGGTAGAATTGGTGAGCCTGGCTATGAAATACAATGCAGGTCAGATGACATCCGCCTGAAAAAATTATGACATCTGCAACTAAAGAGAAACCATTTTTATCGGTATCATCCTACCCTAGAAGTTTGGTCTTGTTTCCGGAGGAAAGGCATGACGCAGTTTATCCCCAGCGAATTTTTGGCAATTGACCGCAAGGCACGCCCACTTTCTCCTTGCGAAAATGTCCATTTGCGCCCGCCAGAAGAGCGGGTTTGTGATTTCAACGATGTTGTAATCCCGATGGACCCGGAGTGCGCGCAAATTGCGGCTTCGCGGTGCATTCATTGCCCTGATCCGGCGGCCTGCCTGGTGGCGTGTCCTACCAATAACGATATCCCCTCTGCAATGTGGCTGATTGAGCAGGGAGATTTTCTCAAAGCCGCCCAACTCTATCAGGAAACCAGTTCGCTGCCGGAAATCTGCTCCCGGGTGTGCCCGCACGAGGCACTTTGCGAGGGGGCGTGTGTGCTCTCGAAATCCGGTGAGCCTGTGCGCACCGGGTATCTGGAATCTTTTGTTTTGGATTACGCATACGAGCATGACGCGGTGGAAATTCCGGTTGGCGAACCGACCGGGAAGCGGGTGGCAATTGTCGGGGCTGGTCCCGCAGGGCTGGGCTGTGCGGAGCAGTTAGTCCGCAAGGGGCATCAGGTCACAATTTTCGAATCCAAACCGGCAGCGGGGGGGCTGCTGGTGTACGGTATCCCCAATTTCAAACTGCCGAAGGAAGTTGTCTTTGCCCGCATCGAACTGCTGGAGAAAGCCGGGGTTGAGTTTGTGTTCAATACCTACATCGGCAAGGACAAGACCATTGACGAATTATTCGAAGAGGGTTACGGCGCGGTCTTTGTGGGCGTGGGCAGCGAAATTGATGCGCCGCTCAAGGCCGAGGGGGTAGACCTGCCGGGGGTTTACCAGGCCACCGAGTTTTTGATCCGTACCAATGTGGACGAAAAATACCTGCCCCCCGATATGCCGCCTTTGCGGGACATCGGCGATAAGGTGGTGGTCATTGGCGGCGGCGATACCGCATCCGATGCGCTGCGCTCTTCGCTTCGTTTGGGCGCAACCGAGGTCACCTGCCTCTACCGCCGCACCGAGCGCGAGATGCCCGGCGGCAAAAAGGACCGCAAACTGGCCCGTGAAGAGGGCGCCCGCTACCAGTTTCTCACCCAGCCGATCCGCTTTTTGGCAAACGATGACGGAAAACTGGCTGCGGTTGAATGTCTGCGGATGGAATTGGGGGAACCTGACGAATCCGGGCGCCGCCGTCCGATTCCGGTGGAGGGGTCAAATTTCATTGTGGAGTGCGATACCGCGGTTCTGGCGCTGGGCTACTGGCCGGATGAAATTATCGGGAAGACCACCCCGGGGCTGGAGACTCACAACTGGGGGCTGATTGTCGCTGACCCTGAAACGGGTGCGACCACCCGCCCCGGCGTGTTCGCTGGCGGGGATGATGTCACCGGCCCTGATTTGGTTGTCACCGCGATGTATGCCGGGCGGCAGGCAGCAGCCGCGATTGACGAATACCTGAAAACGGGCAAGATGCCGGTTGCCAAAAAGGAGTAACCAGGCCGCGCCCTTTGCCGGTTCAGAAAGCCCCGTGCCTTGCGGGGCTTTTTCGCGCCTTTTTGGAATGAGTTGTGTTATATTCCCCGAAAGTACTCCCGCAGGTACGCCCTGCCCGGCCATTTCCAACCCGCTGAGTATGCCCTTGTTTTCATGCGGCGACATTTACAGAAAGATTGAGGAACAAACATTGTGCGTAACCGAGTAGTTATCACCGGCCTGGGATGTGTTACCCCGGTCGGCAACGACCCTGATACCGCCTGGGCGAACATCCTGGCGGGGAAGTCAGGGGTGTCCCGTATCACCCGGTTCGATAGCAGCGACTTCAAGACGCAAATCGCCGCCGAGGTCAGAGATTTTGATGCCGCGGGTCTGCTGGGACGCCGCGAAGCCCGGCGGTATGACCGTGTTTCACACTTCGCATTGGTCGCTGCTGAGCAGGCGGTTGGTCAGGCTAACCTGAAAATTGATGAGAGCAATGGCGACCGGGTTGGGGTTTTGATTGGAACCGGAATTGGCGGCATCATCACACTGTATGAAGGCATTTTGAGTTTTTTGGAACGAGGCCCTTCGCGTACCAGCCCGTTTGTTGTTCCGATGATGATTCCCGATTCCCCTTCGAGTTTGGTTGCTATCCGCTATGGGGCGCGCGGCCCGAATATGGCAATCGTCACCGCCTGTGCGACGGGCACGAATGCCATTGGCGAGGCGGCAGAAATGATCCGCCGCGGGGCCGCGGACGTGATGCTGGCGGGAGGGACTGAAGCCCCAATCACGCCGATTACCTTCGCGGGGATGGGGGCGATGCGGGCGATTTCCACCCGCAACGACGAACCGGAGCGCGCTTCGCGCCCCTTCGATGCCGAACGGGACGGGTTCATTCTCGGCGAGGGGGCCGGGGTGGTGGTGCTTGAATCGCTGGCGTTTGCACAAGCGCGCGGAGCAAACATCCTGGCTGAATTGCAGGGGTACGGCGCGACCAACGATGCCTTTCACATCTCCGCCCCTGTGGAAGACGGAGCCGGGGCTGCCCGCTGTATGCAATTGGCGATTGAGGACAGCGGTCTTACCCTGGATGAGATTGATTATATCAATGCGCATGGGACGAGTACCCGCCTGAACGATAAAACCGAGACGATAGCAATTAAGACTGTCTTTGGGCCGCGGGCCTATCAAATTCCGGTATCCTCCACAAAATCCATGACCGGGCACCTGACGGGGGCTTCCGGGGCTGTTGAGGCGGTATTTTGTGTTCAGGCACTGCAATCTGAGGTCATCCCGCCGACCATCAATTATGAAAATCCCGACCCGGAATGTGATCTGGATTACGTCCCCAACCGGGCACGCCCGGCAAAGGTAAGCAACATTATGTCCAACTCCTTTGGGTTTGGGGGACACAATGCAACCCTGATTTTCAGCCGTTTTGAGGAATAAGGACTGGCATTCCTGCCAGGAATGCCAGTCCTTGGAGTGGAGAGAGCATCATGCCTTACGCACATATCACCGGATGGGGAGTATCGATCCCTGAAAAAGTGTTGACGAACGATGACATTGCCCAGATGGTTGAGACCAACGATGAGTGGATTCGCTCCCGGACGGGAATTGCGGAGCGGCGCATTGTTTCTCCGGAACAGAGTACCGCGACCCTGGCAGCGGACGCGGCGATGAAGGCGCTGGAGGTTGCCAATATCAACCCGGCGGATGTGGATTTGATCATCGTTTCCTCTTCCTCCCCGGAACATATTTTCCCGGCAACCGCTTCGCTGGTGCAAGACCACATTGGGGCGAGCAAGGCGGGCGCCTTTGACATCCTGGCAGCCTGCACGGGTTTTATTTACGCAATGGATATGGCTGCGCAGGCCATCCGCAGCGGCTCGATGCAGGTTGCGGTTGTGATTGGGTCGGAGACGTTATCGCGCTTTGTCAACTGGGAGGACCGCAATACCTGCATCCTGTTCGGGGATGGAGCCGGGGCATTTGTGCTGCAAGGCAGCGAACAGCCGGGCGGTGTACTCTCCGCAACTCTGCGCTCGGATGGTTCCGGCGCGGATTTGCTGACTATCCTGGGCGGCGGCAGCCGCTACCCCGCTTCTCCAGACACGCTGGAGCAGGGGCTGCACTACGTCCAGATGGACGGACGGGCGGTCTTTCGCTTCGCGACCCGTGTGATGGCACAGGCCACGCGGGATGCCGCCGAAAAAGCCGGGTTGGCAGTTGATGAACTGGACTGGGTAATCCCTCACCAGGCCAACCGGCGCATCATTGAAACCGCGGCGCGCAACCTCAAACTGCCCATGGAAAAGTTTGTGGTCAATGTGGATAAGTTCGGAAACACATCAACGGCTTCGATCCCCCTGGCGACAGTAGAAGCGGCTGAGGACGGGCGCATCCAGCCTGGAGATAAAATCGTTTTTGTAGGGTTTGGCGGCGGGCTGACCTGGGGCGCACTGACTGCCGAGTGGAGCGGCCCGTTTACCGGAGAGCGTGCCCGTCAGGTGTGGCCGTACCGCTTTGTACGGCTTTACTCGGTTTACTCCCGTTTCCGCTCGAAGATGCTGCAATGGATCCGCAAGGTGGAAAGCCTCATTTGGGGACGGCACAGTTAAGGCTGGAAGACTGGCAGTCCTGTCAGGACTGCCAGTCTTTATTTACGGCAGTTCGTCAAAGAACAACGCCCACCAGATTTGCCAGGGAGCGTAGACCACTGGTTCTGGCGTGGGAACTGGCGGCGGAACCGGCGTACTCTCGGTGGGGGCAATCGGCACAATCGGATGATCTCCCTCGCGTACCCAGTGGGCTTCCTGGTATGCCCATTCTTCTACCGCAGCATCGGAAGTTGCATAGGCAATCTGTTCGTCCAGAAAGGCATCCGTTGCCCTGAGGGATTCCATCTGTGCCCGTACACGTTCCGCCTCCACCAGAATCTGCCGCTGTTCTGCCAGGCGGTTGGTAAACAGGATCACCAAAAAGGCCAGCGCGCCCAGTCCGGCGGCGATAGCGATGTATTTCAGGGAGCGGGTGAGCAGAGACATGGCAAACAGCAGATGGCAGGGGGCGAGTGGCGCATGAGAAATGGTTGATAACCCCAATTCCCAATTACCAATCACCAGATTTACCCTTTTTTAGTTTGCTCCCGTGCCCATTCAATCGCTTCCAGCACTTCGGGCAGGTCAATGCCGAGTTCGCGCATCTTCTCCGGGGTGGGGATGCTGTTCTCGTCCCAGCCGCGGCGCAGGTAAACCGCGTCCAGTAATTTTTCGTACTGTTCCTCGCGGTGGCGGCGCAGGTGCGCCATCTTCTCCTCGGTGGAGAGGCCCTCGGGGTCAATTCCGATGATCTCGCGCAACTGGGTGTCGTAGCGCTCGGCGCGGGATTCGTATTCCTCCACGGTAACGGGGCCCACCGCACGGTACGGAGGATAGTCGTGTTCGCGTCCGACGCGCCCCATCCGCATGGAGAACACCTTCTGGAAGTTGTAAACCCGCTCGGATTGCGCCAGCAGGTCGTCGGCGGTGGTGGGGATGCCGGTCACGCCCTGGTGGAGCCAGGTGTAGTTTTCAACGTGCTCCGGCACCTTGGCGGGTTCATCGGTCTCGCTGTTGTTCGCGGGGGTGATGTCGTTCCAGGGCAGTTTGCAAAGCCCGTGCAGGCTGAACCAGGTGCGCCACATCGGGAAGTAGTGCAGGGCTTCGGCTTTGTCTTCGAATGTGGGCAGCAGGTTGTGTACCTGATCCATGAAAATCAGCCAGGCTTCATCGTGCTGCGGGCCTTTGGTCGCCAGCCCGTAACCGCCCTGCTGCGCCAGGGATTCCTTCGTGCCGTACTCGGAGATTTCCATGCCCTTGATTTCCATGCCGATGTCGTGCAGGAAATCGGGGTCGGCGCCGAACTCGCGGGCGAAGTAGTCCTTCATGTAGCGCACGCCCTGCCCGACAATCACGCCGAAGCCCTCACCGCGTGCCATCTGGTGCAGCAGTTCCAGCGCGGCGGCGCCGTTCCCAAAGTGGAGGTCCAACCCGCCGGTGCGCTCCTCGTTCAGGATTCCTTCCTCGTAGCATTCCATCGCAAAGGCTACGCTGTTGGCGAAGGAGATGCTGTCCACCCCGTAAGTGTCGCAGTAGAAGTTGAGTTCCAGCAGGGTTTGGGGGTCGAAGTTGCCGATGTTAGCCCCCAGCCCGGCGGCGTTCTCGTATTCGGGGCCGTCCACCAGCACGTTGTTCCCCGCGTAGGGGCCGGTTTTGATGGGGAACTCGTCCACGCCGTGGGAGCAGGAGAGCGTGCAGCCCAGCCAGCAGCCATCGGGCAGCCCCTGGGTGAACATCTCCTTCCAGGTGGAGGAGTCGATCTTGTGCGTGTCGGGGTGGCTGCCATAGCGGAAGTTGTGGACGGGCAGCAAATCGAAGTGATCCATGATCTCGACGATGTTGGCAGTGCCCACTTTGCGCATCTGGTTTTGCTTGTCGTCCAGTTCGGCAATTTCGCGGTTGATGCGCTTGCCCGCTTTGCGGATCAGCGCCATATCGGCCACGCCGTTCAGGTCGCCGCGCATGTTGCTGAAGCGCACCACGATGGCTTTGATGTTCTTGTCGCTGAAGACGCGCCCCGCGCCGCCGCGCCCGGCCTGTTTCATGCGGGCTTCCTTGCGGCGCACATCGTACCAGGTGGAGTTGATCAGCGCGTAACGGATGTGCGCGGCGGCGTGCCCGGTGGACATCACCGAGATGCCGCGCTTGCCGCGCTCGTCTGCGGCGTAGAACTCGGTGAGCGCCTGCCCGATCAGGTGGGAGTCCACATCTTCCAGGGCGGGAATCTCCTCAATGGTGATTTTGCCGGTATCCCCGTCAATGAAGATGACCACGTTTTTGGCGGCTTTCCCCTGAATTTCCAGGGCGTCAAACCCGGAGAATTTCAGGAAGGGGGCGAAGTAACCGCCCACGTTGCTGTCAATCACGTTGTGGGTGAGCGGGCTGAGGGTCACCACGGTGGCTTTGCCGGTTCCGGGATAGGCGGTGATCCCGCAGATTGGCCCGTTGGCGATGACGAGTTCGTTTTGCGGGTCGTCCCAGGCGGTATCGGGGGTGACGGCATCCCACAGCAGTTTGAGGGCGAAGCCGCGCCCGCCGGTGAACAGGTCTTTCATCTGCCGGGTGACGGGACGCTCCTCGAAGGTGTTGTTTTCGATGTTGATGTAAAGCGTACGGTTGGCGTAGCCGCGTTCCACGGGATGCAGTTGGTAATCGTATTCCGCCAGGATGCGGCGGGAGGCGGTGAGTTCATCAAGTGAGGGGGTTGGCATAGGCTTTCTCCTTGTGTGCCAAATCAGGGGGATGGCAGGGTTTGTGGGTTTTCAGTAGAGGATTTCGTTCGCATAGTGCGTTTCGTGGTGTGCATCCAGGCAGTCATCACAAACGCGCACGGTTTTTCCTGTTTCATCGGTGCATGTCCAGCAAACCCAGGTGGCAACGGTGCGCTTGCCGGCTTTTTTGCAGGATTGGCAGTACCAATAGCGCGGTTTGTTTTTTGCAGCCACGCGGGGATATTGTACCCCAGGCTGCGGATCATCAATGGATTCAAGCGTCAATCCGTGTTCAATCCAATCGCCAAAATCGTAAACGTATTTGATTTGGTCTCCAACCGTCAGGCCGATGCCTGCAATCGGCATGTCAGCGTTATCTCCTTCGCCGAGGGGATTTACGGTGCCGATTTCTACCTCACGGAAACGCCTGCTTTTGGGCCCGCCGCGTTGTACCAGTTTCCAGAAGCCGCCCATGTGATCCCAATCTCGGTTGAAGGCCTGCATCAGGATGCTGTTGAAATCCGCCAGGGTTTGTTTTCCCAAAATCTCAATCATGCGCCAGGTGCGCTTGTGGTGAGTCAACGTGGCCTTGAAGCGGTACACCTGTTTCCCCTGTTCTTTGGAGATGCGGGGCGGCGGAGCCGTGGGGCTTTCCTCTGCAAATTCCATCAAAAGCCTTTCGAAATATGTGGGGGCCGCATCACTGTATTGAATCGCCGTAATGGTCAAAAGCATCCGGGGGTCATTTTGGATAACGGTTTCCCAGTGATCCGGCGGGTAACCGTCTTTGTCCGGGAGAAGCGCGTAGGCCGTAGGAACCCCGGCCCTTATCCAGAGCCTCTCATCACGTTCATGTTCCAGCAAATCGTAGAAAATATCGGCTAAAAGTTGATTGCGCTGTTTCAAAAGTTGGTGCTGCCGTTTTTTTGCGGGTTCAACCTCAATGCGGAAAGTGGCGCGCTCCCAGTCGTGAATGGTGATCAATAAGTGATCTCTCTTGCGAACTTTGCAGGACTTCATCCAGTCTTCGGCTTGTGCAAACTGCTCGGAGGTTCTGTATTCACCAAACAGGGGATCCTGCCGAGTTTCTGTGCGTTCTTCAATTGTGGCCGGAATGGAACGGCCATTCCGGTCGAGAAGTGCGACAGTTTCAGGCGGATCTCTGAAATAAAATGACAAGAACGGGTCCAGCGGAATCTCGCCTTTTTTCGCCATCGGGGCTGTAACCGGAATGCGAAAGCGGCTCCCATGGAAAGCCAGACGGATCGGGAGAACGGTCTCTGCATCCAGAAAGACCAATGAACGTCCCTTTTCTTCGCGGATGTGGTGCAGGGCGGCTGCCCTGGGGTTCTTCGCTGTCGGCATCCGGGTAGCCAGAATATGCTCTACAAGGGCCCCGCGGGAAATCGGGCCGTCGGCTTCGTTGACAATCTGTTGAATGATTTCCCGGTAAGTAGGGGTTTGTTTTTTGGGAGGGATTGTGTGGTTCATCGCAAATGGAGTGTGTTGGGTCGGATGGGTGCCAGCAAATGTTGTCGAACGACGGGGTTCCCCCCTCCCCTCCCAAAAATTTCCGCTTTGGTTCTCCTCTGCCGAAGGGAGAAGGGTCAGGGGGGGAAGGGAAGAGTTCCCAATAGGACTGCCCAATTCCTGCATCTTTTGCCCGTATCCGGTCGGATGGTTGATTGGCTTAATTTTACAACAGAATTGCCCGCTTATCGTAGAATTTTCCGAGATGGATGCAGTCAGGTGGGGTAACGCACCTGACTGGTATCTTGCAGCAGCACTCCTGGTTTTGCAGTATGAACATTTGTGAACGAAACGAATGTCACGAATTTTGTTTTTTTCATGCAGGCGGTGTTTCTGCATTTGCCTGCACCCCAACAAAAATCCCGATTCGCAGGCTTTTGGGCTTGTAGTACCATTCCCTTATTGCTTTGGGGTGTTGTTCTGTGATATTTATCCAAGTGATGATGAAGAATCGGAGTAAAGTTCAGGGGCGTGTACGCGCACTCCCCAATAACACTTACATTGTGCAAACCACAATGGGGGCTATCCTTGTCAACAGCCCTCCGGAGACTCTGAAATACCTGCTGGCAGAAGGGTTGAGTATCCCCAAATTTGTGTTGCTGCCGCCGGATGTGCAGGTGGGACAGTACCTGGGGTCAAGCGGTTTTGTTCACATGGGGATCAACTACGCCAGTGTTGAATTTTTGCTGTATGCTAACTATTTTCTCAACGGCGGACACCAAACCTTTATCATCACAGTAACCGAATCGCAAAAGCGGCGCATGGCGCAAATTTTGCAGGAAACCATCTCCGGCCCGGCAGACCCGACAGAATACTTTCCGCATCCCTGGGTGCAGCGTGAATGTGCGGCGATGTCGCATTACCCGCCGCTGGGACGGGCCACCCGCCCGGACGACCTGGCAGTAATCCGCAGCCTGGAGAAGGATGGCGGGGTGCTGGGCGGGCAGGTGGAGATCCGGCTGGAAGGGGAGGTGTACGTTTTCCTTGAAGAGGATCAGGAAATTGCACGGGTTTCCACAATCATTGATGAAACTCCCATGCCCCTGATGCTGGCTCCCCCGCGGCCGCTCCAGCGGCAGGAAATCACTTTGCAGTTTATTGGCGGGAGTGACGGATTCGACCCGGAGGGAATTACCACCTGCTTTTTGGCTTATTTCGGCGCCACCGGGAAAGATACGGCTACCCTGTTTGATGTGGCCGCCTACCTGCGGGTACGGCTCGGCAACCTGGGAATTTCCGCCCATCAGATTTCGGAGGTTTTCATTAGCCATGTCCACGAGGATCATATCGCAGGGCTGCCGGAACTGCTGTTGGTCGGCGGCAATCGCGTGCGGCTGATCACATCCAAGACAATTTACCGCAGTTTACTGCGGGTTTTGGAGGCCATGCTGGATTTGCCGCAGAATGAAATCGCCGCGTTATTCGATTTTTACCCCCTGGAACCGGAACAGCCGTTGCAAATTGACGGCAAAAAATTTGAAGCAATTTATGCCATCCATACCATTCCGACTCTGGCGGTGCGCGTCAATGGGCTGTACTACTCCGGCGATATGCGCTACGACGAAAACTGGTTCGACGAACTGGTAAAGCGGGGCATTCTCAGCCCGGCCCGACGGCAGGAACTGATTGAGTTTGCCCGCAATGTTTCCATCCTGGTGCAGGATGCCGGCGGCGGCGAGATTCACACCTCCGTAACTCCCGAAGTGCTCGATGCACTGACGCGCAAGAGCAAACAGGTTATTCTGACTCACACCCCCAAGCGGATGCAGCGCCTTCCGGCAGCGCAGGAGGCATGGAAGGATGTTGTCTTTGCCGAACATGGCATGGTCGCTGCCGTTGGACAGAAAATTCAGGGGACGGACGAAGCCGAAAAACTGGAGACGATTTCTGCCTGCCCGCTGTATGCCCGTTTGTCAATTTCGGAGCGCAGTTTGCTGGCCCAGGATGTAACGGTGGAAACGTTTGAGGCGGGCACGGTGATCTTGGAGAGCGGAAGCACCTGTAACGGCGCCACGTACATCGTCCACAAAGGGCTGGCAGAAATCTGGCAGGGCGGAAAACGCATTCAGGTTGTCGGCCGCGGAACCAGCATCGGGGAGCGCTGCGCTCTGATGGAGGAACCGTCTGGCTCAAGGGTTATTGCCCACGGGAATCTCCGGCTGCTGCGGCTGGCTCCCGATACGTTCCAGACCGTTGCCAGGCGCCTCGGATTGCGGGCAGCCATCGAGCGTGCCGAGAAATTGTGGCATCACCCTATTTTTCGGCACCTCCCCTGGACGATGCTGCTGGACCTGGCGCTGGATTTCCGGCCCCAGCGGCTGCCTACAGGGCGTTTGCTGTTTGAGTATGGCGAGACGGGATACGAATGCTATATGCTGGTTTCCGGCGCGGTGACAATTTTCGATAAGGAACTGAACCCGCTGGGCACACTGGACGTTTCCGGCGAGTTTTTCGGCGCCCGCTCGGTGCTGTTCAACCAGCAGCGCAATGCTTACGCCTGCATCTCGGATGATGCCGAAATTTGGACCCTGCCGGCACCTGCGCTCCAGCGGTTGCAGTTTGTCTATCCGGGGATGATTTTGCATTTGCGGGCGGTGGAATTAGCCCGGTCCGGTTCGCTCCCTTTGATTCGCGTGCTGGATGGCATCGAGCCGTAACTGATGGTGCCCTTTTCTCCATCTTTGCCTGCACTCCCCTGTGCGGGTGCAGGCAAAAGATGTGGAACGACGGTGTTCCCTCCACCCAACCCTTCCCCTGCCGGGGCGGGACGTTCGGTGTTTGTCCTGTTCGCCAAATGAAGACTGGCAGTCCTGCCAGGACTGCCAGTCTTGTGTGCGGGGCGAGGGAAACACACAGGGATTTTTACAACATTTGCCTGCACTCCCTGTACCCTTTGCCGCTTCAACAGTTCCATTCGGGGTATAATCAGCCGCGCAGCAGTTGGCATCTCTTAATCCGCGGCAGGAAATCTCGCTGCCGCTTGCAGCGACATCCCATTGGGGAAAGAACACCTCACCGCGTGGCGCAGGCAGCAGGTCTGCTGCCGCATCTCAACTTTTGGGCGGACCTTCTTGTGGCTGCCTGCTTTTTGCGCCCTGTGTTTATCCCCGCCGGATAGGTCCTGTCTGCTTCAGGACTTTCGCTCCGGGCAATGGCTTGTGTGGGTGCAAACAAAAGATGTAGAACGCCGGTGTTCCCCCCTCCCGAAGGGAGAGGGGTCAGGGGTGAGGGCGGGGGAAGGGTTGGGGCCCATACGACTGCCCAATTTCTACAACATTTGCTGCACCCGCTTGTGTTGTTTTGGGCATATGAAGTATGCTACAAACAACATTTCCCTGCGTCTTGGCGAAAGTCCGGTGCCTGAAACTTTAGATGGAAAGTTGACGTTAATTTCCCATGAACAAAAAAAACATCCTCATTGCCGTTGTTGTTGTACTGTTGGCCGCCGGGATTTTTGGTGGTGCAGTCTTAGCCAAAAAATGGAACGAACCGCTGGGCGAGAGCCTCGCACTGCCTACCGTCACCCCTCTGCCGCCCACCAAAACGCTCGCTTTACCCACCCGGAACCCGGATGCCAAACCCTCTCCAACCCCCTTGCAGCCCGAAACCCCTCTGCCGACCGCCACAGCAACGCCCATCCCCACGGCAACCCCGGAGCCGCTCTGCGGCGGCCCCCCCGTGATGACCATCCTGGCCCTGGGCATTGACGACGACAACGCGAAACTCTACGGGCTGGCAGATGCAATCAAAATAGTGCGTGTAGACTTTGTAACGCCCAAAGTGACCGTGATGTCAATCCCGCGCGATCTGTGGGTACACATTCCCGGGCTGGAAAAGTACGGAATCACAGCGGGAAAACTGAATCAGGCCCACTTTTACGGTTCTCCGGGAATGGGCAAATACGACGGGCCGGGCGGCGGCCCCGGACTGACTGCCCGCACCCTGCAAGACAATTTCGGCCTGACTGTTGACCATTACGGAACAGTCAATATGGATACCTTCGTCCGCATGGTCAACGCAGTCGGCGGCATTGACCTTTACCTGCCTGCTGACGTGGACGGTCGCCCGGTAGACGAAAACACCGAAGATATGGGTTACTTCTACGCCGGTTACAACCATATGACCGGTGAACTTGCTCTCAAATTTTCACGCATCCGCAAAATTGATAACGGCTTTGCCCGCATGAACCGCCAGAAAATGGTACTCTGCGCCCTCAAGGACAAACTCATGCGCCCGGAAGTGTTCCCCCAAATCCCGGATCTAATCGCCTCCTTTGAAGGGTCAATCGTCACTGATCTCAGCCCGGCGCAAATCAGCCAACTGGTTTGCCTGCTGCCAAAACTGAATGACGAAAACATCATTTTCGGCAGCATCCCGGAAGATGAATTTACGCCCACCAAGCAGTGGGATGATTACCTCGGGTACTACACATTTGTTCTGGATATTGACAAAGACCGGCTGCTGGATTACTTTGCCCGCTTCCAATCCGGCGAGTGGCCGGTTTATAACAGCGAATCCACGGGCTGCCCGCCGCCGGTCGAACCAAAGTGGTGAAACGATGCGAGTTGAGCACCGCGAACCCTCCGTTGCCAGTAATCGGCAATTCCCTGCCCTGCACGTTCCGGGGATGCTGAAAAAGTACGGGTTGCACCCCAGCAAAAGCCTGGGGCAAAACTTTCTGGTAGATGAACACGCCCTCCAAAAAGTGGTGAACGCGGCCGACATTCAGGAGGACGATGTGATCCTGGAGGTGGGCCCCGGCCTGGGAAGCCTGACCCGTTACCTGGCATCCGCAGCCCGGCGGGTAATCGCTGTTGAACTGGATAAACGCCTGCTTCCCGCACTGCATGAAATCCTGTCCCCTTTCAACAACGTGGAACTCATCATCGGTGACATTCTGGTACTGAACCCGGCACAACTCGTCACGCAGGAAGCATACAGCCCCACCAAAAAAGAAAACAGCCGGTCTTCGGCCTCCGGGAACCGAAGCCTGCCTTACAAGGTCGTTGCCAACATCCCCTACTACATCACCTCGGCACTGATCCGCCACTTGCTGGAAGCGGAGATGCGTCCGGAATCCATTGTTCTCATGGTGCAGCGGGAAGTGGCCTCCCGCATTGCCGCACAGCCGCCAAAAATGAACTTGCTCGCGCTTAGCGTCCAGGCATACGGAGAACCGCACATCGCAGCCAAAATCCCGGCCGGTGCGTTTTACCCGCCCCCGAAAGTCGATTCCGCCATCGTGCGGATTGATCTGTTCCCGGAAGCGCGCCTGCCCGCCTCCCTGCGGCCGCTCTTTTTTCGCCTTGCCAAAGCAGGGTTTAGCCAAAAGCGCAAAACCCTGCGCAACACCATTTCCGCCGGAATGCACTGGGATAAAACCCAGGCCGAGACCCTGCTGCACAAGGCAGGCATCAACCCGCAGCGCCGGGCACAAACCTTGTCCTTTGATGAGTGGGCATCGCTTACCCGGATGGCACAGGGGCTATAGGCCTGCCGCAGCACATCTCTCTCATGCTGATCTACGACCTTGACCTCCCCGACCTGACCGCCGCCCTGGAAGCCTGGGGGTACCCTGCCTTTCGCGCCCGTCAGGTGTGGCAGGGGCTTTACCGCAGCCTGTGGGATTCCCCCGGCACGTTCCGCACCCTGCCCAAAGATCTGCGCCAGCGCTTGACGGAGGCGTTCGCCTTCTCGCACCTGCGGGCGGTGACCACCCTCCGCTCCACAGACGGGGAGACGGAGAAAACGCTCTTTTACCTGCCCGACGGCAGCCCCGTGGAGACCGTGCGCATGCGCTACCTGCGGCGGCGGACGCTGTGCATCTCCACCCAGTCGGGCTGCGCGATGGGCTGCACCTTCTGCGCCACCGGGCAGATGGGCTTGCGCCGCAGCCTCACCAGCGGCGAGATTGTGGAGCAGGTGCTGTTCTACGCCCGGAAACTGGCGGCACGCGGCGAGCGCGTTACCAACATCGTGCTGATGGGCATGGGCGAGCCGTTCCACAATTACGATGCCACCCTGGCAGCAATTGACCGCCTCAACCACCCCGCGGGGATGAAACTGGGCGCGCGGCGATTCACCATCTCCACCGTGGGGCTGATCCCCGGCATTGAGCGCTTTACCCGCGAACGGCGGCAGGTGAACCTGGCGATTTCGCTCCACGCCGCCGATGACGATTTGCGCTCTTCCATGCTGCCGGTGAACAAACGCTACCCCATCGCCGACCTGATAACCGCCGTCCGCCGCTACACAGAGACGACCCGCCGCCGCGTGACCTTCGAGTGGGCGCTGATTAACGGCATCAACGACACGCCGGAACAGGCCCAAAGGCTGGCTGCCCTCCTCCGGGGGATGCTGGCGCACGTCAACGTGATTCCGCTCAACCCCACGGAGGAATTCAAGGGGCAAGCCACTACCCCGGAACGGGCGCGGCGATTCCAGTCCATTCTTGAAGACCGCGGCATCTCCTGCACCATCCGCCTGCGACGCGGTATTGATATCCAGGCCGGGTGCGGACAGTTGGCGCAATCTTCAATTATCCGGCATTGATTGTTGAAGCGGATAATCGTGCTACAATGCAATTGAAAGGAGACTGACATGGAAAAACAAACCGTCCGTTTAATTTATCCCCCGCATTTGTTGGATGTGCCCATCATCAACCAGTTGATTCGCCGCTACGAGTTGACGGTCAATATCCTGCGGGCACAGGTCGGTCCCGATGAAGGCTGGGTAGATGTGCAACTCAGCGGACCCGCGGCTGCTATCGAAGATGCGATCACCTGGCTTTCTTCTCAGGGTGTGCAGGTGCAGCATCTCGCCAAGTGAACCTCTCTGAACTCCTGAAATCTCAGAGACTTTTCGGGCCTTGAAAACGAACCGACACAACTCCATGACCGACAGCATCCGGCAGACTGAACAAATTGCCGCAGACATCCAGGCCGCGCTGGAAACAGGCCGCGCCCAGGAGGCTGCCGACGCGTTCACCAAACTCTACCCGGCAGATCAGGCCGAAGTTTTCAACGCGCTGCGGGATGCGCAGCAAGACGCGCTGCTTGAACTGCTCGATATTCCCAGTACGGCGGATTTGTTCGATGAACTGGAAGACGACGAAGCCCTGGAGGCTGCCGAGGGCCTGAGTACCGAGCGTCTGGCGGACATTCTGGATGAGATGGACCCCGACGAGGCTGCCGACCTCCTCGGAGACCTGCCGCCCCGCGTTGCCCGTGAAGCCCTGGCTCAGATGGAGGACCCGGAAGACGTCCTCCCCCTGCTGGAATACCCCGACGAAACCGCGGGCGGGCGGGCAACCACGGCTTATATTGCCATGCGGCGGCACACCACCGCCGAACAGGCCATCCAGTTTCTGCGGGACGTTGCCCCGGAAAATGACGTGCCCTACTACCTGTTTGTGGTAGACCGCAACAAGCAGTTGATCGGTGTGGTCGGCCTGCGGGAACTGGTGATTGCCAGCCCCGATACCACCATGGAAGCGATCATGGACCCGGACGTGATCAGCATCCCCGCCGACGCCGACCAGGAGGAAGCCGCCCGCGTGATGCAGCGCTACGACCTTTCCGCCCTGCCCGTTGTGGATGCCGATAAACGGCTGATCGGTGTCATCACCCACGACGACATCCTGGACGTGATCGAGGACGAGGCTACCGAGGATATTTACCGCATCTCGCAGGTCTCCGATGCCGACCTCGACCCCGACAGTGACATCCGCCAGCAACTGCGGGGCCGCCTGCCCTGGCTGCTGTTCAGCAGCATCGCTTCTTTATTTGCCGCCTGGGTGATCAGCAACTTTGGCGATTTGATTGCCCAGGTTGCACTGCTGGCTTTCTTTCAGTCGGTGGTAGCCGGGTTGGGCGGCAACTCCGCCGGGCAGTCGGTGGCGATGGTTGTGCGCGCTCTGGCGCTCGACAAAATTGACAGACGCCAGGCGTGGAAAATCCTGCTGCGGCAGGCGATGGTGGGTCTTCTTCAGGGCGTTATGCTGGGTGCCATCGTGGGAATGGGCATCGGATTGTGGCAGCAGAACCCTTACCTGGGGCTGGTCATCAGCCTGTCGCTGATGCTCAACATGCTGATCGGCGGCATCGTGGGGACTCTGGTGCCGATGATTTTGCACGCCCTCGGCAAAGACCCGGCGCTGGCATCCTCTGTACTGGTCACCGCTGCTACGGATTCTCTCGGCTTTTTGATTTACCTTTCTCTGGCAAGCGCCTTCCTGCCGCTGATTCAACAGTACCTGTGAGGAAGTTGCAGGTTGCAGGTTGAAGGTTGCAGGTTGGAAGCCGTTTGCAATCATCCATCCGCAATGGACAATCCCATGACCGCAAAAGTGATTCTCAACCCCTATGCCAACCGCTGGAAAGCCGGTGAACGCCGTCCCGAGGCGGAAGAAGCGCTCCGGGCCGCGGGCGTGGACTACGATCTGGCGATCACCGAACGCCCCGGGCACGGCATCGAACTCGCCGCGCAGGCCGCGCGGGAGGGCTTCAGCCCGGTCATCGCCGCGGGCGGCGACAGCACCAGCAACGAGGTGGTCAATGGCCTGATACAGGCCGCCGGAGATGGAGGCAGCCCGGCGGTTTTCGGCGTTCTGCCGATGGGCACCGCCAACGATCTCGCCGCCAACCTGGGGATTTCCGAAAACCTCACGGAAGCGGCACGCATCATCGCCGCCGGTGAAACCCGTCCGCTCGACATCGGCAAAATCAACGACCGCTATTTCGTCAACAACTCCGCCATGGGGCTGGAGACCACCATCACCGTCATCCAGATGAACATGAAGCACGTCCAGGGCATCATCCGCTATCTGCTGGCGGCGTTTGTCGGCATTGCCCGCAACCCGCAATGGCAGATTGACCTGGAATGGGAGAGCGGCGAGTATCACGGGGCAACCACAATGGTGACGGTTGCCAACAATCCTCGCACCGGCGGCATTTTCTACCCCGTTCCACACGCCAACCCCTTTGACGGCAAACTCAGTTTTATGTACGGCTTTGCGCCCACCCGGCGCCGTCTGTTGCAACTGCTCTCCCGCATGACCAAGCCCGCCGCGGGCAATATCATCGAAGCCCCGGAAGTTCAGGAAATTCACACTTCCTGGCTGCGCATCCACATCGAACCGGGGTCGCCCGCCCACGCCGATGGCGAAGTGTTCGACTTCGATAGCCACGATCTGGAATAC
>CAZPSL010000008.1:0-18419 GCA_964589145.1 uncultured Anaerolineales bacterium
CGGCTCGCTGGACGTGATCGCCGACGCGGTGGAGCAGGCGGGTCTGCGGGCGGTGCTGTGCTACGAGGTCACCGACCGCAACGGCCCGGCGGGTGCCAGGGCGGGCATCCGCGAGAATGTGCGCTTCCTGAAGAAGACGGAAGACCGGAACGTGAGGAGCGAGGAGGGAGGAGGGAAAAGCGAAGGCCGGGGCGCTTCACGCTCCACGCTTCTCCCTCCTCGGATCGCGGCCTCCTTCGGGCTGCACGCGCCGCTTACGTTGTCGGATGCCACTCTGGAGGCGGTCCGCAGCGCGGCCCCCGCGGGGACGGGATTCCACACCCATTTGTCGGAGAGCCGCGACGACGGGCGTCACGTCGCCGAGATCGCCCATCTTCGTCCGGTGAACTGGCTGGCGAAGTATGGTCTGCTGGGGCCGCGGTCCATCTTCGCACACGCCGTCCATGTGGATGAGCACGAGATGGAATTGCTTGCCGAGAGCGGTACCTGGGTCACGCATCAGCCGCGCTCTAATATGAACAACGCCGTGGGGGTGGCGCGGGTCGAGCGGATGCTGGAAAAGGGCGTGCGCGTCGGCCTGGGCAACGACGGTTTCCCCAACGCGATGTGGTCGGAGTGGAAGACCGCTTACCTGCTGCACAAACTTGCCAACGAAGACCCCCGCCGCATGAACGGTTACACGGTGGTGGAGATGGCGGTTTACAACAACGCCGCCCTGGCGAGCACCTACTTCCCTGAAACGCCGGTGGGGGTGCTGAAGCCGGGCGCCGCCGCCGACCTGATTTTTGTGGATTATCACCCGCCCACGCCGCTCACACCCGGCAACCTGCCCTGGCACATCCTGTTCGGTTTCCATGAGAGCATGGTCACCACCACCATCGTCGCCGGTGAAGTGCTGATGCGCGACCGCGAACTGCTCACCCTGGACGAAGAAGCCATCACTGCCGAAGCCCGCGCTCTCGCCCCGCAGGTGTGGGAGCGGTATGAGGAAAACGTGTCGTAGGTACAGGGTACAATGTACAAAGTACAAAGTACAAGGTATAACGTACAATGTACAAAGTACAAGGTACAACGTGCAAAGTACAAAGTACCCTGTACGCTGTACCCTGTACCCTGTACGCCGTATGCCATACAAACAGGAGATTGAGATGGGAGGCATCCAGCAGTTTGAGGATATTCGTGCCTGGCAGGAGGCGCGGATTTTGGTTCGGGATGTTTACACACTGACCGGAAGCGGTCGCTTTGCCAAAGATTTTGGCCTGCGGGACCAGATTCAACGAGCCGCGGTTTCTGTGATGACCAACATAGCGGAAGGGTTTGGCGGCCGTTCCAACCCGGCCTTCAGACAGTTTCTAACCTATGCCCAACGATCAGCCCTTGAGGTTCAATCGCTGCTGTATGTCGCTAAAGATGTGCAGTACATCACCGATGAGCAATTTGATCGTCTTTACCAACATGTTGCAAAAACAAACGCACTCATTGGCGCGCTGAAACAATCTCTGCGTTGAGAACGTACGAAAACGTACAGAGTACAAGGTACAACGTACAAGGTACAACGTACAAAGTGCAAAGTACAACGTACCCTGTACCCTGTACGCCGTACCCCAAAGGAGCCTGAATGAAACCATCACCAACCCCCAACCTCACCATCGCCGTTCTTGGCGGCACCGGAAACGAAGGCCCCGGCCTGGCCATGCGCTGGGCGCACGCGGGCTACAAGGTCATCATCGGTTCGCGCAAGCGGGAGAAGGCCGAAGCCACTGCTGCCGAACTGAACGAAAAACTGGGCATTGACACCATCACCGGCATGGAGAACGACTCCGCCGCCCGCGCCGCTGACATCTGCGTGCTGACCGTGGTTGCCTCGGCGCACGATGCCGCCCTCGAAGGCTTGCGGGACGCCCTTCAGGGCAAGATTTTGGTGGATGCCACCGCCCGCTTGTCTTTTCCCTCCCTGAAGCCGCCCGCGCCCCCCTCCGCCCCGGAGATTGCCCAGCAAATCCTCGGCGGGGGCGTGCGGGTGGTCGCCGCCTTCCAGAACGTCTCCGCGCACGCCCTGCACGACCTGAACAAGCCCGTCCAGACCGATGTGCTGGTCTGTTCCGATGACAAAGACGCCGCTCAACAGGTCATCGAACTGGCCCGCGGCGGGGGCATGGGCGCCTACTACGCCGGAAAACTCGCCAACGCCATCACCGTGGAAGGGCTGACCTCGCTCCTGATTGTGATGAACAAGCACTACAAGGTCAAAACCGCCTCGGTGAAAATCACGGGGCTGCCAGCGTCCGCAGATTGAATGGATTGCGAATTGCATTAGGACTGGCAGTCCTGCCAGGACTGCCAGTCCTGATACTTGCAACCCGTTACTTTCAACCCTGATGCTCACCCTCACCCCCCTGCCCGGAATCCCGCTCATCCAGTCTGGCGACGACCTCGCCGCGCTCATTCTTCAAACTTGCGAACAGGCAAACTTGCAACTTGCTGACGGCGACGTTCTTGTCCTTGCCCAGAAAATCGTCTCCAAGGCCGAGGGGCGACTGGTCAACCTGGCGGAGGTGGAACCCTCCACCAAGGCGGTGGTCTATGCCGTTGAGACGGAGAAAGACCCTCATCTGGTGGAGTTGATCCTCCGGGAGAGCCGCACAGTGCTGCGCACCCGCCCCGGGCTGATTATCGTTGAACACCGCCTGGGGTTCGTGTGCGCCAACGCGGGCATTGACCATTCCAACGTCGCTCCGCCCCGTACCGATGAAGGCGAGAAACCGGATGACGAATGGTACCTCCTGCTCCCCGAAGACCCCGATGCCTCCGCCGCGGCCCTGCGCGCCCGCCTGGAGGCTGCGACCGGTGCCCGGTTGGGCGTCGCTATCATCGATTCGCACGGGCGCGCCTGGCGTAACGGCACGGTCGGAGTGTGCATCGGGCTGTCCGGGCTGCCCGGCGTGGTGGATTTGCGCGGCGAGCCGGACCTGTTCGGGTACGAGTTGCGCGTCACCGAGGTCGGCGCGGCGGACGAACTGGCCGCGGCTGCCTCACTGGTGATGGGGCAGGCCGCCGAGGGCACGCCCGTTGTTCATGTGCGCGGTTTCCCCTATCCGCTGCGGGAGGGCAACCTGAACGAACTGCTCCGCCCCAGGGAACGGGACCTGTTCCGGTGAACAGCCTTCCTGTCACTCTTCTGCGCGCGCTTTTCTTCCCCTGCACATGAGTTTTTTCTCCGGCCTTGGTGCCGAATCCTACGACCGCAAATACTCCGATCGTGAACTGGTACGGCGGATTCTGGTTTACTTCAAGCCGCACCGCACCCGTTTGCTGTGGGTCGCCTTCTGGCTGGCGGTGATCTCCGTGACATCAGCAGCCGCGCCGATGCTGGTCTCGCACGGGTTGGATATGCTGGCGACCACCCCGGCGGCGTACCTGCTGTGGGCTTTGGCGGGAATGGTGTTCCTGATGGGGGTAATCACCTGGGGCGGTAACTGGGTGCGCCGCCGCCTGATGGCGCGCGTGGTCGGTGATGTGATTTATGAACTGCAATCTGATGGCTTCCGGGCCGTGGCGGAACACGATCTTTCGTTCTACGACAAATTTTCATCCGGGCGCATTGTCTCGCGGCTGACCTCAGACACGCGCGATTTTGGTCAACTGGTCACCTTCGTTGCCGACCTGATTTCACAGTTTACCCAGGCGCTGATTTTGGCGGTAGTTTTGGTGCGTATCGAATGGCACCTGGCGCTGGTGGTGTTTGCTTTCATCCCCATTCTGTTTGCCGCGGCGATGAGTTTCCGCCGCCTGGCACGCACCGTCACCCGCCGCGGGATGCGGGCGATGGCAAACGTCAATGCTGCCATCAAGGAGACAGTGAGCGGTATTGCGGTTGCCAAAAACTTCCGTCAGGAGCAGAGCATTTTCAATGAATTTGATGATGCCAACCAGAGTTCGTTTCGCGTCAACGTGCGGCGGGGTCTTGTCCTTTCACTGATTTTTCCATCGCTCAACGCCCTGAGCGGCATTGCCGTTGCCGTGCTGGTTTACGTCGGTGTGCTGAGCGCGGTGCATGGCGTGGTTTCGGTAGGGGTGCTGTACCTGTTCTTCCTCAGCCAGGACCGCTTTTTCTTCCCCGTCATCAACCTTTCGGCTTTCTGGACTCAGGTACAATCAGGCCTGTCGGCGGCGGAGCGCATCTTTGCGCTGGTGGATGCAGATACCGCGGTGGTGCAGACCGCCCAAAATCCGGTACCGCGCTTGCGGGGGGAGATTCAGTTTGAAAATGTGACTTTCCGTTACTCGGAGAAGGAATCCGTCCTGCGGGGTTTCGACCTCCACATCCGCCCTGGGGAAAGCATTGCCCTGGTGGGGCATACCGGGGCAGGGAAATCCTCTATTGCCCGGCTGATTGCCCGGTTTTATGAGTTTCAGGCAGGGCGCATCCTGATAGACGGGCACGACATCCGGGTGTTTGACCTCCCGGATTATCGGCGGCAACTTGGTATTGTTTCCCAATCTCCATTTTTGTTTAGCGGAACGGTTGCCGAAAACATTGCCTATGCCCGGTCAGGGATGGCTGAAGCCGAAATTTTGCAGATCTCCCGCAAAATCGGCGGCGGGGAGTGGCTTGAATCACTGCCTCAGGGGCTGCAAACCGAGGTGGGGGAGCGCGGCAGCCGCCTTTCGATGGGGCAGCGGCAACTGGTGGCCTTGCTGCGGGTACTGGTGCAGGAACCGGCTATTTTCATTTTGGATGAGGCCACCGCCAGTATTGACCCCTTTACCGAGTATCAGATTCAACAAGCCCTGGACCTGATTTTACGGAACAGCACCAGCATTCTGATTGCGCACCGTCTTTCGACAGTCAGGGCTGCTGACCGCATCATTGTGCTGGAGCGCGGCCGTATTATCGAATCCGGAAACCATGAGTTTTTGCTGGCGCAGGGCGGCCACTATGCCGAACTCTACAATACCTATTTCCGGCACCAAAGTCTGGCTTATGTGGAGCAGGTGCGGCAGAATACGGGGGAATGAAGGCTTTTCGCATTGCAGCGACGGCTGGCGGTCCTGCCAGGACTGCCAGCCGTGAGCGGAAACTGGCCTCGCAGTTCAAGCCGCGCGAAACGTGCAAGGTCTCATACGTTTGGATTTTCGGAGCGGGAAATTTTGGGGTTTTGTTCAGATTTTCCCCAGGCCGCGCAGGACGCGCTCCGGGGTGAGGGGGAAATCGTCGAACCACACGCCGGTGGCATCGTGCAGGGCGGCGATCACCGCCGGGGCGAGGGGGATGAAGGGCATCTCGCCCATGCCGCGGGCGCCGAAGGGGCCGCGCGGGTCGGGGTATTCCAAAATCACGGATTTGACCTGCTCCGGGATGTCCAGCACGGTGGGGATCAGGTAGGTGGAGAGTTGGTCGGTCTGGACGTGGCCGCCGGACTGCCGGAAGCGCTCGGTGATGGCATAGCCGGCGGCCTGCACCACCGCGCCTTCGATTTGCCCCTCGACCTGCTGGGGATTGATGGCTTGACCCACATCGTCGGCGGCGACCACGTTGAGCAGGCGGATTTGCCCGGTTTCGGCGTCCACTTCGAGTTCCACGGCTTCGGCGACGTAGCCGTAGGCGAAATTCGGGTCGCAGTGGCCGTCTTCGGGGTCAAAGGGGGTGGTGGCGGGCGGACGGTAGGTGTAGGTAGCGATAGCGGGGCGCTCTCCGTGCTGCCGTTTTTCGAGAGCGGCTGCCGCCGCGCCGCGGATGGAGTTCCCGGCCATGAAGGTCATCCGCGAAGCCGAAACGCTGCCAGAGTTCTCGGTTTTGGCGGTATCCGCCAGCACCAGACGGATTTTCTCCGGCGGCAGGTTGAGGGCTTCGGCGGACATTTGCAGGATGGCGGTGTGGGTGCCCTGCCCGACTTCGGCGGCGGCGTGGTGAACCACGGCGTATTCGATTTCCGCATCCCCGTGGAGTTCGACGATGGCGGTGCAACTTTCCGGCGCGCCGAAGGAGAAGCCCACATTTTTGAAGCCGCAGGCGAAACCCATGCCCCGCCGTATCTGCTGTTCGGCAGCCGTTTGGCCTTCGGTCTTTCGCCCCCAATCGAAGGCTTCGGCGCATTTTTCCACCACCTGGGGCATGGAGACGCCCGGCGGGAGCGGAGTGCCCACGGAGATAATCGAGCCGTCGCGGACGATGTTCTTCATCCGCAGTTCCACGGGGTCCATGCCGAGGGCTTCGGCGAGTTTGTTCATCTGCGTTTCGGCGGCGAATGCGCCTTGCGGCCCGCCGAAACCGCGGAACGCGCCGCCGGGGATGTGGTTGGTGTAAACCGCGTAGGCATCCACCTTGACGTTGGGAATTTCGTAGGGGCCGGTACACATCAGAGTGGCGTTGCCCAGCACTTTGGTGGAGGTGTAGGCGTAGGCGCCCGCGTCCTCGACCAGTTCCACCTCGGCGGCGGTGATTTTGCCGTCCCTGGTGGCGCCCCAGCGGGTGCGGATGACGTAGGGATGCCGCTTGTGATGCCCGATGATGGATTCTTCGCGGCTCCAGATAATTTTTACGGGGCGGTCAATGCCGCGCTCGTGGAGTTTGAGCGCGGCCAGGGCGAGCACAATCTGGATGGACATATCCTCGCGCCCGCCGAATGCGCCGCCGATGGCGGGGTGGATGACGCGCACCCGCTCCTCGGGGAGGTTCAGGGCGTGGGCGATTTGTTCGCGTTCCTCGTGGAGCCACTGTCCCCCGGCGGCTACGGTGACGCGGCCTTCCTCGTCCATGTAGGCAAGACCGGCTTCGGGCTGGAGGTAGGCGTGTTCCTGCGCGGGGGTGCGGTATTCGCTTTCGACGATGACATCCGCCGCCGCGAAGCCCGCTTCCACGTCGCCTTTGCGGACGCGGTATTGCAGGATGACGTTGCTTTCCTTGTCGGGGTGCAGAAGCGGCGCGTCGGGCTGGCGGGCGGCTTCGGGGTCGGTGACCACCGGCAAATCCCGGTATTGAACCTCGATCAGATCGCGGGCGCGGGCGGCGATTTCCGGGGTTTCGGCAATCACCAGGGCAACCTGATCACCCACAAAGCGGACGCGGTCGGCATAGGGCTTGCCGGAGCCGGGGCCGCACAGAACCGGCTGGTCGGGCATGATCAGGCCGTACTCGTTGTTGGGGACGTCTTTGGCGGTGAGCACGGCGATCACGCCATCCAGGGCTTCGGCGGCACTCGTGTCAATGTGCTCGATGACCGCGTGGGGGCGGCGGGCGAAAAGAATTTTCATGTGCGCCTGGTTGGGCAGGTTGATGTCGCCGGGGTACTGGGCTTCACCGAGCACTTTGGCGACGGCATCTACGCGGGGGAGGGGGATTCCGATGTGGGTCATGGTCGTTGGATGGGTGGGGTGGTAAATTGGGGATTGGGTGATTGGGGATTGGTAATTGGGGAATGGGTGATCAGGTGATTGGGTAATCAGGGATTGGGGTTGGGGGTGGGATTTCCTAATCCCTGATTCCTGATTCCTGCTCCCTGATTTCTAATCCCTGCCTCCTGCTGCAAAATGCGGCGGATGGTGGCGATGGAGGTGGCGTAGGTCGGGTCCATGCCGAAGTAGGAAAGGGTGCTGGCACCCAGGTTTTTGCCCTTGCTCAGCGGGGTGTCGGATGCGTAGTGCATGATGCCGAGGTCGAAGGGCAGGTTGTAGAAGTTGAGAATTTCATCGTAGGGATGCCGTTTGGGTCGGAACATCTCGTACACCGCGGAGAGGTACGGCCCGGCTTCCATCTCGATGTCGGTGTAGCCCTCGCGGTAGAAAACATCCATGTACTGGGCGTTTTGCAGGAAGGTTCCCAGCACGGTGACGGATTTCTGGTTATCGAGCACAGTGCCGTAAACCAGGTAGGGTGCCACGTCAGCGGCGGTGTAGCAATTGGGGATCAGGTAGGTGTTGCGGGAGTGCTCATCGTGGACGACGTTGGGGATCATCACGTCCCCGATGCGCCCGTTGAGGGTGGCGGCTTTGCCGAGGATGTACACGCCCCGAACTTCGCCCACGTGTTCGGCCACCTCGCTGAGGATGTTGTACGCCGCCATCCCCAGGGGGTAGTCAATGTTCAGGATGAGCGCGTCGCTGTCCTTCAGGAAGTCCAGCCCATCCTGGCGGAGGCGGCTGTCCATCCACGCCGGACGGATTTTGGCGAGTTCGATGACCTGAGCGTCCACGTCGAAGTAGTGCTCGCTGTCCACGCGGGTGATGCCGCAAGCCTGTTCGTGTTCCCGCCGAATGGCGTGGAACTCGTGTCCTTCGGGGGACTGCATGTACTTTTTGAGCAGGTAGTAGAGGAAATTCTCCTGGCTGGAGGGTACCTGACGGCTTTGGATGTCGCGCCATTCGTTTTGCAGGTCAATGTTTTCGCTTTTTTCGAGGTAGCGGATGAGGGTGTCGCGGTGCTCCAGGGCGAAGCCGGAAAGCAGGTTGACGATGCTGTGGGGATTGCTGGAAACGAAATAGACCGGACGTTCCCGCAATTCCGGGACGGCGGCTTCGATATGATCCCACCAGGTGTGGGTGGCGCGGCGGTACTCGCTGAGCGATCCGTTGAGCAGTTGTACCCGAAAGCGGGGTGCGGCGCGGCGGAACTGCGCCATGCGGGCAGCGAAGCGGGTTCCCCAGACGCGCTGCAATCGCCCCAAGTCGTCCAGCGAGATGCCAAGTGTACCGGCCAAGGCGGCCTGTCCTTCTTTTGTTTTCAGGCAGGTGTCGAAATTCGTTTCTTCCGGCAGGGATTGCAAATAACGGTGCAGTTTCTTCCCTTCGATTTGCAGTGCGGTCAGCACCGGCACAATGTCATCAATATCGGTTTGGCTGGCAATCACACAGGCCAGGGTGTTTTCCCCGTTGAAGAAGCAGCGGCGGCGGCGGGCGCGGGCCTTGACCACCCGCCAGGATTCAACCTTAGGGTAGCCGCCGCGGGAAAAAACCGCCGCGCTTTGTCCCATCACCACCGTTTGCACCTGGAGGATACATTCCGGCATACGCAGCAGCGTGTAAATGAACGCCGACATATCCAGGAATTCGTCACGGGCGTGCGGGTGCAGCAGCGAGTTGATCCCGGAGTGGGCTTCTTCCAGGGTCTGGATTTGTACTTCGGAGGAAGACCGCAGCAGAGAGTAATACGTCCGCAGGTAAAGTTCGACTTCTTCGGATGCAGTGTGTGGGACGGTGCGTTCCATGCTGTGATTATACCCGTTTTTGGGAGTCGGGAGTTGGGAGTCGAGAGTCGAGAGTGGGGAGTCGGGAGTCGAGAGTCGGGAGTGAGGAGTTGGGAGTTGGGAGTCGAGAGTGGGGAGTTGGGAGTCGGGAGTTGGGAGTTGGGAGTCGGGAGTCGAGAGTGGGGAGTTGGGAGTCGGGAGTTGGGAGTCGAGAGTCGAGAGTGGGGAGTCGGGAGTCGGGAGTTGGGAGTTGGGAGTCGAGAGTCGGGAGTGAGGAGTTGGGAGTTGCCAATTTTCAATCTCGCCTGGGTGCAGGCAAATGTTGAGTAATTCCTATGTGTTTTCCTCACCCCGCGCACAAGACTGGCAGTCCTGCCAGGACTGCCAGTCTTCATTTTGCGAACAGGACAGGCACCGAACACCCCGCCCTGCCGGGAGCAGGACAGAGATATGTGGCTGCCCAATTTCTACAACATTTGCCTGCCCTGGTGTGCCCTCCCGCTTGACGCCCGTATGCCGCTCCGCTATACTACGCATACGTCACGACTTGCATTGCATTTTGCGAGTTCTTGTCGGGGAAGGAGAATTTTTATGCGCAAAAGGAAAATCCTGGTGACCGGAATCGGGGGGTATTGGGGAAGCCGCGTTGCCCAGGCTCTGGTGCAGAATCCCGTGTATCAGGTTTTGGGGCTGGATACGGTTGCCCCGCAGCAGCCGGTTCCGGGCATGGATTTTATCCAGGCGGATATTCGCAATCCCCTGCTGGTGGAACTGCTGAAATCCGAGAAAATTGATACTGTTTACCATCTGGCGTTCAGGAATACCGAGCGTCCCAGCGAAGCGGCTTTTGATTACAACGTAATGGGCACGATGAAGGTTTTCGGGGCTTGTGCCGCAGCAGGGGTCAGGAAAATTATCTTCAAGAGCAGCACAGCCGTCTATGGTGCAGCGCCGCAGAATTCCGCCTTTTTGCGGGAAGATCACCCTCTGAACGGCAGCCGCTCTCATGGGAGCATCCGCTATTTGATGGAGGTCGAGGCCTTTTGCAACGGGTTCCGCCGCCAGTCCCCGGAGGTGAACCTGACCATTTTGCGCTTTGCCAGCGTTGTGGGCCCGACGGCGGATGCCCCGCTGGTGCGCTACCTGAGGCAGCCGGTCTCCGCAGTTTTGATGGGTTTTGATCCCATGATGCAGATTATCCACGAAGATGATGTGGTAGATGCCCTGGTTCACGCCGGTGAGGGGGACTATCCCGGCATATTCAATGTCGCGGCTGAGGATGTGATACCGCTGACGAAACTGCTGGGGCTGGCGGGGCAGCGGCGTGTGCCTGTCTTCCACCCGTTTGCTTACTGGGGATATGGGCTTTTCGGCAGCCGGGGCTTGCGCTTTACCCGTCACCTGCCCATCGAACTGGATTATATCCGTTACCGCTGGGTGGGCGATCTGCAAAAGATGCGCGAGGTGCTGGGCTTTGCCGCTTCTCATACCGCCGAGGAAACCCTGCGGCAGTTCGCTGAGCAGCGCAGCGCGAAAAAGCCTGTTCTGGAAATCAGCGTCCCGGCGTCTTATGACGCTGACCATCTTCGCGAGACCATTGAGCGCCGTCATGTGAGCGAAACTCAGGCTGGCGGCGGCGAGAGTCTGGAGGCTACTGATGAGTAAAAATTCCCGCCCCCGCTGCGCCGCGACGACCAAAAGCGGCCGCCCTTGCAAGAATTACGCGCTGGAGGGGGAACGCTATTGCTGGGTTCACCTGCCCGGAGATGAACAGCCATCTCCCTCCCCGGAAGTGGAAACTGCCCCGGATTCGTCGGCTGCTTTTGCGCCTGAGGCAGAATCCGGCCCTGCGGATGCGGATTTCACCCCGGATGAAATCCGCCAACTGCGCGCCGAACTCCTTCGCGAGTTGAGCGAACTGGTTGAGCGGCTGCGGGAGTTGCAGCCCGATTACGAACCGCCCTCCTTCCCGATGCGGCGTTTGCGCGGTCTGTTCGGGAGGCTCCGCCCAGGGATGCCCGCTGCCCTTGAAAGCCAGTTGGTTGAACTCTTTGGCGAAAACTACCAGGAGGAGATTTTTAACCCCGAAACCTGGAAAGGCCTGTGGTACATGGTCCACTACACTGTCCAGTACCAGGCTGATTTCCTCAAACGACGCGTCACCGGTGAATACGAAACCGATGAATGGGGGCTGGATTGGGAATTTGTGGAAGTTATTCTGCCTTTCTTTGAGTTTCTGTACTACAAGTATTTTCGGGTCACGGCAACCGGGCTGGAAAACATCCCTGATTACGGGCGGGCGCTGCTGGTTTCCAACCACTCCGGGCAGTTGCCCTGGGACGGGGCGATGATCACAACCGCCACCTACACGGAACACCCCGCCCAGCGGTTGACGCGCAGTCTCTATGCTACCTGGTTCCCTACGCTTCCTTTCATTTCCACCATTTTGGAGCGCGGCGGCCAGGTGATGGCGACTGTGGATAACGGCACCCGTCTGCTTGAGCAGGACGAACTGGTGGCTGTCTTCCCTGAAGGGTACAAGGGCGTTGGCAAACTGTTCAAGGATCGTTATAAATTGGCCCGTTTCGGGCGCGGCGGGTTTGCAAAAATGGCTATGGATACGCAGTCGCCCATTGTTCCGGTCGCGGTTGTCGGTGCGGAGGAAACGTACATTTCCGTTTATAAATCACAAACGTTGGCGCGGTTGACCGGTTTTCCGTATTTTCCGATTTCACTGCGTTTTCCCTGGTTTGGCTTGCTGGGGTTGCTCCCGCTGCCGACCAAATGGTATATTGATTTTGGTACGCCCATCTCCACCGATGCCTATGAGCCGGATGCTGGGAAAAACCTGGTGCTGGTTTCGCAACTTGCGGATCAGGTGCGCAACGTGGTTCAGGAGATGATTTACCAGCGGCTGGCGCAGCGCAGTTCGGTTTTTCGCGGCTGAAAATGACGACTGGCAGTCCTGCCAGGACTGCCAGTCGTTGCTGCACAAGATACTGGTTTCTTGAGAAGAGAGTTTTATGCCTTTTTACAAAAATGCTGAACAAATCTATGCTGTGATGCAGGGGCTTATGGACCATATGCGCCATGAGACCCCCAACCCGGTAGATACACTGAGTTCCTCGCGTCTGAATGTCCGCATCCTTCTTGCCGACCCGGATGCCGAAATCACCTTTGACGGGCGCAAACGTCCGGTGGATGTGGCTTACGGCCCTGCAAACGGACGCGCTACCCTGGAAATTTCGATGACCGCCGACCACATGCACCGGATTTTGCTGGATGAGTATTCCATCAAAAAAGGGTTCTCCAGTGGGGAATTAAAAGTGCGCGGCCCGGTCTGGAAGGCGATGTCCTTTGCTGAGACTTTCGAGAAAGGGCGCAAATACTACCCCCAGGTGTTGCAGGAACTCGGTTTGGCTTAGAATCTATCCGAAAAAGAACTTGGCAACCAGCCGATGCGTTTTGACATGCTGTGCTGACATTTCCCCCACCTCAACCCCTCCCTGCCCTCACCCCTGACCCTTCTCCCGAAGGGAGAGGGGAACCAAAGCGGAAATTTTGAGGAGGGGCAGCGAAAAGTGCGCTGGCAACAGTACTTCACCACATCCCCCTTTCCTGGGGGAAGGGGGATACAGGGGATGGGATAACAATCCAAACAGATATGCTTGGCGCAACATACCTGTTTGGGTTTTTGGATTTAGAGATGACTGCCGTCCTTGACGCGCCGATTCAGGAAAAACAATTGAACGCTAATTCACACACCCTTTATTGCCAGCGTTGCGGGCACGAGATGGAAATTCGCACCGTCAGCGGGCGCGAACGACCGGTTTGCCCCGCATGTGGTTACATCCTTTACAAAAATCCCGTCCCCGGAGTCGGCGTGCTGGTCGAGATGGAAGACGGCGTGGTGCTGATCCGCCGCGGACACAACCCCAAAAAGGGGCGCTGGGCGCTCCCGGCAGGCTTCATCGAAGCCGACGAGAGCATCGAGGAAGCCGCCGTCCGCGAATGCAAGGAGGAAACCAACCTGGACATCGAATTGCAAGAGATGTTCTACGTGGATTCCTTCCCTAACGACCCGACCCCTCAAAGCGGCATCATCATCTTTTACCGTGCCCGTCCCACCGGAGGCGAACTCCGCCCCGGAGACGACGCTGTGGAAGCAGCGGTTTTCGCCCCGGATGCCCTGCCCTCCAATGTCGCCTTCCGTACCCACCGGGCGGCATTAACCCGCTGGGCCGGGCTGCACGGGGCAACGGTTAACTTCCACGCCCCAAAGGGTGAACCCCACCCCCTGGCACCCGATTTGCTGATTCGCCGTGCCCGATTCGATGACGAAACAGCCATTCTCGCCCTGCTTCGCCTGATTCCGGCGAACATCAATCTTACCCTGAAGGAACTTCATGCAGCACAGGTACGTTTTCGGGAAAGTACCGCGCTGGATGTGCTGGTTGCCGAATACCAGGGCAAACTGGTGGGGTTTCTGGTGCTCTCATACGTTTCTGCGCTCACAGGGCTGCGTGCATGGATCGACGATATTGCCGTAGATCCCGGCCATCGGCGGCAGGGCATCGGGCGTGCCTTGGTGGAAGCCGCCATCCAGCGTGCCAGCCGACGCGGAGCGACACACCTGTTCATGGACACCAGCCGAGGCAATCCTGACGCCCAGCAATTTTACCGTGCTTGCGGTTTTGCTGAAGATGGAGTCGCCCCACTGCATATCCGCTGATTGTGTAACTGCCCGGTTTCTGCATCCTTTGCTTGCGCCCGTTGAAAATCAGATGAAATTCCAGGTGCGAGGCCGAGAGAGGGAGGAAAGAAGGTTCGTAACAGGGTTTAAGAGCAACGTAATGAGAATTTTCGTGTTGTGCAATACAGAAACTCCTCCCGCAGGTTACCCAACTTTGCCAATTTCCAGAGAGCATTCCCAAACAACCTGAGTTGCGGCCAAAAGAATATCATTGGGCTGAAATGCCGCTCAGGTACAAATATTTCGCGAGGTATTCCTGATGAATTTCGTTGATCTTTCCTCCACCATTGCTCCTACCCCCGAAGAAACGCCCCCCTTTTTGAGCGTAAACATTGAATATCACGACCACGCTGCGGGTGCCGCCCAGGCGCAGGCGATCCTCAAAATTCCCCCCGCAGTATTCCGTAATGGAGAAGGCTGGGCGACGGAGACGATCACCCGCCTGGGGACGCACGACAGCACCCATGTAGATGCTCCCTGGCACTACAACAGCGTCATTCAGGGTGAGCGCGCCCAAACCGTGGACGAACTGCCCCTGGAATGGTTTTTCTCCGATGGCGTGGTGTTCGATTTTACCCACAAAGCCGATGGTGATGCCATCACCACAGAGGAAATCCGGCAGGCGCTGGATGACATGGGTTACACACTCAAGCCGCTGGACATCGTACTCATGCACACCGGGCGCGATCAGTTCTACAATCGTCCCGATTACCTGTTCTTGGGGCCTGGCGTGACTGCTGATGCCACCATCTGGCTTTACGAGCAGGGCGTGCGCGTGATGGGCATTGATGCCTGGGGCTGGGATGAGCCGCTCAACATGCAGGCACAAAAGGCCATGGCAGCAGGCGGCAAGCCTGGCATTTTCTGGGCCGCGCATCAGGTGGATTTGCCTTACGCTCAGATTGAACGGCTGGTCAATCTGGGGTCACTGCCGCCGCATGGCTTCAAGGTAGCCTGTTTTCCGCTGAAGATCAAAGGCGGGAGCGCAGGCCCTGCTCGTGTAGTTGCCATGCTGGATGAGTAACTGCACGATGAAGATCCGCCTGGTTCCCCAAAGTGACGGGCAGCCCTCGGTTGCTGTGCGTACCCCGCAGGGCTGGCTCCCGTTACGTCCTTTGCTGACCCGCAGAGAGCGCCTCGCATCCCCGGAGTTGGAATCTGCCGCCCAGGGTGTGCTGCCCTTCCTGCAAATCCACAAAACCCAGGGCGAAGCCATACAGGCCCTGATTGCTGCGGCCTCCCCTGACGATTATCTCCCCGACCCGCCCTCGCTGCTCCCCGTGCAGCCGCGTGCTTTTCGGGATTTTATGCTCTATGAGCAGCATTACATCAACGCGGCCCGCGGGATGGCGCAGCGGTTTCTGCCCGAAAAGGTGAAGATGCTGGAGTTGTACGAGAAGGTGTTCAAAAAGCCGCACGCCAAACTGCTGCCTAAACCAATCTGGTACAAGAAGCCGATTTATTACATGGGCAGCCATATCAATTTTTATACGGACGGGGACAAGGTTCCCTGGCCTGCTTACACCAATGCACTGGATTATGAACTGGAACTGGGTGTGATTGTCGCGCACCCGATTTTCAACGCCAGCCCCGACGAGGCCCGGGAAGCCATCGGCGGTTTTGTGATCATCAACGATTTCAGTGCCCGTGATGTTCAACTGCCGGAGATGGGCAGTGGGTTTGGCCCGGTGAAGAGCAAGAATTTCGCCAACGCAATGAGTTCGGTTGTGGTCACCGCAGACGAACTGTTCCCGCGGGTGGATGCTCTGGCGGTGCGGGTGATAGTCAATGGAGAAACCTGGGGGGAGGGCAGCACGGCCGGGATGCAGTTTTCGCTTGGGGAGATGGTCGCCTACGCTTCGCTGGGAGAGCATGTGGTGCCCGGCGAAGTAATGGCAACCGGTACCATTCCGGGGTGCAGCGGCGTAGAAACCGGGCACTGGCTCTCTCATGGTGACGAGATTACGCTGGAAATCGAGGGCATCGGGCACCTGGTGAACGTACTCGAATAGTTACCGGGCTTTGTGGTGTTGCCTGAAGTTTGTGTGCCGTAACGGAAATTTATTGTCTGATACAAAAAAAAGCACCCCCACTGCGACTCGAACGCAGGTCTTCGGCTCCGGAGGCCGACGCTCTATCCACTGAGCTATGGGGGCACTGCGGCGGAATTTTACCACAAAAGAAGCGCAAAAAAGAGGCCGGATTTTCTGTCAGAAAATCCGGCCTCTGCGTTTTACCGGGTTTGCATTTTTTCCTTGTGCTCGCGCACCAGTTCGCGGCGGAGAATCTTGCCGACGTTGGTCTTTGGCAGTTCGTCGCGAAACTCAACCTCGGTGGGGACTTTGTATTTCGCCAGCCGCTCTTTGCACCAGGCGCGGATTTCTTCGGCGGTGGCGGTCTCTCCGGGTTTGAGCACCACCCAGGCTTTGACGGATTCGCCCCGGTACGGGTCCGGGATTCCGGCGACGCCGACCTCCAGCACCTTCGGGTTTTCTTTGATGACCTCTTCCACCTCCCGCGGCCAGACCTGGAATCCGCCGGGCTTGATCAGTTCCTTCTTGCGGTCTACGATGTAGAAGTAGCCGTCCTCATCCATGCGGGCGATGTCGCCGGTGAACAGCCAGCCATCCCGCAGGGCGTTTTTGGTCTCGGTGGGCATGTTGTGATAGCCCTTGAAGACCTGCGGCCCCTGGATGACCAGTTCGCCGATTTCGCCGACGGGGAGCACGGTTTCCTCGTCGTCGAGGCTGATGATGCGGGCATCCACATCAGGGAGCGGGAGCCCAATCGAGCCGGTGCGGTTCTCCCCGGCAAGCGGGTTGCAGTGGGTGGCGGTGGGGGCCTCGGAGAGGCCGTATCCCTCAAAAACCACGCCGCCGGTCAGGGCCTCGAATCGCTCTTTGGTCTCGCGCAGCAGCGGGGCGGAGCCGGAGATGCAGGCTTTGATGGAGGTCAGGTCGTACTTTCCGGCGACCACATCAGGCCAGTTGTTGATGGCGTTGTAGAGGGTCGGCACGGCGGGGAAGATGGTCGCCCGGTATTTTTGCAGGTTGTCGAGCGTGTCTTTGATATCGCGGGCGTCGGGGATCATCACCAGCGAGGCGGCAATTGAAAGGGCCAGGTTCATCCCGGCGATCATCCCGTAGACGTGGTAGAGCGGGATGGACATCAGGAAGACTTCTTCCCCCTCATTGGCGGTGTGGAACCAGGCCCGCACCTGCAAGGTGTTGGCGACCAGATTGCGGTGCAGGGCGATGGCGGCTTTCGGCGTTCCGGTGGTGCCCCCGCTGTACTGGAAGACAGCCAAATCGTCGGGGCCGACCTCCACCTGAGGGCGGTCTTCCGGATTGTGGGCGGAGATCAAATCCTGCATCCAGACATCGCCCTCGGAAAGGTCGACGCGGAACCCCGCTTTTTTCTCCTTTGTGAGGGTGAACAAAAACCGCAGCACGGGCGGCAGGGTTTCCTTGATGTTTGTGACCACCAGTGTGCGGATGGGAGTCTTTGCCTGAACCGCTTTGACCCGGTTGTAGAAGTTGCTCATCACAATCATCACTTCCATGCCGGAATCATTAGCCTGGTGCTCGATTTCTTTCGGGCTGTAAAGCGGGTTTGTGGCGACAACCACTCCGCCGATTTTCAGCACCGCAAAGTAGGCCATCACAAATTGAGGGGTGTTGGGGATGAACAGCCCGACGCGGTCTCCCTTCTTGATGCCCAGTTCCGCCAGCCCCGCCGCCAGGCGGTCGGTGATCTCGTTCATCTCGCGGTAACTGATTTTGCCCCCCTTGAAGATGGTACAAGGACGGTCCGGGTATTTCTTGGCCGATTGTTCCAGAAAGTGGTGTAACGGTTGGGCCGGGTATTTTAGTGTTTTGGGAACTGGGGGGTCGTAGTGCTCCAGCCAGGGGTGGTCGCTCATGTTCTCCTCCTTGCTGCATTGTTGAATGGGAGCCGGACGGGGGTGAATCGCTGCCTTCTTTAGTATAGATTTAACCGCGGTGAATGTCAATTACCAGATAACCGAGGGTGCAGGCAAATGTTGTAGAAAAATTGTCATCTACCAACAAACCGTGCCATTTTGGAGCCCCATCCCCCCTGTATCCCCCCTCACCCTTCGGGCAGGCTTCGCACTCCCCAAGGAAGGGGGGATTGGACTTTTCGGTGTGTGTGCGGCGCACGAAGTGCGCCGCACACACACCTGACGAACACGCCCCCCCCCCAGGGGGGGGGGGGTGGGGGGTGGGGGCATACTTGACAAAACGATATGGAACTTCACTCAATTTCTACGTCTTTTGCCTGCCCCCATCTGCTTAAGCCTGTGAGCGCCGTGTTTGCCCCGTGCTATAATCCTTTTTCGTGCATCCCGTGCAGTTCTTTCATCCAAGTCATCGTGATAATTTCCGCTGTGTGAGGCAGCAGCCCCCGTTTTTTTGCTATGAGCAAACAAATTTCTCCTCCCCTGAATCCCAGCGTGCTCTCCC
>CAZPSL010000009.1:0-14532 GCA_964589145.1 uncultured Anaerolineales bacterium
AGTGAAGTGCCCGGCCTGCCGGAAACGCGCATCCTGGGGGTGGAAGCGCCCATCTGGTCGGAGACGCTGCGCACGATGGCGGATGTGGAGTTTATGGCTTTCCCGCGGCTGATCGGCATCGCCGAAATCGGCTGGTCCCCGGCGTTGGGGCGAAATTGGGAGGAATACCGCCAGCGGCTCTCGGCGGAGGGCAAACGGCTGGAAAAGCAGGGGGTGAATTTCTACCGCGATCCAGGGGTGGCGTGGGAACAGGCGTAACCATCAATCCATCAAACGATGCTCGGCATGGATGATGCGGCGGGTGCCGGTCTGGCAGCGGCCGACGATGCTCTCGGTCTCCGCCCATTTTCCGTGATAGCGCACCCCGGAGAGCAGGGTCCCCTCGGTGATGCCCGTAGCCGCGAAGAAGACATCACAGCCGCGCACCATCTCTTCACTGGTCAGGATGCGCCGGGTATCCAGTTCCGCCTCCCGGACAGACTGCTCCTCCTCCGGGGTCTGCGGAGACAGACGCCCCAGCATCGCACCGCCAAAACAGCGCACCGCGCAAGCAGCGATCACCCCCTCCGAGACGCCGCCAACCCCCATCATCACATCGATATTGACCCCCTGAGTCACCGCCATCAGCGCGCCGGCGATATCGCCCTGGGCGCGTACCATCACACGCGCCCCGGCAGCGCGGATTTCGCCAATCAGGTCCCGGTGACGCGGGCGGTCGAGGACGAAGACTACCAGATCGCGGATCCGTTTCTTTTTGGCACGGGCAATCAGGGCCAGAGTCCAGGCAGCAGGGGCATCCAGACATTCGGGGACGAGTACCGAGGCGGCTTCGCGGTCCACCACAATTTTTTCCATGTACGCCGCAGGGTACGGGTTCCACATCGAACCGCGCGGGGCAATGCCGACAACCGAAATCGCGTCGGAATGTCCCATTGCCAAAAGTTGCGCGCCGTCCACCGGGTCGAGTACCACATCCATCGCCGGGCCGTTCCCGTTGCCTACCAGGGAACCGCTGTCCAGGGGGGAATGAACGCCTAATTTGGTCTCCTCACCGATAACGACATGCCCTTCAACATGAATGGAACTGAAAGCATCTGCCATCGCTTGCACTGCGGCATGATCGGCTTCGTCCGGCTTGTTCAATCCCATATAGCGGCCAGCGGCAAGGGCGGCGGCTTCCGTGACCCGCACCAGTCCCATGCCCAAATTGGGGGAAATTTGCTGCATCATGATGTATTCCTTCTTCGCGCGTGTTTGATGTAAAAGATTGGTGTATAATTGGGGTATCAGGTATCAGGTATCAGGTATTGGGCATCAGGAATCAAGGTGTGAGGCTGCTATGACTGTTGAAACCAAACGCATCAATGTCACTTTTCCGACGACGCTGCTCGAAGAGTTGCGCCGCTACGTTCCCCGCCGGGAACGGAACAAGTTCATCCTGGAAGCGACCGAGAGGGAACTGGAAAAAATCCGCACCCTGAAAGCCATCCAGGAGTCGGCAGGGGCATGGTCGGATGAAGACCATCCCGACTTGATGACCGTTGAAGATGTGAACCGCTACGTGCGGGAACTGCGCGAGCGCGGGGCGCCAAAATCTTGGGATTGGGATGATCTGCTTGCGGAGAATCAAGCAGATGAGTGAGTACATTCTGGACACCAACATCCTGATTCTGCACTTGCGGAATCGCCCGGACGTCACCAATCTCCTGAAGCAATGGCGGCAAAGCGGGAAACTGTACATCTCCACCGTAATGCGCACGGAATTGATTACCGGGATGCACCCGCACGAGGAGGAGCGCACGCTGGCCCTGTTGGACTCGCTGGTCAGTTTGCCGGTGGACAGTCAGATTGCCGATTTGGCAGGTCGTCTGATGTACCGCTATGCCCGGCGGGGCATCACGCTGGGCCTCCCGGATACGCTGATCGCCGCCACCGCCATTGTCCACAACCTGACGCTGGCGACGAGCAACGTCAAACATTTTCCCATCCCGGAGTTGGAAATCTATCCGCTGACGGAGTAGCGGCCGAGGGCGGGCGCACAGCACTCAGGTTTCAATTGCTTCCAGCAGACCGGCGGCTTCCCAGGCGACCATACCGCCCTGCAACACCCGCAGGTTGTCAAAGCCCTGTTTGCCCAGGGTGTACGTCGCCCGCGTGGAACGCCGTCCGCCGCGGCAGACGAAGACCACCGGCCGGTCTTTGGGGACTTGTGCAGTATCCAGGAACAATCTGTTCAGAGGGATGGAAAGCGCTTCGGGGATGTGCCCCTGCCGAAATTCACGCGGTTCCCGCACGTCAATCACCAGCGGAGGCTGCGGGGTGTGCAGTTCATCCCAGAGGGCACGCGCATCCAGGTGGTTGACGTCGTGTTTGGGCACGTCCAGGGGGATGGTGATCTCGCCGGGGTACTTTTCGGGACGGGGGAGGTTCTGGCACTCCAGAAAGACGCGCGTATCACATTCGTAGATGCAGATGGTCGGATCAAGTACGTGCTGGAAGAGGTATTCAATCGCCGTGTTGTACGAGAGGAAGTGATCCGCACCCAGGTAATCGTAGAACTCGGTGGATTTCAGCCGCTCGAACACTCGCTCGTGGACGCGCATCAGGTAAACATCGCCGCCGCGGGCGCGGTAAGCATCCACAACCGCTTCCAGGGCATGAATACCGCTGATGTCAATCTGGTTGACGCTGAACATCCGCAGCAACAAAAACCGCTGGTTGGGGTTCGCTTCCATATGCGCCTGGATGGAGTCGGCAATGTGGTTGACCGCGCCAAAGTACAGGTCGCCGAGAATATCGAGGATGCCCAACTGGGGACAGGGCTGGCGGTCGGGCTGGGCGGTGAAATGGTGGAAGCCCGCGCTGGGCAGCACGGGGACAACGCGCGGGATGCTGGTCCGTAGCATGTAAACCGCGAAGGAGAGCAAAATACCCAGCAGGACCGCAAACTGCAAGGGCAGGAACAGCATTCCGAAGAACGTCGCCACCATGATGGCCGCGTCGCCGCGCGTGCCGCGCAGGATGCGTTTGATTTCACCCGCGTCAATCATCCCCAGGGCAACGACCATCAGCACGCCCGCCAGCGCGCTGCGCGGCACATAGGCCGCATAGGGAGCGAAAATAAACATCGCAATCAGCACAAAAACGCCGGAAAACACGCTCGATACCGGCGTGCGGGCGCGCAGTTCATAATTCATCGCCGAGCGGGAGATTGAACCGGAAACGCTGTACCCAGAGAACAGCCCGCTCAAGAGGTTGGCAATCCCCTGACCGATGAATTCCTGGTTGCTGTCCAGCCGTTGGCGGGACTGCCCGGCAATTGAGCGGGCAATCGCAATTGCCTGTACCAGCCCGATAGCGCTGATCGCCAGCGCGCCGGAGGAAAGGTCGTAAATCAAATCGAAGTTCCACAGGGAAAAATCGGTCAACGGCGGCAAACTGGTCGGGATTTCGCCGATGATCTCCACGCCCTGGGCATCCAGCCCCATCACACCGACCAGCGCGGCGGAAACGATCATCACCAGCAGCGGCCCCGGCCATTTGGGAAGAAACCGCCTTTGCAGCAAAAGAAAAACAATCGTTCCCAGCCCAATCAGCAGACTGGGCCAGTGCGTCACCGACAGGTGGAAGAGAACATCATTCAGCGTGGTGAGCAGGCGGGACGAACTGGGGACATCCAGCCGCAGCAGATGACGCAGTTGGTTGGCGGCAATCAGGATACCCGCACCGGCGGTATACCCGATGATGACCGAATCCGAAACGAAGTTGACCAGCAATCCCAGGCGTGAAACTCCCAAAAGGATCTGCACAATTCCCACCATCACCGCCATCAAACTGGCCGCGGCCAGGAATTTCGCCCCGCCCACATGAGCAATCGGCAGCAGAGTCGCCAACACCAGCAGCGAGACCGAATTGGTCGGGCCGGTGTGCAAATGGGCAGATGATCCCCACAACGCCCCGGCAATCGCCGCGATCACCGCGGTGTAAAGGCCGACCTGCGGTGGCAGTTCGGCAACCATCGCGAAAGCAATCGCCTGGGGCAGCAGCACCACGGCAATCGTTAAACCGGCGATCAGATCCGGGCGCAAACTGCTTCGCTGGTAGGTTCTGAAAATACGAACAGGGCGGAGAAAATACCCAAGGGTCTGGTTGCCAATCTGGTTGAGGGAAACCGCCGGGAGTGAAGGATAAGCCATGCCCGAATTATAACTCCCATTTTCTCCCAATTTGTGCTAACATTATGCACAATGAAAACACTCGTTATCTCTGATATTCATGCCAACCTTACGGCATTGGAGGCGGTGCTGGCAGATGCCGGCGACTTTGAAGCCGTCTGGTGCCTGGGAGATGTAGTCGGCTATGGGCCAGACCCCAACGCGTGTATCGAGCGCATTCGCAATTTGCCCAACCTGGTCTGCCTGCTGGGTAACCATGACGCCGCCATGATCGATGAAGTGGACATCTCATCTTTCAATGATGAGGCGCGCGCCTCCGTGCGATGGACAAAATCGGTGCTTAACGCCTCTGCGGAGGAATTCCTCAAAGCGCGGCCCACAATCATCGAAGCCGCCGGTCAGACCCTGGCCCACGGCAGCCCCCGTCATCCCATTTGGGAGTACTTGCTCGATACCCAAAGCGTACTCGAAAATTTTGAGTTTTTCGATACCCCCTACTGCTTTGTCGGGCATACCCATCTGCCAGTGATTTTCTTCCTGGACGAAGACCACCAGATGCCCCGATACTTCATCCCCGAAGATGAACGGAGCATCCAGCTGGAACCGCGGGCAATCATCAACCCGGGTTCAGTCGGCCAGCCAAGAGACCGCGATCCACAGGCATCTTACGCGATCTTCGATAGCGAAACTCATACGCTGGAATATCATCGGGTACCTTACGATATCGAATCCGTTCAGGCCCGGATGCGCCGCGCCCACCTGCCGCCGCGCCACATCAACCGCTTGTCCGTAGGCTGGTAACCAGGCAAGCCCCCAAAAATCAACCCGCACAAAATACCACTTCCCCCTGACTTCAGCGAAAGTCCCGACAGCGCAAATTTTGGCACGTCACCGATGCCCACTTACCTTGAAGTCGCCGTCAACGTCCCCCAGGTTTCGGGGACGTTTCACTATCACCTGCCGCCGGAACTCGAAGGGCAGGTGGATGCCGGGCATCTGGTGACCGTCCCCTTCGGACGCCAGACCGTTCAGGGGGTTGTTCTTTCGCTGGATGCTGACCCCGTGGTGCCGAAAACCAAACCGGTTTTGGAACTGCTCGACCCCTCGCCGGTGGTCACCGGCCCCCAAATTGACCTTGCCAGACACCTCTCGGAAATCTCTCTCACCCCGCTGGCGGCCTGCATCGCCCTGATGCTGCCCCCCGGCCTCAGCCAAACCGCCGATACGCTCTATCGCCTCACCCCCGCGGGCGAACGCGAAGCGAAGGACGAGGAGGGAGGAGCGCACAGCGAGGAGGGAGGAGCGAGGAGGGAGGAGCGAGGAGCGAGGAGCGAGGAGGGTGCGGCGAGAGACCAAACTCCCCACTCCCCACCCTCCACCCTCCGCGAAATCACCCCCGCCCAAGCCCGCTTTCTCGCCCTGCTGGCGGAGCGCGGTCCCCTGCGCGGGCGGCAAATCGAGCGCGCACTGCCGCGCCGCAACTGGAAGGCCACCGCCAACGCCCTCAAACGCAAGGGGCTGGTGACCAGCGAGCCGGTGCTGCAAGCCCCCAAAGTGCGCCCAAAAACCGTCCGCACCGTGGAACTGGCCGTCCCGCCCGCGGAGGCCGAAGCGGGCATGGAAAAACTCGCCCGCCCCGGCACCGCTGCGCTGGCGCGCCGCCAGAAAATCCTGCGCGTGCTCCTTCGGGAAGGCAAACCGGTGGAGGCTCCCTGGGTTTACGCCGAAAGCGGCGGCAATCTCAGCGACCTGAAACGCCTGGAGAAGATGGGGCTGGTCTTTTTGGGGCAGGCGGAAACCCTGCGGGACCCGCTGGACAGCCTCGATTTTGTGGCCGCGGAACCGCCCCAACTCACGCGGGAGCAGGAAGATGTCTGGGCGCAGGTCAAACAGGGGTTGCAGGATGCCGCCGAAGGCCGTCCCGCCGCGCCCTTTTTGCTTTACGGAGTCACCGGCTCCGGGAAAACGGAAATCTACCTGCGGGCGGTGGAATTCGCTCTCTCGCAGGGTAAACAGGCCATCGTCCTCGTCCCTGAAATCGCCCTCACCCCGCAGACCGTGCGCCGTTTCGCGGCCCGCTTCCCCGACCGGGTGGGGCTGATCCACTCGCGGCTCTCCCCCGGCGAGCGTTACGACACCTGGCGGCGGGCGCGCGCCGGGCTGATTTCGCTGGTGGTGGGGCCGCGCAGCGCGCTCTTCACGCCGTTTGAGAACATCGGGCTGATTGTGGTGGATGAATGCCACGATTCGTCGTACTACCAGGGCGAAGCGCCGAGTTTCCACGCCCGCGATTTGGCGGCGGCCTACGCCCGTCAGGTGGGCGCGGTGCTTTTGGCCGGTTCCGCCACCCCGGATGTGGTGACCGCCTTCCGTGCCGCCCGCGGGGAGTGGCACGCCCTCAGCCTCCCGGAGCGGATTTTGGCCCACAAGGAGGCCGTGCGGGCGCAGATGGAGCGGATTAATCGCGATGCAGGGGGACGATTCGAAACCGGTAACATCAAAAAGGAAGTTTTTCACCCGCTCGAAGCCGATGCCATCACCACCGACCTGCCGCCCGTCCGGATTGTGGACATGCGCCAGGAGTTGCAGGCCGGAAACCGCTCGATTTTCAGCCGCGCCCTGCAAACCGAACTCGCCCGCGTGCTGGAACACCGTCAGCAGGCGATTTTGTTCCTCAACCGGCGCGGCACTGCAACCTACGTCTTTTGCCGCGATTGCGGCTACACGCTCAAATGCCCGCGCTGCGACATCCCGCTCACCTACCACACCCGTTCGCGCCGCGGCGGAGATGCGCTGGTGTGCCATCGCTGCAACTACACCCGCCGGATGCCCGCCAAATGCCCGGCGTGCGGGAGCGGGCGCATCCGCCAATACGGGCTGGGCACGGAGCGGGTGGAGGCCGAGGTGCAGGCGATGTTCCCCGGAACCCGCACCCTGCGCTGGGACTGGGAGACCACCCGCCGCAAAGGGTCGCACGATGCTATCCTCTCGCAGTTCAGCCGTCACGAGGCGGATGTGCTCATCGGCACGCAGATGCTCGCCAAGGGGCTGGATTTGCCGCTGGTGACGCTGGTGGGAGCGGTGCTGGCGGATGTGGGGCTGAACCTGCCCGATTACCGGGCGGCGGAGCGCGCTTTTCAGGTGCTCACCCAGGTGGCAGGGCGCGCCGGACGCAGCCCGCTGGGGGGCGCGGTGATTTTTCAGACCTTCCAGCCCGAAAATTACGTCATCCAGGCCGCGGCGCAGCACGATTACCGCGGTTTTTACAAACAGGAGATTGCCCTGCGCCGCCAGTTGGGGTATCCGCCCTTCTCCCGGCTGGTGCGGCTGGAATTTCGGGGACGCGAGGCATTTCGGGTGGAGCAGGACGCCCGAAATCTGGCTGCGCAACTCCAGACCTGGATCGCGGAATCCCGTCAACGGGCGGAAATCATCGGTCCCGCGCCTTGTTTCTTCGCCCGCGTCGGCGGCGATTACCGCTGGCAGGTCGTCCTGCGCGCCCCGGACCCGGTCGCCATCCTGCGAAACCGGAATTTGGGCGCCGTGCGGGTGGAAGTGGATCCGCCCTCGCTGCTTTAGCCAGCGCTTTCTCATCAAACATTTATCTTCTCTTCATGCTCCTTTCAGGAGAAGCCGTATAATCACAAGTGCATTCTCCTCATAACATTCTCAAACGCAAAACGTGCCCCCGGTCGGGGGCACGTTTTGCGTTAACGCGCGGTTCCGGCGATTAGAACTTTCATCTCATTTTGCCACCATATAAAACCTGCTACAATGAATCCGCCGGGACATCCGAAGAAGGCCGGTATCAGATGTTTTGGTGCCATTCCCCGAAATTGGTGAATGGCGGTGAAAGTGTATCTCTATAAACCGTTTGATGCTACCAGAGACCAAGGAGGTATCTCATGCATATTTTCAAAAATCCACTCGTAAGAAAGTATCTGCTCATCGGCCTGATTGTTGTTGTTGGCGTGCTTTTGGGCGCATGCAGCGGGCTGTATCCCCAATTCACCTATCAGGGTGTGCTGACCGATGCCAGCGGGAATCCGTATAATGGTAATGTAACCATTATCTACCGGCTCTATAACGACGATACCGGAGGAACAGAGTTATACCACGAGACCGAACATGTCACCGTAACAAATGGGCGTTTCAACTCGGTGATAGGCCCCAATTCAGTGGTGGCCGGCCTGACGCCCGAGGATTTGTCGCAGGCTTTATGGATTGAACTTACAGTTGGCAACGGCACGTATACCGAAACGCTGCAACCCCGCCAGCGTTTGTACGGCGCGCCCTATGCCTTTACCCTGATGCCCGGCGCAGTGATTTCGGACACCTTCAGCACAACATTCCTCCCTGATGCAAAAGCCATTCTCAGCATAAACAACACCAATACCGATAGTGCCGCTGCTCAACCGGCGCTGCGCGTTGCCGGGATAAAAGGCATCGAACTCTCAGATTTGGATACAGGAAACAATGGCGCCGGCACAATTTACAGCCGCCAGAGCGGAGACTACACCGACCTGATTCTGTGGAGCAATGACGAAGCCGAAGTACATGTCGGCACAGGAAACTTGGCTAATGGCCGGTTCTCTGTTTACAACGGAGACAACCTGGTGGTTTTCTATGTTAACGAGAACGGGGACTATTATTTCAGCGGCAACCCAGTACTGATGGCACAAACCCAGGACGGGGAACGACAGGTGTACACAATGGAAAGCCCCGAATCCTGGCTGGAAGATTTCGGCAGCGGAACGTTGGAAAAAGGCGTTGCACAGGTGACGATAGATTCTCTCTTTGCCAGCACGGTCAATCTGGAAGGCGAATACCATGTCTTCCTCACCCCGCTGGGCGACAGCAACGGCTTGTATGTCACCAACAAAACCGCAACCGGTTTCGAGGTGCGGGAATCCGGCGGCGGGACCTCCAGTATTGCTTTTGATTACCGCATTGTAGCCCATCGCGCCGGATATGAGGACCTGCGCCTGGAGCCTGTGCCCCAATCGGCTCCAGCGGATGGAGAATAGCCATGACCCGCATCCGAAAAGCCAAACCCCTGCTCTGGGTGCTGGTGGGTGTGATTGTCGGGCTGCTCGCCCTGACCCTGTTAGGCGGACAGGCCCTGGCGCAAGAACCGCCTCCGGCACCTGATTCCATTTCTCTGGTCCCGAACATGGGCTCCACCCACTTCGCGCTGAACTGGAACGTCAGTGCATCCGGCGGAGGAACGATCCAGTCAACACACTTCACCATTTCCAGTACCATCGGGCAACCTGTGACCGGTGAGACGAGCAGCGCGCGTTACAATGTCTGCACCGGTTACTGGTGCTGGTGGGAATATATCGCGAATATCTTCCTGCCACTTGTCATTCGCTAACGGCGAAAGACCATCCCCCACGAAAAAGAGACCATCGGACCGGCAGATGGTCTCTTTGTTGTTGGATGTGTGATGCAGGCAGCAAAAAATCTGTTTCCCCGTCAGGGAAAGGGGGCATCGTTCCCTCGCGGGGAGGGCGGGGCGCAAGATGCCAAAGCGCTGCTGCGAAGGGATTTTTTCGGACAGGCCTGAGGACTGGCAGTCCTGTCAGGACTGCCAGTCCTTTGCAGGCGGGCTAGAACAGCCCGACAACCTGTCCGGTTTCCAGGTCAATGTCCACGTCGTAGTAGGCGGGACGGGTGGGCAAGCCGGGCATGGTACTCATCTCGCCCAGGAGCGGGTAGAGGAACCCGGCGCCCACCGAGGCACGGATGTCACGGATGGGCACGGTGAACCCTTTGGGGCGTCCCTTGAGGGTCGGGTCGTGGCTCAGGCTGAGGTGGGTCTTCGCCATGCACATCGGCAGTTCGTCGAAGCCCAGTTTGGTGTAGAGTTCGACCTTCTTCTCCGCCAGCGGCTCGTAAGTCACGCCATCGGCACCGTAGATTTCCTTGCAGATGGTCTCGATCTTCTCCTTGATGCTGGTGCCCTTGAGCGGGTAGAGGAACTTGAAGTCGCTGGGTTTTTCGCAGGCTTTGACCACCGCTTCCGCCAGTTCGACCGCGCCCTTGCCGCCCTCCATCCAGTGGCGGGTGACCACGGCGTCGTCCGCGCCCGCGGCGAGTGCGGCCTTGCGCACCAGTTCGACCTCGGCTTCGGTGTCGTCCTTGAAACTGTTGACCGCCACCACTACCGGGATGCCGAAGCGTTTGACGTTTTCGATATGCGCTTCCAGGTTGGGGAGGCCTGCCCGCAGCAGGTCGAGGTTCTCCTCGGTGTAGGCGGGGTCGAGCGGCGCACCGGCGGTGACTTTGGGGCCGCCGCCGTGCATCTTGAGGGCGCGGATGGTCGCTACCAGCACCACCGCGTTGGGCACCAGCCCGGAGTAGCGGCACTTGATGTCGAAGAACTTTTCCATGCCGATATCCGCCCCGAAGCCGGATTCGGTCAGCACATAGTCTGCCAGTTTGAGGGCGATCTTGTCGGCGATGATGGATGAGTTGCCGTGGGCAATGTTGGCGAAAGGCCCGGCGTGGACGAAGGCAGGTGTGCCCTCCAGGGTTTGCATCAGCGTGGGCATGATGGCATCCTTCATCAGCACGGTGAGAGCACCAGCAACGCCCAGGTCTTCGGCAGTGAGGGCTTCGCCGTCCTTGTTGGTAGCAAAGACCATGCGTCCGAAGCGCTCGCGCATATCGGCGAGGTCGGTGGTGAGCGCCAAAATCGCCATGATTTCACTGGCAACGGTGATATCGAAGCCGGTGCGGCGGGTGAAGCCCTTCTCCTTGGGGCCGAGGCCGATCTCGATTTCGCGCAGCATCCGGTCGTTGGTATCCACCACGCGGCGCCAGGTGATCGTTTCGGGGTCAATATCCAGGCGCACAAAGCGGTGAATCTCCTCCGGGGTCAGGTCATTGGGGTCGGTTTTGTCAATGCCGAGTTTCTTCAGCCGCTTGAGCATCGAGGGGGCGAACTTGCGGTTGCCGTCCTTGTCGGGCGGGCAAAGGCGGCGGAAAAGGGCTTCATCCTTTTGGCGGGATTCGTGGAACATGCGGGTGTCAATCGCCGCGGCCATCAGGTTGTTGGCGGCGGTGATGGCGTGAATGTCGCCGGTGAGATGGAGGTTGAAGTTCTCCATCGGGATGATCTGGCTGTACCCGCCGCCTGCCGCGCCACCCTTGATGCCGAAAGTCGGCCCCTGGGAGGGCTGCCGGATGCAGGTGAAGACGTTCTTGCCCAGGTGGGCGCCCAGCGCCTGGCTCAAGCCGACCGTGGTGGTAGTTTTGCCCTCGCCCAGCGGAGTGGGGGTGATGGCGGTGACGTCAATGTACTTGCCATCCGGGACATCCTTCAGCCGCTCCAGCACGCTCAGGCTGACCTTCGCCATGTACTTGCCGTAGGGGACGAGTTCATCATCCAGCAGGCCCAATTCCTGAGCAATCCGGGTAACCGGTTTGGCGTGCGCCATCTGCGCCTGGGCGATGTCAATATCCGAAGGGACCGGCTGTTTCAGTTCCAGCGGGGTGGGGGTGAATTCGACGTCAGCGTTCTTGTATTTGGACATGAGGGGACTCCTTTGGGAAAAATAAGCGGGCGCTTTGGCAGACTGAGATTACCAAAACGCCCTGTGAAACTAGATTTCAATCAACCCGTGCGCAATTTTTGCGGCGCGCACGGTGTTGCGCATCAACATGGCGATCGTCATCGGGCCGACGCCGCCGGGGGAAGGGGAAATCCAGCCGGCAACTTCTTTGACCTCGTCAAAAGCCACGTCGCCGGTGAGGTAGTAGCCCTTCTCCTTGGTGGGATCGTCAATGCGATGGGTGCCCACGTCAATGACGGCTGCGCCGGGCTTGACCCAGTCCTTCTTGACCATCTCAACCCGTCCGACGGCGGCGATCAGGATGTCGGCGCGGCGGCAGACTTCGGGCAGGTTCCTGGTACGGGAGTGGCAGATGGTCACGGTGGCGTTGCGCTTGACCAGCAGCAGGGCAGCGGGCATCCCCACAATATTGGAACGTCCCAAAACGACCGCCTCCGCGCCCTCAAATTCCACGCCGCTGTGCTCCAGCAGGTACATGACTCCGTCTGGGGTGCAGGGGACAAACAAAGGCTCGCGTCCCTTCTGCGCCAGCCGCCCGATGTTGAGCGGGTGGAAACCGTCAATATCCTTTTCCACGCTGATGGTGCGCAGTACGGCTTCCTCGTCCAGGTGCCTGGGGAGCGGCAACTGCACCAGAATCCCGTTGATCTTCGGGTCGGTGTTCAATTCCCGCACCAGTTTCTCGACCTCTTCCTGGGATGAGTCGGCGGGCAGGGAGTAACTGTAGGATTCCATGCCCAGTTTTTTGCACATGCGCTGCTTCATGCCGACGTAAACCTGCGAGGCAGGGTCTTCGCCGACCAGCACGGTTGCCAGCCCCGGCGGGTTGTACCCGGCAGTGACCAGTTCCGCCACATCAGCAGCAACCTGCTCGCGGACTTCCTTGGCGATGGCTTTTCCGTCAATGATTTTTGCTGTCATCTTTTTCTCCTGTTCAGTTGTGTGATACTCGACCGAAAAACGGGCTTTGCTCTGTAGCCCCTAAAGTTCCAAATGCTTTCAGGGCTGCTAACCTTCAGGGTCTGGTTCAACTCCCGCCGTTCCTTATTATCTCTAAAAAACGGTTTTCCCGCAAGTTATTTTTGTCACCAGGGTACAGGCAAATGTTGTAAAAAAATTGTCATCTACGAACAAACCGTGTCATTTTGGAACCCCATCCCCCCTATGTCCCCCTCACCCTTCGGGCAGGCTTCGCACTCCCCAGGGAAGGGGAAGGGGCCGGGAGTGGGGGCACACTCGACAAAGCGATGCTGAATTTTGCTCAATTTCTGCTGCACCCAGCAACTTTCCGGATAGGCTCTTTACCGTCCGATATGGTATCATCCCCGTATGGAATTTTTCACTCCCCGCCCTGCGCAGGAACGCGTGCTGGAATACACCGGCGGCACGATGGGCATTGCCGCCGTGCCCGGCAGCGGCAAAACGCACACGCTCTCCGCGCTGGCGGCGAAACTGATTTTGGAAGGCTTCCTCGATGAAGGGCAGGAGATTCTGGTCGTCACGCTGACCAACTCGGCGGTGGACAATTTCTCCACCCGCATCAACGCCTTTCTGGAGAGCGCCAGCCGCCGCCCGCTGCTCCCGCCTTACCGCGTGCGCACCCTGCACGGCCTGGCGCACGACATCGTGCGCGAGCGCCCCGACCTCGTCGGGCTGGATTCCACCTTCCAGATTGTGGACGAGCGCGAGGCCAACAACATCCGCCGCGAGGCTGCCAACGCCTGGCTGCGCGTCAACGCCCCGCTGCTGAACGCTTATCTCGACCCCGCGCTGGACGACAACCGCGTCAACTGGCTGCGCCGCGAGCGGCTCCCCGCTCTGGTGGAGGGCATCGCCTTGGCGTTCATCCGCACCGCCAAGGACATGCGCCTGACCCCCGACGACGTGCAGGCGCAACTGGCGCGTGTGCAACTGCCCCTGCCGCTCGCCAAAATGGGCGCCGACATCTACGCCGACTACCAGCGGGCGCTGGCTTACCGCGGGGCGGTGGACTTTGACGACCTGATCCGCCTCGCTCTGCACGCGCTGGAAGCCGACCCCGAATTTCTGGCGCGGCTGCGGGAGCGCTGGCCCTACATCCTCGAAGACGAGGCGCAGGACAGCAGCCGCCTGCAAGAGATGATCCTGCGGCAACTGGCGGGCGAGGGCGGCAACTGGGTGCGCGTCGGCGACCCCAACCAGGCCATTTTCGAGAGTTTCACCACCGCCAGCCCCGAATTTTTGCGCCGCTTCCTGCGCGAGGCGGATTTTCCCCGCGAACTGCCCAACTCCGGGCGCTCCACGCTGAGCATCATTGCCCTGGCGAACGAACTGATCCGCTGGACGCGGGAGGAACACCCCGTCCCGCAAGCCCGCGATGCCCTGGATACGCCCTTCATCGAACCGACCCCGGCAGGTGACCCTCAGCCCAACCCGCCCGACCGCCCCGACCAGATTTACCTCGTCCCCACCGCCTACCCGCCCGCGAACGAGGTCGAGGCCGTTGCCCGTTCTCTCGCCGACTGGGTGCCCCGTCATCCGGAGAGAACCGTGGCGGTGCTGGTGCCGCGCAACCAGCGCGGCTTTGAACTTCAAAACGAACTGAAAAAGTATGATCTCATCGTCCACGACGGCTTGTTGCGCGCCACCCTGGAAACCCGCAGAACCGCCGGTGCGCTCACTCATATCCTGCAATACCTGAGCGACCCCAAATCCGCCCGCAAACTGGCGAATGTTTACAAGGTCTGGCAGCGGGAGGCGCAGGAAGACGCCGAAATCTGGGCGGAGGTGGAAGCCGT
>CAZPSL010000010.1:0-14109 GCA_964589145.1 uncultured Anaerolineales bacterium
CGTGCGGATCACCAACCCACACCACAGCAGCACATCCGCTTATCCGCTCCGCGGCAGCAATCCGTTGCCAACCTGCCGCCTGTGCGGATTACCAACCCGCACCACAGCAGCCCATCCGTTTATCCGCTCCGCGGCAGCAATCCGTTGCCAACCTGCCGCCTGTGCGAATCACCAACCCGCACCACAGCAGCACATCCGCTAATCCGTTCCGCGTAGCAATCCGTTGCTCATCCGCTGCTCGTATCCGTTTATCCGCTCCGCGTCAGCAATCCGCTGCTCACTTCGTCCAGTTTCAAACTAATCACCTGGCTGGCAGAGTCGCGCCCCATCGTCACGCCGTAAATCACCTCCGCGGCCTGCACCGTATTACGGTTGTGCGTGATGACAATAAACTGCGTCTGCTGCGCCAGTTCGCGCAAAAGGTCGCGGAAACGGCCCACGTTGGCCTCATCCAGCATCGCATCCACCTCGTCCAGCACACAGAACGGGGTCGGGGAGACCTTCAAAAGGGCGAACACCAGCGCGGTGGCGGTCAGGCTGCGCTCCCCGCCGGAGAGCAGCGACAGCCCCTGGGTGCGGCGTCCCGGCAGGCGGGCTTCGATGTCAATACCGGTCTCGGTCAAATTATCCGGGTCGGTCAGCACCAGACGGGCGGAGCCGCCCCCGAACAGGCGGGTAAAAATCTGCCGGAACTCCGCGGCAACCGTCTCGAAAGTGTGGCGGAACTCATGTTCCATCAGCAGATCCAGTTCGGCAATCACCTCGCGGATATCGGCCTGCGCCTGGTGCAAATCCGCCACCTGCTCGGTCATAAACTCAAACCGCTGCCTGACCTCCTGATACTCCGCCTGCGCCTCCGGGTTGACCGCACCCATGCGCCGCAGTTGCGCCCGCTGGCGTTTGATGGTCTCGCCCATGCCCTCGGGGAGTTCAGCGACCATCGGCAACTGCTCCACCAAATCGCCCAGTGGCAGCGGCACCGGCCCGGAAACATCCTCGGCATACTCAAACTCCACCAGCCCGAAATCGTCCTCAATGCGCCCCCGCAGCGTATCCAGCCGCTCCTGCTTGCGGGTGAGTGCCACCTGTGCCTGCGAATTGCGCCGCTCGGCCAGCGTCAGCGCCTGCCGCGCTTTGGCCTCCGCATCCCGCAGACCGTCCCGCGCCGCCTCGGTCTCCGCCAGTTCCGCCTCGGCGGGGTCAATCAGGGCCTGCAAACGCTCAATTTGCGCCGCCAGTTCCGCCTCCTGCGCCCGCAGTTCCGTCATGCGGGTTTGCAGGGCCTCCAAATCGGCGGTAAAGGATTCCGCCCGCGCGGCCAGCGCATCCCGCGCCGTGCTGGCCTCCTCCAGGGCGGATTCCCGCTCGCGCAGACGGGCACGCGCATCTGAGAGCGCGCGCTCGGCAACGGCGGATTGCATCTCCCAGTGGCTGACCTGCCGCTGCTGCTCCTCGGTGGAAAGTTCAGCGATTTCGGACTGCCGCGCCCGCAGGGATTGCCGGGCCTCGGCAATTTCCGCCTCCAGACGGGAGAGACTTTCGGAAATTTGGGCGGCTTCCGCCTCCCCTTGTTGAATCTCGGCCTCCAGTTTTTCCCGCTGACCGTGCTGCCATTGCGCCTGCCGCTCCGCCCGTTCCATCTCCATGCGGATCTGGTTGAGCGCATCCCCCGCGGCGCGCTCCTGACGGCGGGCGCGGTCGAGGGCCTCGGCCAGTTCGCGCTCTTCGGCGGCGCGGGCCTCCAGTTGGCGGGACCGTTCAGCGAAGCGGGCATCCAGGGCGGCGATTTTCTGCTCGGCGGCGGCAATCTGCTCGCGGAGTTCGCGCCGCTGACGGGGGCGGCTGAGCGTGCTGGCCCCCCCGCCCACCCCGGCGACCACCGGCCCGCTGGCGAAAAACACTTCCCCGCGCAGGGTCACGGCCCGCGCCGCGGCGGGCAAATCCGGGAGAACGCGGCGGGCTGCCGCCCGGTCGCGGACGATGAGGGTCTGCCCCAGCAGCAGGTCCACCGCCGGGCGCAGTTCCGCCGGGGCGCGCACCAACTCCGATGCCGTCCCCACGATTCCCTTCCGGTCGGGGAAAGACAGCGGGGCGGGCGGGGTCAGGTTCCCTAAAGGCAGGAGCGCGCCGCGGGTCGCGGATTCCGCCAGAATTTCCAGGGCGTGCTCCGCCGAGGGCGCGTCTTCCACCAAAACCGCATCCAGATACTCACCCAGCGCGGCGGCAACGGCGGTTTCGATCTCCTCCGGCACCTCCAGGCGGCTGCTAAAGGCGCCTTTTGCGCCGCGCAGTTTGCCCTTTTGCGCCGATTTGAGCAGCACCCGTGCCCCGCCGGAGTAGCCGCTGAGCGCCTGCTCGGCCTGTTCCAGCACATCGAGTTGGGCTTGCAGGCGGGCGAGGGCGGTGCGGGCGGCGTCGCGCTGCTCGGCGGTTTGCTTGCGCTCGGACTCGAGGGCGGCGGTTTGCTCGCGGTGCCCGGTGAGGGCGGCCTCGGCCTGGCGGCGGGCCTCGGCAATGCGGGCCTCGGCCTGCTGCGCCTGTGTGCGACGGTCTTCGGCCTGCCGGAGGGCGGTTTCGGCGGCTTCGGCGGCCTGAGCGGCTTCGAGCAGGGTTTGGCGGGTGCGTTCCAGCCGCTCCGCCCGCTCGGATTGGCGGGTTTGCAGGCGGGTTTGACGATTTCCCAGGCTGGTGAGGCGGCTTTGCGCATCCCGAAGGGCTTGCTCGGCCCGGAGGCGCTCGGCCTGCCGCGCCCGCAGGGCTTCCCGCGCCTGACGGGTTTGTTCGCGGGCTTCGGCGAGTTCGGCTTCCAGCCGCTCGACCTCGGCGGCAGCCTCGGCGCGGCGCTCCGCGGCGAGGCGGATCTGCTCCTCCAGGCGGGCAAGTTCTTCACCGGCGGTTTGCTGCTGATCCCGGAGGGCGCGGGCGCGCTCGTCGGCAACGGCGAGGTCGCGGGTGATCTCGCCGCGGCGGGTTTGCAGGGTGGAAATTTCCCGCAGCCAGGAACTCAGGCGGGCGCGCAGGCTCTGGATGCTGGCGCGGTAAGCGGCAAGTTTTTCATCGAGGGCGGCCTGCTCCTGGCGGACGGCTTCGAGCAGGTTCGCCTGCACTTCGGCGTTCTGACGGGCTTCCTGCAATTCGCGCTGGGCGCGGTACCAGTGGTAGCCGTAGTATTCGCGCAACAGGACTTTCAGATCGGCCTTGACCTGCTCGTACTGCTCCGCCCGCCGCGCCTGACGTTCCAGACTGCGCAGGCGGGGCTTGAGTTCGGCGAGGATGTCTTCGACCCGCTCCAGGTTGCGGGCGGTGTTCTCCAGCCGCTTTTGGGCTTCTTCCCGCCGGGCGCGGTAGAGGCCGATTCCGGCAGCCTCCTCGAAAAGGATGCGGCGCTCATCGGCCTTGAGGGCGAGGGTGGCATCCACCAGCCCCTGCCCGATGATGGTGTAGGAGCGTTCCGAGAGGCCGGAGTTGCCCAGCAGTTCGGCGATGTCCTTGAGGCGGACGCGCTGGCCGTTGAGCAGGTATTCGTTGTGCCCGTCGCGGTAGGCGCGGCGGGTGATGGCGACTTCGGAAAAATCAATCGGCAGCCAGCCCGAAGCGTTGTCAAAGACGATGGTTGCGGAGGCCATCCCGGCCCGGGGGCGCAGTTCCGACCCGGCAAAGATCATGTCGTCGGTTTTTTTGCCGCGCAGCAGGCGGTAAGACTGCTCTCCCAGCACCCAGCGGATGGAATCGGCGATGTTGGATTTGCCGGAGCCGTTTGGCCCGACGATGGCGGTGATGGAACCGGCGAACTCGAATTTGGTGCGCCCGGCGAAGGTTTTGTAGCCTTGAAGTTCGAGGGATTTGAGCAGCATGGGGGATAACGGGTGGGCAAATGGCGGGAGGTGGCAGCGTTGAACAGTTTTGCAATTATACCCGTAGTCGCAGGGATACGCGCAGGGAAAAATAGTACCGATGGGGCTTGAGTTCATTCGTGGATTTTTGTACAATCTTTTTACAGGTGGGTGCAGGCAAATACTGTAGAAATTGGGCAGTTGTATGGGCTCTGCTTCCCTTCCTCCTACCCAGCCCTCCCCCGCCCTCTCTCCTTTCGGAAGAGGGGAACCAAAGCGGAAACTGTTGGGAGGCAGAGGAGGGAGGAACACAGTCGTTCTGCACCTTTTACCTGCGCCCTTTACAGGTTAGCCATTTGGCACGCTCACCAATAAGCGGGTAAAATCCGCCATAGGGGGGGTGACAACATCACGTTCTTCTGCTTCGCGCTTGAGGTTGATCTGTAAATCCCAGGGGGGAATACGCTTTCTGCTGGTTACCGTGTTTCACGGATGGATATTCTATTTTCGAAAGGACTCAAAATGAAAAACACCAGCAAACTCATCTACCTCAGCACAGCGCTTTTTCTAGTTGCCGGGCTGCTTGGAATCTCCGCCCGCCACAAGGCAGTCAGCGCAAAGCAGCCACAAGCCGATTTCAACGGAGATCAGGTTGCGGATCTGGCAATTGGCGTTCCCTTTGAATCAACGACCAGCACCACACCCGATGCAGGTGCCGTCAACATCCTGTACGGCACCGCCGGCGTTGGGTTGACCGCGGCCAATGACGATTACTGGGGACAGTTTGGGGACCATTCCGAAAGCGGAGATCGCTTTGCCTGGGCACTCGCTGCCGGAGATTTCGACGCCGATGGCTATGTGGACCTCGCCATCGGCGTGCCGGGAGAGGATATTTCCGTCACCACAGATGCCGGGGCGGTCAGCATCCTGTACGGATCTGCGGGGGGCGTTTCCAACAGCGATGTTGCCTTCTGGCATCAGGATACCGGAAACGTAGGGAGCATCTGTGAAGATGATGATCAGTTTGGATATGCTCTCGCTGTGGGAGATTTTGACGGCGATGGGTATGATGACCTTGCCATCGGCTCACCCTATGAAGACTGGAATCAAACGGACTCCGGCATCGTTCAAATCCTGTACGGTTCCAGCAGTGGGATCACAGATGCAGGCGGACAACTCTGGCGACAAGGGGGCGCTGGGGTCCCCGGGGTTGAAGATGCCAACGATCATTTCGGTTTCTCCGTGGCAACCGGAGATTTCAACCACGACGGCTACGATGATCTGGCAATCGGCGTGCCATCTGAAAACATAGTTGATACCTGGGGCAATCTTATCCTGAGAGCCGGAGTCGTTCAGGTGCTGTACGGCAGTTCTGCCGGACTGGTCAGCACCGACAGTCCTACCTTGTACCGGATTTTCGGTGCCGCGGCTAATGACTACCTTGGGTATACGCTCACAACCGGGGATTTCAATGGAGACGGATACACCGATCTGGCTGCCGGCGTTCCCTACGATGATAGCAGCAGCCCTGCCATAACCGACGCAGGAAGTGTGCAAGTCTTTTTCGGCAGCGAGAATGGTGTGAGCAACTCATCCTACAACATCCTAACCGAAAGTGATGCAGAAGATTCCGATAATTTTGGGTTTGCGCTCTCCAGCGGGGATTACAACAGCGATGGCTACGACGATCTGGCCGTCGGCATTCCCTACGAAGATCTACCAGCCGGAAGCACCGATCTCGAAGATGCCGGGGCAGTGGAAATTCTCTATGGCACCACCAGCGGGCCGGGACACCGTGTCCAAAACGATTTCTGGCACCAGGACCGCTCCGGGATGGAAGACCAATACGAGGAAAATGACCTCTTTGGACGGGCACTGGCATCCGGGGATTTCGATCGGGATGGGTACTGCGATCTGGCGGTCGGCATCCCCTTTGAAGACGTCAACGGAGAGACGAATGCAGGCGCGGTTCAGGTCATGTACGGCTCGGAGGATGGGATCACCGCTGCTGGAAACTGGTTTGTTCACCAGGATACAACAGGAATCGGCGGCAATGCCGAAGGCGCCGACCGCTTCGGCATCTCGCTGGCCGCTATTCCCAAGGTTGATTTCGCCGTTTACCTGCCGCTCATCACCCGCTAACCGCTGCTGACGCGCACCGCTGTGGGATCAAACAAAAAAGGAGTAGCGCGGATTGATTACCCGCGCTACTCCTTCTTTTTCTCCAAAAGGATAAATCCAACCGCATCATCAATCGAATCGGCTGACGCCCAGCACCTTCATGGCGGCGCGGGCGGCGGCTTTGGCGGCGGCCTGTTTGCTGTTGCCGGTGCCGACGCCGCGTACCTCTCCGTTGATCACCACCTCGACCTCGAAGATTTTCGCGTGGTCGGGGCCGGTGGCAGTGACGGTGTTGTAAACCGGCGACCCCAGCCCGCGGGCTTGTGTCCACTCCTGGAGCAGGCTTTTCGGGTCCTGAAAACTGCCGGAGGTCACGATCTCGTCCGCTACGGAGAGCAGCAACGGCTCAATGAAGCGAGAAACTGCTTCGATGCCCTGGTCGAGATACAGCGCACCGACCAGCGCTTCAAACGTGGCACAGAGCAGTGCTTGCCGTCTGCGCCCGCCGGATTCGATCTCTCCGTGTCCCAGGCGCATGGCGTTCCCCAACCCGATTTTCCGGGCAAACGCCGCCAACTGTTCGGTGCGTACCAGCGCGGAGCGCAGGCGGGTCAGGTTGCCCTCTGCCATCTCCGGGTAGTGATTGTAAAGCCAGGCACCCACCAGAAAATCCAGCACCGCGTCTCCCAAAAATTCCAGCCGCTCGTTGTCCTCCAGGGCTTCGGGATGTTCATTGAGGTACGAACGGTGGGTGAGAGCGCGGCTCAACAGCAGTTGATCGGAAAATTGCAGCCCTAATCGTCGGACGAAATCAGCCGGTTCTTCCTGATAGTCATTCGGAACGGGTTCCATGAATCACCTCCAGCGTGAACCCGAGGGGCGCCAGCCGCCCCGCTTTCGCCGAGCGGCTCGCGGGCCGCGAGTTCGAGTAAATTGTTATGTGGTTGTTTCATGCTTGCATGAAACAACCACATCTCATCCATACTTTTTCACCACCACCACCGCGTTGTGACCGCCGAATCCGAAAGCGTTGCTTACCGCTACTGAAATATCGGCTTCCCGTGCCTCGTTGGGGATGTAATCGAGATCACAGTCGGGGTCGGGGGTGCTGTAGTTGATGGTCGGCGGCAGGATACCCTCCCGCACTGCCTGCACGCAGAAGATCGCCTCCAGCGCGCCGGTGGCACCCATCATGTGTCCGGTCATGGACTTGGTGGATGAGATCGGGATATTATACGCCAAATCGCCAAAGGCTGCCTTGACGGCCCGTGTTTCAGATGCATCGTTGAGCGGAGTAGCCGTACCGTGAGCGTTGATGTAACCGACTTCGTCAGGGTTTACTCCGGCGTGTTCCAGCGCCAGGCGGATGGCTCGCGCCCCGCCTGCGCCCGTTTCCGAGGGCGCAGTGATGTGGTAGGCATCCGCAGTTGCCGCATGCCCCGCCAACTCCGCCAGAATCTCTGCCCCGCGGGCACGGGCGTGACTTTCCCGCTCCAGCACCAGAACAGCGGCACCTTCCCCCATCACCAGCCCGTCCCGTAACCCGTCAAAGGGGCGCGAGTTCCCCTCCGGGCCGCGCGACATCGCACCCATGCGGTCAAACGCGGCAACCGCTGTTGGCAGCACGGTTGCTTCACTGGCACCAGCAACTGCCACATCCACCAGACCGCTTTTTAGCATCAGCCAGGCCATTCCCAGCGTGTCGTTCCCTGTGGCACAGGCTGATGCCAGCGAAAAGGCCGGCCCTTGCAGGTTGTGGGCAATTCCCACCAACCCGGCAGCGCCGTTAGGCATCAGCATTGGAATCAGAAACGGGTTCGCACGGCGGGGGCCTTTGTTTGCCACAATATGAACATTTTTCTCAAAGGCACCCACACCGCCGATTGCCGACGAAATCATCACTCCGATGTGCGGTGCATTCTCTTCGGTGATTTCCAGGCCACTGTGTGCCAGGGCTTCTTTCGCAGCGGCGACTGCCATTTGCTCGTAACGGTCCATACGGCGGGATTCGCGCCCCGGCATGAAATCTTTGGGGTCAAATGCTTTGACTTCTGCCGCTACCTTCACCAGAAAGTCGCTGGTGTCAAAATGCGTAATCGGCGCGATGCCCGAAACGCCGTCAACAGCGTTCTGCCAGGCTTCCTGTGCCGAAAGTCCAATCGGGCTGATCGCGCCCATGCCGGTAATCACAATGCGGTCAGTCATGTCTTCTCCATTTTTCTCGATTATTGGGGATCAGGGAATCAGGATTCAGGGATTGTGTGGTTGTCCCTCACGTGTCATCAGATGCTTTTCAGCCCCGAACCGGTCAGAATCGTTACAATCGGGCCAGGGGCATTTGCCGAAATTTGCGCCAAAGCATCCCAAACGATGGCGGATGTCGGCTCTACGAATAACCCCTGGCGGGATAACTGGTCGCGTCCCGGCAGGATGTCCGCCTCCCGGACGACCACGAACCGGCCCCGGCTGGCTGCCGTTGTTCGCAGGACCGCGTCCCCCCGCAGGGGAACCCGTATCCGCACGCCCTCGGCGACAGTCTCACCCTCGGAGATGGTCTCCAGCCCCAGAGCGCCGTAGGTGAACGCGCTCCACAGCGGGGCGCAGGCATCTGCCTGCACGCCGACCAACTGCGGCACCTGCCCGATGATTCCGGCACGGCGCAGCATCTCGAAGCCGCGGCCAACGCCCAGCAGCAGACCGCCCTGCCCGGCGGGCATTACCACCGTACCCGGCGGCTGCCCCAACTGCTCAACCAACTCAAAAGCAACGGTGGCGTAACCGAGCAATCCCTGCGGCATCCAGGCGTGGGAGGCGTACACCGCGCCGTCTTCCGCCGCTTGCTGAGCCGCATCCGACACCCGCGAGCGCGGCCCCGGCACGGGGATGATCTCCGCCCCGTAAGCCTCGATCTGCGCCCGCTTGGGGCCGGGTGCATAAACCGGAACGAACACCCGCGCCCGGACGCCGCAGGCCGCGGCATAGGCAGCAAAGGACGCCCCCGCGTTGCCGGAGGAATCCTCCACCGCCTCGGTCACGCCGCGGGAGAGAAGGAAACTGAGCAGCAGCACAGTGCCGCGGTCCTTGAATGAACCGCTGGGGTTGAGAAATTCCAGTTTGAAGGCCACCCGCCGCCCGAAAATTTCCCGCCAGATCAGGGGCGTGTTCCCCTCGCCGAGGGAGACGGTCGGCGCGTCGGGCGGCAAGCCCAGCGCGTGGCGATAACGCCAAAGCCCCGGCTGGGAATCGTCCACGCGGGCGGGGTCGAAGGCGGGCAGGGCGTCAAAATCGTACAGCCCGCCGCATTTCGGGCAGCGGTAGGGGGTCTGGTCGGCGGGGTAGGGGCGGCGGCAGTTGGTGCAGATGTGCATGAGGGGTTGGGGACTGGGGATTGGGAAATAGGGATTGGGGAGTGGGAAATGGGGACTGGGGATTGGGGAGTGGGAACTTCACCGCTTCCCGATCCCTGATCCCCGCTTCCCGATCCCTGATACCTGATCCCTGATCCCTGATACCGAAAGATCACTCGCCGGGCTTGGGGTGGTATTCTCCTTCCACCCACGTTTCTCCGTCGGGGCCGACTTCTTTCTTCCAGATGGGGACGATTTCTTTCAGGCGGTCAATGCCGTAACGGGCGGCCTCGAAAACGCCGGTGTCACGGTGGGGGGCGGTGCAGGCAACCAGCACGGTGGGGGTCATCGGGTACAGGCGGCCAAGCCGCTGGACGATGGCGATGCCTTCAACGGTGGGCCAGCGTTCACGGATTTCTTCAGCAATCTGGCGCATCTTGGCTTCCGCCATCGGACGGTAGGCCTCGTATTCCAGATATTCGGTGCGGGGCGGCAGGCCTTCTTTTTGGGTTTCGCCGCGTACCATGCCGGTAAAGAAGCAGGCCGCGCCCGTGGAGGGCAGGGTAATCTGCGCCAGCAGGTCGTCGAGGTCGAGTTCGTCTTCGGTGATGGAGTAGAGTGTGGGGGGCATTGGGATGAGACGGGAAATGGGGATTGGGGATTGGGCGGGGATTGCCGTCATCCGCCGCTGACGGGGGGGAACAGGGCGATTTCCGCGCCGTCGGGGATGGGGTCGTCGTCTCCGGCGTATTCGCGGTTGATGGAGATCAGCACGGTTTCCACCAGGGCGGGGGCGACATTCGGGTAACGGTCGGCGATCCACGATTTCAGATCGGCGACGCGGCTGCCGGGGGGCAGTTCCACTTCGATGGATTTCTCTCCCGTCAGGGAGCGCAGCGTGGCGAAAAAGAGAAGGGTAATTTTCATGGGCTTCAGGAAGATGCGGTGAGCGGTGTCATTCCAGGATGAGATCGCCGCTTTTGCCGCCGTGTTTCTCAATCAGGCGGATGTTTTGGATGTGCATGGTCTTTTCGGCGGCTTTTGCCATGTCGTAAACGGTGAGCGCAGCCACGCTGACCGCCGTGAGGGCTTCCATCTCCACGCCGGTTTTGGCGCTGGTGCGCACGGTGGCGGTGATTTCCACGCCGGGGAGGGCCGGGCGCGGCTCGATTTCCACCAAAATCTGGTTGATGGGCAGGGGATGGCAGAGCGGAATCAGGTCGGCGGTGCGCTTGGCGGCCATCACACCGGCGATTTGTGCCACGGCGAGCACGTCCCCCTTTTTGAGCGCGCCCTCCTGGATGAGCGCCAGAGTCTCCGGGCGCATGAGTACCTCGCCTTTGGCAACTGCCATCCGCTCGGTGACGGGTTTGTGTCCGACATTTACCATCCGGGCACGCCCGCTTTCATCAAGGTGGGAGAGTTTGGGTTCAGGCATGGGGCGATTATACGGGCAAAAAGGGGAAGGTGCAAGTTTGTAAATTTCTTGGGGTGCAGGCCTGATACTTGCGTGCCTTGTTCGTTTTCCTTATAATGCAGCCGAGCGTGGTTGCGCACTTTCTCTGTCAAGCGATTTCCCGTGACTGCACCCGCGGCCCGTTGAACGCCTGCGGGAGAAGGGCTGCCGCTTCGGGCACATCTCAATTGAAAGGCGTTGTAAACAATGCCGGTAACCGAAGGAGTTTCCATGTCCCCCGCAATGATTCTTCTTGGCCCTGTGCAGATGCACATCCCGGATGGATTTCTCTCTGTTGAGGTATCGCTGGTTTTTTGGGCGCTCACGGTTGTCTTTGCTGGTGTGGCAATCCGTAATACGCGCGACGACCTGGGGGAACGGCAGGCCCCGTTGATGGGGGTGATGGCGGCCTTTATTTTCGCTGCGCAGATGATCAACTTCCCGGTAGCCGGTGGCACCTCCGGACACTTGCTCGGCGGCGCGCTGGCAGCCATTGTGCTCGGTCCCTGGGCGGGCATCCTGGTGATGACCACCGTCATCGCCGTGCAGGCGCTGATTTTCCAGGATGGCGGCCTGGTAGTGATGGGTGCCAACATCTTCAACATGGGCGTCCTGCCTGCGCTGGTGGGATACGGGCTGTACCGCGGAGTAATCGGGCGCAGCAGGGAGATACGGCTGACCGTAGCGGGGATGGCAGCCTGGCTTTCGGTAATCGCCGCGGCCCTGGTGGCTTCCTTCCAACTCTGGTTGAGCGGCACATCTGCCCTTCGGGTGGTTTTCCCGGCCATGCTGGGGGTACATATCCTGATCGGGATCGGTGAGGCGCTGATCACAGTGGCTGCGCTGGCCTTTATTTTGCGAACCCGCCCTGATTTACTCTCCGATGGCGAGGGGCGGTCCCGCGGCGGGAGGGGATGGATTCTCCCCGGGGTGCTGATTTCACTGATGGTGGTGCTACTTTCTCCGCTGGCCTCCGTCAACCCCGACGGCCTGGAACGCGTCGCGGCGGATCTGGAATTTATCGGTTCCGGGATGGATGCACCTTATGAAATTATCCCCGATTACACTGTGCCTTTCCTGGGAGAAAGCGGCCTTTCCACAATTTTGGCGGGGCTGATTGGGGCCGTGGCTGTCGGGCTGCTCGCGGTGGGCGTGGTCAGATTTCTGCGCCGCAATCCGGCAAAAGCGAAAGCCTGAACGCTACAGGACTGGCAGTGCTGATAGCACTGCCAGTCCTCGGAAGCAGATGCATATCAACACCTTCGACCACTACCAGTCCCTGGAGAGTCCCATCCACCGCCTCGACCCGCGCGTGAAGGTCGTGGTCACGGCGGTATTCATTCTTTCCAGCGTGCTTCTGCCGGATGGCGCCTGGCTGGCATTCGCGTGCAGTTTTGCGTTTCTCATGGTGCTGTCTTGGCAGGCAAAGTTGGGCTTTCGGTTTGTGCTTACCCGTTCACTGACCGCGTTCCCCTTTGTGCTGGCGGCGGTGACGGCGGTTTTTTCTGTGCCGGGAGAGCCGGTTCTGGCGATCAAAATCGGTCCCTGGATGCTGATCGCCACAGATGCCGGGATAATCCGCTTCGTCAGTATCATTTTGCGGAGTTGGCTCTCGGTGCAGATGGCAATCATTTTAACGGCGACCACCTCCTTTCCCGATCTGATTCACGCCCTGCGGCATCTGCGAATGCCGGGAGTGCTGGTTTCCACGATTGCATTCATGTACCGCTATCTGTTTGTGCTCAGTGATGAGGCTGTGCGCCTGTTGCGCGCTCGTGATGCTCGCTCTGCCCGCCTGACCGGAAAATCCGGCGGCGGTTCCCTGCTTTGGCGGGCACAGGTCGCCGGAAATATGGCCGGGCAACTGTTCCTGCGCAGTTACGAGCGCAGCGAACGCATCTACAACGCCATGCTTGCCCGCGGCTACCGCGGCACGCTGTTGACCCTCAACCCTCATGAGATGGGCAGCCGCGACTGGCTGCTGGGGGCAGTGTTGCTGGCAGCAATTGCCGCGATTCAATTTGTTGGCGGATTCGCTGGAGAGTGAACCGGCCAACACTGTAGAACCTGCGGCTGCACTCGACGCCAGGCGCACACCCCGCCTGCGCAGAACTGCTGTGAACCGGCACGGGCCGGTTTCACGGCCCGGGGGCGTTTTCAAGCGATTGTGCCCAATCGGCAATTTTCACAACATCTGCGCACACCCTGCTGCCTGCCCTCTTGCAAATCAACCTCTTGCCATTATGCCCGTTCAGCACCACGCTCCGTTCCCCGACCGCCCCGCTGGAACCTGTGAAGGCGGTACGATGCTCGCTGTCCAGAACCTGTCCTTCCACTATCCAGACGGACACACTGCACTGCAAGAGACCACCCTGAAGGTTTTTCCAGGGGAGAAAGTCGCCCTGGTGGGGCCGAACGGCGCCGGGAAAAGCACCCTGATGCTGCACCTGAACGGAATTTTGCAGGGCGATGGCGAAGTCTGTGTGGCGGGATTGCCGCTGGTCAAAGAAAATCTGCCGCTGGTGCGTGCAAGGGTCGGGATGGTGTTCCAGAACCCGGATGACCAGTTGTTCTCTCCCACCGTTTTCGAGGATGTGGCCTTTGGCCCGCTGCACATGGGATTGCCTGAAGACGAGGTCCGCCAGCGGGTCGCGGACGCCCTCGAACAGGTCGGGATGCGCGGCTACGCCGACCGGCTTTCGCATCACTTGAGCGCGGGAGAGAAAAAACGTATCTCCATCGCCACGGTACTCTCCATGCAGCCGGAAATCCTGGTGCTGGATGAACCCTCTGCCGGGCTGGACCCGCGGGCACGGCGGGCGCTGATCCGTCTGCTGGAGAGGATGGAACTGACCATGCTGACCGCTACCCATGACCTGCGTATGGTTGCCGAGATTTTCCCGCGCACGGTGGTGATGGATGGCGGGCGTATCGTTGCTGATGATGACACCGCAGCCATTTTGGCAGATGAAACCCTGCTCGAAGCGCATGGACTGGAGGGGGTGGGAAAAGCGTAGATTTCGAGTCCAGCCGCGAACGTTCAATTGCTGGTACACTTGTGGGCGAACATCCGCCAATTCGCGCGGCGCGGATCTCCCAGAGAAAAGCCAACTTTTGCGAAAATTCCCGCAGATTACCAACTGCAAGACCATTCGTTTCCAGGTTACGACTGGCAGTCCTGCCAGGACTGCCAGTCGTCAGAATAATGCAAAACACATCCCCATGCCCGACAAACACTTCACCATCCGCTCCCCGGAGGGCGGGAAAATCCCCGTCATCGTGCGGCGCGACAAACGCCTGAAAAAATATTCCCGCTGGGAGCGCCGCCCGGACGGGAGCATCCTCCTGCGCA
>CAZPSL010000011.1:0-9603 GCA_964589145.1 uncultured Anaerolineales bacterium
GGGAAACCTGGTAGCACCTGGCTACGGATACGTCAAACGGGGCAATTCGGAGGGTGCAAGCAAATGTTGTAGAAAGATTGTCACCTGCCGACAAACCACAGCATTTTAGTCCCCATCCCCCCTATGTCCCCCCTTCCCTTAGGGAAGGGGGGATCAGACTTTTCGGTGTGTGTGCGGCGCACTTCGTGCGCCGCACACACACCTGACAACCACGCCCCTCCCAAAAATTTCCCCTTGGGTCCCCCTCCCCCTGAGGGAGAGGGGTTAGGGGTGAGGGTAAGGGGAGGGGCCGGAGGGGCACACTCAACAACGCAATGCTCAATTTCTACATCTTTTGCCTGCGCCCTTTGGTGGTTGAACAAACACCAAACAAGGCGCGGTGCGGTAAAATGGGGCGGACCGTTTCGGCGCAGCAGGCGCAAAGCCAGGCTGGGTGTTTCCCACGCCCGCTGTAGAAAATAAGGAAAACGAGATGACCTTCGATTTTGACACTATCATCAACCGCCGCGCCAGCGAGAGCATCAAGTGGCGCAAATTTGGCGACGAGATACTCCCGCTCTGGGTGGCGGATATGGATTTCCGCGCTCCGCAGCCGGTGATTGATGCCCTGCAAGCACGGCTGGATCACGGCATTCTGGGCTACCCCGGCCTCCCGGAGGGGCTGACCGAATCCGTGCTGGGGTGGCTTTCCCGGCGTCACGGGTGGGAGGTGAAACCCGAAGCATTGATCTTTCTCCCTGGGGTGGTGACCGGATTCAACCTGGCGGCGCAAGCCTTCGCCCGCCCCGGTGAGGGCGTGCTGCTGCAAACCCCGACCTACGGCAAATTCTTCGACGTTTCCAGGCACGTCAATTTCATCCAGCAAGAGATGGAACTAACCCGCGATGCCAACGGCCAATACCAGATTGATCTGGACGCCTTCGAGTCCGCCATCACCCCGAAAACGCGGGTTTTCATGCTCTGCAACCCGCAAAACCCGACCGGGCGCGTCTTCCGGCAGGACGAACTGGAGGCAATGGCGGAAATCTGCCTGCGGAACGAGGTCATCATCTGCTCCGATGAAATCCACAGCGATTTGATTTACAGCGGGCACCGGCACATCCCCATCGCCAGTTTAGCCCCCGAAATCGCCGACCGCACCGTAACGTTCATCGCTCCCAGCAAGACTTTCAACGTGGCCGGGCTGAAGGCCTCGGTGGCGATCATCACAAACCCGGCACTGCGGGAGAAGTTCGAAGCCGCGCGGCGCGGGCTGGTCGGCTGGGTCAATTTGTTGGGGATGGCCGCAATGCAGGCCGCCTATGCCGAAGGGGAACCCTGGCTGGAATCTCTGCTGCCGTATCTGGAAGCCAACCGCGATTATCTGGCTGCTTTCGTGGAACGCGAACTCCCCGGCGTAACGATGGCGAAACCGGAGGGCACTTTCCTGGCCTGGCTGGATTGCCGAGGTCTGGGAACCGGCCAAACGCCCAGCACGTTCTTCCTGAAAGAGGCAAAAATCGCCGTCAATGATGGGGCCTGGTTTGGCTCAGGCGGCGAAGGCTTTGTGCGGCTGAACTTCGGCTGTCCCCGCGCCACGCTGGAAGAAGGGTTGAGCCGAATGAAAGCGGCTGTTGAGGACCGGGGATTGGGAGTTGGGTAATTGGGAGTTGGTAATTGGGAATTGGGGATCGGTAACTGGGGATTGGGGATGGGGGATTGGGAAAATTGCACTCTGTTTCCCCGATACCCGTTTACCCGATACCTGTTTCCCCGCATCCTTGCAACCCTGGCACCCCTGTTCATTTCATTTATCAAAAAAAAACATGACTGACGTAACTTTCGTAGAACGACCAACCGCAAAAGAAATTCACATGCTGCTGGGCTGGCGGCAGTGGGCCGATGCCGGTTCGGTATCCTCAGGGCTGCCGCAATACCTGATTGAGCAGGAACAGGCCTACAAAATCGGTGAAATCTCCCCGGATGGGTTTTACCTGTTCCAAATCCCCGGCACGCACGATATGGTACGCCCGATGGTCAAGTTCGAGGAGGGCTATCCGGTCTATTTAGAGCGGGAGCGCAACGAGTTTTTCTACGCTGGAGATGAGGAACACGGGGTAGTGTACTTTTTAGGGGACGAACCCCATCTGGACGTGGACCGCTACATCAACGCCCTGCTGGATGCCGCCCGCACTCTGCGGGTGAAGCGCATGATCGGGTTTGGCGGCGTCTACGGGGAGGTGCCCTACGCGCGGGCACGCACGATCTCCTGCACCTACAGCCAAAAAGAGATGAAACCCGAACTGGATAAACTGGCCGTCAATTTCTCGGATTACCAGGGCGGCAGCAGCATCGGCTCGTATCTCTGCCGACGGGCGGCGGAACAGGGCATCGAATACATCTCACTGTATGCCTTCGTGCCTTCCTACGATTTTGCCGGGATGCAAGGCGGGAGCAGCGGAATCCAGATTGAGAACGACTACGCCGCCTGGCTGGAACTCATGCGGCGGGTGGACTATCTGCTCAAACTGGGGATGGACCTCAGCGACCTGGAGACAAAAAGTCAGCGGCTCCACAGATTGATGGATGCCAAAATCAGCGAGATTGTCAAAGCCAACCCGGAACTGGGGGTGGAAACTTACCTGCGCCAACTGGAAGATGATTTCGAAGAGATGGTTTTCGAGCCGCTGCAAGACCTGTGGGAGGAGGAAATCAGCCGCCTGTTCGGCGAATTGAAAGAGGAAGAGGAATGAAAACGCTCCGTCCCATCTTCATCTGGATTGCCCTTTTGGGTTTCACGGCGCTGCTAACCGCCTGCGGCGGGGGCGTTTTTGCATTTTTGGCAACCGACACCCCCACGCCGAGCGTGACTCCCAGCCCGACAACCACTCCATCCCCGACAGCGACCTTCACCGCCACCCCTACGGCGACCTTCACCCCGACAGTCACTCCCACCCCGACCGAAACGCTCACCCCGACGGTGACGGAGACTCCAACCATCACCCCCACGCCTACCGAGACCCCAACCCCGACTCCCACTCTCACTCCAACGGTGGATTTACCCGACGTGACCGTGAACGTCGCCGCGGCGCACTGCCGTTACGGGCCGGGAGCAGCCTACCTGCACGCTGCGGACCTGTACGACGGCGATCATGGGGTGGTATGGAACCGCAACTACGCCGGCACCTGGCTGTGGGTACGCTTCGACAAACTGCATTATGCCTGCTGGGTAGCCGCCTCTGTGGTGGAAATCTCCGGGGATGTCCAAAGTGTTTCGGTTTACAGGCCGTCGCTGCCAAAATCCACGCTGTACGGACCGCCGCAGCGGGTTGCAGCGGAACGCTCCGGGGATCAGGTGGTCGTTGTCTGGGATGAAGTCTGGATGACCGAAGACGATTTTCGCGGCTACCTGATTGAGGCCCGCGTCTGCCAGAACGGGTATCTGATTGACATGGCCGTTCACACCGACGGGACTTCGTACACTTTTCTGGATGAGCAAACGTGCAACGGAGAATCCAAAGGCAAACTCTATGCAGTGGAGAAGCACGGCTATACCGATCCGGTGCCTATCCCCTGGCCGTAAAAGTTTCGACAGGTGAATTCGCGTGGATAAGCCCCGATCCGAAAAAGCATCATGCGACAAACCTGGCACGTTTTGACATTATGACCGCCATCAAAAACTTTCTAAAAAAATACAACCTGCCGTTGCGTTATTTGCTGGTTATCACAACTCTGGCTGCTTCGTACGTTTCTACAATATCTTTCATACAGTTGGGAATACCAAACTTCGGCACCATCACGCTGGGGCTGGATGAAAAGTTCGTCAATACCACGATTTTTCTTTTTGCACTGGTGTGTGGCGGGACGGCTTACCTGGGAGGCAGATACCTTCTACACAGATTCCGCAACGATATCAACGCAATCATCCTGCTGCACGGGTTGCTCATTGTCATTGGGCTGAGCGTGCGGTCGCTTGCGCCGATGGTCAACTCAGCAACGGGGTATCTGACCTGGGTACTCTTCATGGGTGTCGTTTCGGGGCTGGAAACTGTCATCATTTACGCACTGGTTTTTCTTCTTCTGCCGCCTGCACAACGGGGCATCACCGGAGGCATCATCACTGCGCTTGCTTTTGGAATCGCCGCTACAAGTTTGCCGGATACCTGGACGCTGGATGCCTTTTTGCACGATTCGCTGCTCCCGACTCTCATCACCTACGCCAGTTACATCATGGTGCTGATCTTCATTCTCGGCAGGCCAGTCTCGCAGGCGGTTGTCGATCAAAACGTCGGGGAGAAGCCATATCGGGACTACAATTTTCGCAACACCTTCATCGTGCTGACGCTGGTACTCTTCGTGGACAGTTTCGGCTTCATCCGCATTGTGATGGGAACAGATGATTTTGCCGCCATCACCTGGCACGGTGGTTTCTCGATGCTGGCGTATATCGGCATCGTGCATGTGATCTCCGCCCTGGTTTTTGGGCGCATCTACGACCGCAAGAACCCGCTGTTTATGATGCAAATCTCGCTGATTCTGTTTTTTGCCGCGGATTTGCTGTTTGCCCTTTTCTATGGGATTCCGCATTTACAGATGCTGCTGGCTTATGCCTTTGTTCTGTTCTACGCCTCGGCGGTTTCGATTTACACCATTGTTTACATCACGCTCATCGCTGACCTGGTAACCAAAGAAACGATGGGCAACCGTTACGGGGTATACATTGCCGTTGTCGGCTGGATTGCCAGTTTTATCAGCACGGGGATTTCACTGGCTTTGTTTAACCTGATCTCAACCCGGGTGCATATCATCCTTGCCGCAATACTCTCGCTGGTGACGTTAGCACTCCTGAAAATCTTGTTCAAGGATACAAGCCTCCCTCCCTCAGGAAAAGAGCCGCTGGGGGAGAAAGATTCAGACATCTAAACCCGGCACACCAGGTTTTCGGACAGGCTGTTAAAAAATTGGCAGAACTTCTGCTCCAAGCGATGGTTTGTTGTGTTTTGTGCGTGCTTCGCACGCACAAAACACAACTTTTCCCTGCCTTTCAGCGAAAACCCCAATTGATGACCCGCAACGGCGTACCTCCATCGCTTGACATTTATCCGTCCCCGTCCCATTTTTTCACTGGAATCAAAACAGGGCGGCCGACTGCCGCCCTGTTTTTTGCACAATCACACGCTACGGGCATGTAAACTCTTTGACAAGGTGTGCGCGGGAAGTAAACGTTCCCTCAAACGAGCCGTGACAGCCATAAATTTTGTAGTGGTACTCACCCTTGCGGATGGTGTAATCTTTCGATTCTCCCTTGTTGAATGTAAACACGTAGGTCGCCGGGCCGGTGAGAATGATCTTCATGTACCCGTCCGTTTCATTGACCAATTTTACCGCTACCAGCCGCATGATTTTCCCGCCATCCAGGGCTTTGGGCGGCTGGTTGTGCGGCCCAAAGGCGTGCATACCGCATTTCGGGACAACGAATGTGTATTGCTTGGTCAGGTCGAGCATCTCGTTGGCATACGTACCGCAAGAGTAATACGTCATGCGGTACATCTGACGGACGGGGGTGTAGTGCCTGGTCTCCCAGGGTTTCAGGAGAAAGTAATAGAAAGTCCCGTCTTCGCCGTAGAGACGCAGGGAGGCGATGCGGTCAGATTTGTTGACAAAGGTGAAATCCACCAGGGCGGATTTGGCTTGCACAAGTTGCGCCGGGGCGGCGAATGCAGCCAGAAGCGTTGCTGCCAAAATCAGAAACGAGATGAATTTTGTGAAGCGGGTCATGGGCGACTCCTTTTTGGGGAAAGACTGAAGACTGAAGACTGAAGACTGAAGACTGAAGACTGAAGACTGAAGACTGAAGACTGAAGACTGAAGACTGAAGACTGAAGACTGAAGACTGAAGAAATGGTATTGCAGGTTGGAGCAGGTGTCAAGGTGGAGGAAGTACCACCCGAAAGACCCTACCCCTGCGTCGGCAGGTAGGGCATGGCGTAGCCGCTTAGCCCCAGACGCTCGGCGAGAGCAGCGCGCATGGCGGTGCGGTCATCCCAGGGATACTCGGTTTCGCCGAAACACATGGACTGCTCATGCCCCTTGCCACAGGCCATCACCAGATCGCCGGGACGAGCCAGGCTGACCGCGAAGCGGATGGCCTCCCCCCGGTCGGGGATGCGCCAGAAGGTCTCACCCTCCACGCCGCCTTTGGCGGATGCGCCCGCCGCCATTTCGGAGAGGATTCCGTCAAGGGATTCGGTGCGCGGGTCTTCGGCGGTGAACACCGTCAAATCAGCCCATTCGGCGGCGACCTCGGCCATCATGCGGCGTTTTTCGCGGTCCCGCAGCCCCGCAGAGCCAAAGACCACGATCACGCGCCCTTCAGTGAGCGGGCGGGCGGTCTGCAAGGCGTTGAGCAGCGCGTTGGGGGTGTGAGCAAAATCCACAATGGCGGTGAAATCCTGGCCGAGGCCAATGCGCTCCATTCGTCCGGGAATGCCGGGGAGCGCGGCGATGCCGCGGGCCGCGATGGACGGCTCCACCCCAAGGCCGCGGACCGCCGCCGAGAGGGCAGCCAACGCATTGGACACGTTGAAGTTCCCCACCAAATGGGTGGAAATCTCCACCCGGAAATCAGAACCGACCGCGTCGAAGTGAATCCCCGAAGGGTCAAAACGGATGTTCTCGGCGTGAATATCCGCCTCGGGGGTGAGGCCGTAACTCACCTGCCCGGCGGGGATGAAATCCTGCAAGTAGGCGTAAGACCAGTCATCGCGGTTGAGCACGCTCAGGCGGGGGTTGCCCTGCGGCTTGGGGCCGGTTTCCGCCAGCAGGGTGAACAGGCGCGCCTTCGCCGCCCGGTAACGCGCCAGGCTGCCGCCGTGGTCGTTGAGGTGCTCGTGGGTGATGTTGGTGACTACGGCGATGTCGTACTCGCAGGCGTCCACGCGCTTTTGCTCCAGGCCGTGGGAGGTGGTTTCGAGCACCGCGTGGGTAAGCCCCGCGGCGACCATCTCGGCGAGGTAGTGCTGGATGTCGGGGGCGTCGGGGGTGGTGACGTGGAAGCCGGTATCCAGAACGCGGTCGCCGATGACGGCGTTGACGGTGGAAATCATCCCGGCACGGATGCCCGCGGCCTTGAGGATGTGGAAGAGCAGGTTGGATGTGGTGGTTTTGCCGTCGGTGCCGGTGACGCCGATAACGGTGAGTTTGCGGGCCGGGAAGCCGTAAAACGCGGCGGAGAGATGGGCGAGGGCGGCGCGCCCGTCGCGAACCTGAACGTAGGGGACGGGCAAATCTCCGGGGGGTTCGGTGCCGATGACGGCTGCCGCTCCCGCTTCCACCGCCTGATGGATGAAACGGTGCCCGTCGGTGTGCAGCCCCCTGAAGGCGACAAAGGCGTAACCCGGCTGGACTTTGCGGGAATCGAAAGCGATGCCGGTGATCTCCGCGTCGCCGCCGGTGACAGCAAGCACGTCCGGGAGGTAAGGGGCGAAGGTGGAAAGACGGGGCATGGGCGTTCGAGGGTTCACCACAAAGGCACAAGGTTTTGCTTTTCTTCGAGTCTTCGAGTCTTGGTGGTGGGTACAGTTTGTTTCACCACGAAGGCACAAAGGCACCAAGTTTTGCTTTTCTTCGAGCCTTCGAGTCTTGGTGGTGAATAGTTTTTTCGTTTTTTCACCACAAAGACACAAAGGCACAAAGTTGTTGATTTTTTCTTCGAGCCTTCGAGTCTTGGTGGTGGATATCTCCAGCGTTTGCAAAGGGGAATGGAAAGACGCCCAGAGAGAAACGCTCCAGGCGTCTTCAGAAACCTATTTAGTTGCGCCGGGAGCCGATCTATCCCAGACGATGACGGAGTTCATCCATTTGCGCGGCGACCGAGTTGTCAAGAACCTTGTCACCCACCCGGATGACCAGGCCGCCCAAAATTGCGGGGTCAACCTTGAATTCCACTGCGGCGTCTTTACCGACTTTGGCGAGTACGTCTCTCTTGATAGTCGCCTGTTCTTCCTCCGTCAGGGGCAGAGCGCTGACAACCTCAGCAGTATCACCAGTGAAGTCAGCCTCTTCGAGAACAGTGACCTTGCCCGCCTTGACACCGGAGAAGAATTCGTTGATCAGCGCGTGCTGACGCTGCTCATCCAGCGTTTCACCAACCAGTTTCTGGGTGGCTGCCATCGCCAGCGCGGCGATTTGCCCGCGCACATCGGCCAACATGCGGTCGCGCTCGACCTCGGCTTCTGCAAGCGCGGCTTCCTTGGCCTTTGCGGCCTCGGCCTCTGCCTCGGCACGGATTTCGCGCCCGACAGCCTCGGCCCGCTCTGTGGCTTCGCGCACAATCTTGCTGGCCTGCGCCTGCGCATCCGCCAGAATTTTCTCGGCTTCTTTCTCGGCGTTGGCACGCGCTTCCGTAGCAATACGGGCATCTTCAAGCCCTTGCGCAATCTTCTCGCGGCGCTGTTCCAGCATATTCAGCACCGGGCGATAAACCCAGGCCGATAACACAACAAACAAAATAAGGAAGTTGAAAACCTGAACCAGGAAATAACCGCCATTCAGTCCTAATGCTTCCAAAGGTACACCTCCTGAGGGCTGCTAAATGCGGATTTTAGGCAACACCAACAAACAGAACGAGCAATGCAATCACCAGACAGTAAATCGCCACGGCCTCGGCAAATGCGATGCCCAAAATCATGTTGGTCTGGATCATACCGGCGGCATCGGGATTCCGCCCCATGGCCTGCACCGCACCGCTGGTAACGATACCGATTCCCGCCCCTGCGCCGATTGCGCCGATCATCGCCAAACCCGCTGCGATCAACTGAGCCGCCTTGATAATATCACCTTCCATTACGATACCTCCAATTTCAAAATTTGTGGTCTTGGTTTGAATTTGACCCTTGGGCAGACCTTTAGGGTCTGACGGGGAATAACCTGATTGTGATTATGCGTGCTCCTCATGCTCCTCTGCATCGCCGTGATGGGATTGAGTAGCCTGCGCCATGAAGACCATCGTCAACATACCGAAAACAATGGCCTGAATCAGTCCGACGAAGAATTCCAGCATCAGAAAACCGGACTGTACCACCACCGGGACAAGGCTGCCCATCACAAAGAGCAACACCGAACCGGCAAAAATATTGCCAAAAAGACGGAAGGAGAACGACAGGATTTTCGCAAACTCCGAAACGATTTCCAGCAGACCAACAGCGAAGTCAATCAGTCCAAAAACCGGCACAGAGAAAAGCGTGCTCGTGTTCCAGAACTTTTTGAAGTAGCCAGGCCCCAATGCCCGCACGCCAAAAATCTGCGTTACCACTACAGAGATCACCGCCAAGGCTGCCGTAAAGTTCAGGTCTGTGGAGACGACACGCACGTAGGGGATGAATGCCTGGGCACATTCTTTCGCTGCTTCACCTGCATCAGGGTTGGGAGCAAGCCAGGCAATCGGGCCAAAGTTCGAAACCTGACAAATTTCCTCGAAGTTTGCCACATGTTCCTGATTGATAATGCCGATGCTATCCACACCAGGGATTAACTCCATCCAGTTGGCGATCAGCACCAGGAGCGTGATCGTCGCAAACCAGGGAAAGATCATCTTCGTCCATTTCCCCGCGGTGGATTCCGTCA
>CAZPSL010000012.1:0-8440 GCA_964589145.1 uncultured Anaerolineales bacterium
GATCAGCACCACAATTACGCACACCATGCAGGCCGCGGACGGCATTTTCAATGCCAAAACGGAAGATGTGACTGCTGCCATTACAAATACGGCCGCACTCACTGTCGGGCGGCATATACTCTATGTTCAGGGACAGGATGCCAATGGTAACTGGGGCGCGGTCAGCGCGGCTTTTCTGTATGTGCTTGACCCGGCAACGGCACCGGTTATCCAGGGGTATGTGCGTGAAGTCGTCACCAACCGCCCCCTGACAGCAACGGTATCCGCGAACGGCATTTTCCATACACAGACAGACCCGGCAACCGGTTTCTACCGGATGCAGGTGATCAGCGGAACGTACGAACTGACAGCCTCCGCTGACGGCTATGGCAGTGAGAGCGTTTCCGGTTTGCAGGTAACCGATTCCCAGACGGTGAATCAGGATTTTCATCTGATGCCGGTTTGCGACGTTTTCAATGATGATGCCGAATCCGGCGTCAATGGCTGGACGGCACAATCCCCCTGGGCTATCAGTTCCGAGGCCAGCCACAGCCCGTCACACGCCTGGAGCGACAGCCCCGGCGGTAATTATGGCAACAATATCAATATCTTGCTGACCTCGCCGGTGATGGACCTGACCGATTATGCCAGCATCAGCCTCGATTTCTGGCAAATCTGCAATACAGAAGCCACCTACGACTTTTGTTATGTGGAGGCTTCTCCTGATGGGGCAGCCTGGACGACTCTAGCCACATACGATGGCCCCCACACCCAATGGCAGCAGGTCACCTTGCCGGCCAATGTGCTGGATAATCAGAGCAATGCCCGCATCCGCTTCCGGCTGACATCGGATGTCAGCGTTACCAGAGACGGCTGGCACCTGGATGACATCCGCCTGACAGCCGCCAGCACCCAATGCCTGGCTTATGCCGCTCCCATAGCGGGCTACCAATCATCCAGCCCGGATTTCCTGGGTGAGACGACAGTTTTCACCAACACGTCCAGCGGCTCGGATTTGAGTTTTGCCTGGAATTTCGGAGATGGCAGCCCGGTGCTGACCTCAACAACGCCAATGCACACCTTTGCTGCTGTCGGCACCTACACGGTTGTCCTGACGGCGACCAATTCCCTCGGCAGTGACGTCTACTCGGATACGGTGGAGATCATCGCTCTTCAGCCGCCGAATGCGTCCTTCCAGTCTTCCAGCCCGGATCTGCTGGGTGAGACGACAGTTTTCACCAACACGTCCAGCGGCTCGAATTTGAGTTTTACCTGGAATTTCGGGGATGGCAGCCCGGCGCTCACCGACACAAACCCTGCCCATACCTTCGGGGCGGCCGGTGTGTATACCGTTACGCTGACGGCATCCAACGCGCTTGGCAGCGATGTCTACTCGGATACGGTGGAGATTGTTGCGCCGCCGGTCCTGATCTTCCTGCCGTTGGTAGAACGGTAGATCCGCGTGGTGTATTTTCGGGCACGAAGTGCCCGAAAATACACCACAATATTGGAGGCACAATGGCAACTGCGCTCCCTGAAATTGCTATCGGCGCCCTGCTGCGGGCGCGCGGCTGGCGGCTGGCCGTGGCCGAATCCTGCACGGGCGGGCTGATCGGTCACCGCATCACCAATATTCCCGGAGCGTCTACCTATTACATGGGCAGCATCACGGCTTATGCTTATGAAGCCAAGGTGCGCCTGCTGGGTGTGCGCTGGGAGACGCTGGAGGCGCACGGCGCAGTCAGCGAGCCGGTGGTGCTTGAGATGGCGCGCGGCGTGCGTCGGGCGCTGGCCGCGGACGTAGGACTCTCCGTGAGCGGGATTGCCGGGCCAGGCGGCGGAACCCCCGAAAAGCCGGTCGGCCTGACCTGCATCGGGTTGAGTGTTCCCGATTACGAGCAGGCCTGGACCTTTACCTGGCATGGAAACCGCGTTCAGAACAAGGAAGAGACGGCCGAAAAAGCCCTGCATCTGCTGGTGGATTTCCTGAAAGCGCTTGACGACGGAAGAAGTTGACGCTGTTCCCCGTTTTGCAGTAGATCATCAGCCTGCCCAGTGTCGCCCGGAAGGGAAACTTTGCCGTCCCGATGCGGTTGGGGGCGCAGGAAGAAGATCCGCGTTTTAGATTGGAGTGTGAAGCCGATGAAAGCACGAAACCGCCCGCTGTGGATTTTTGGCCTGCTGATTCTGGTTTTGACGGCTGGCGCGGCACACGCCGTGGCCGGGGAGGTGATTTACCTCCCGCTGGTGGTTTCCGAATCTACGTGGACGCCGACGCCCGGCCCATCTCTTACCCCGACTCCGACCCAAACGCCGACACCAACGCCGCATCCGCACGCGGTAATCGAGATTGTGCGTGTAGTCAACTCGAACACGCAGAATCCGCTGGATGAGTATGTTGAAATCCGCAACAGAGCCGGCAGCACTTACAACCTGACCGGATGGTTTATCCGGGATGAGAACAATTATCGTTACGATTTCCCGGATGGTTTTCGGTTGTATGGTTATTACACCATCCGGGTGTGGAGCCGGGATGGCGTAGATACATCTTATAACCTGTTCTGGAATAGTCCCGTAGAGATTTGGAACGATTATAACGATTGTGCTTATTTGCGGGATGATTCGCAAGGGGGGAATGACCTGGTCAGCCACTATTGTTACAGTTCCCGCTTGTGGGATTTTGGCTTCAGGTGATGCAGCGGGTTGCGCTGCTTTATTCGCGGCTGACAAGCAGCAGGCCTCGCTTATGAACTGCGCGCCCGCAGCACAATACGGATCGGCGTTCCCAAAAACGGGTGCGCCTCGCGGATGCGGTTCTCCAGATAGCGGATGTAAGTGAAGTGCGCCAGTTTGGGATCGTTGACGTGCAGCACAAAGGTCGGCGGTTCCACGCCCACCTGCGCGCCGTAGTAGATTTTCAGGGGGCGGCCAGCCTTCGAGGGCGGGGGATGACGGTCGAGAGCCTCCCGGATGATGCGGTTGACCTTCGAGGTCGGCAGCCGGGTGACGCGCTCCTCCTGGACTTGCAGGGCAGTTTCCAAAACCTGATGGACGCGCTGCCCGGTTTTAGCGGAGATGAACAACACGGGGACGTAATCCATAAAATTGAGTTGGCTGCGCACGTGACGGGTGTAATCCGTCATCGTGTGGGTGTCCTTCTCGATGGCGTCCCACTTGTTGACAATCACCACGCAACTCTTCCAGGCATCCAGGATGTACCCGGCGATGTGCGTATCCTGTGCGGTGATGCCGCTGGTGGCGTCCACCATCAGCAGGGCAACGTCGGCGCGCTCGATGGCTTGCAGGGCGCGCAGCACGCTGTACTTTTCCACGCCCGGCGTGATTTTCCCCCGGCGGCGGATACCGGCGGTATCAATCAGGGTGATTGGCTCGCCGTGGAAGGTGATCTGCGTGTCCACCGCGTCGCGGGTAGTGCCGGGGATGGGGCTGACGATGGCGCGCTGCTCGCCGGTGAGACGGTTGAGCAGGGTGGATTTTCCTGCATTGGGCTTGCCGACGATGGCGATTTTGAGCGATTCGTCCTCATCTTCCTGCTCCTCCACCCAGCGGGGGAAGGCCTCGATCAGGGCGTCGAGCAGGTCACCGGTGCCGGTGCCGTGCAGCGCCGAAATGGGGTACGGGTCTCCCATGCCCAACTCGTAGAACTGGTAAGCCTCGTCCCGCCGCGCCGCGCTCTCGCATTTGTTGACCGTCAGGATGACCGGCGGCTGGAGTGTGCCGTCCACCTCGCGCTGGCAGCGGCGCAGGATTTGCGCCACCTCCAGGTCGGCGGGAGTGACGCCGCCCTCCACATCCACCAGGAAGAGCACCGCGTCCGCGTCCCGGATGGCAGCCTCGGCCTGCTGGCGAATCTCGCTGATGAATTCGGCGGAGCCAACCGAGAGCGGTTCCTGACCCTTGCCGGGGCCGGTCTGGGTGGGGTCGATGCCGCCGGTGTCCACCACCAGGAAGGAGATTCCGCCCCAGTCGGCCTCGGTCATCAGCCGGTCGCGGGTGGTGCCGGGGATGTCATCCACAACCGCCAGCCGTTTGTTCGCCAGGCGGTTGAAGAGCGTGCTTTTTCCTACGTTAGGCCGCCCAACCAGGGCGACGACGGGTTTGCGCATGGGGGTCCTTTTCCTTTTTGTCAGGCGCTTGCACTGAGTTTTGGAAAGGGGTGCAGGCAAATGTTGTAGAAATTCCTATGTGTTTCCCTCGCCCCGCACACAAGACTGGCAGTCCTGCCAGGACTGCCAGTCTTCATTTGGCGAACAGGACAGACACCGAACATCCCGCCCCGTCGGGGGGAGGGCAGGGTGGGGGGAAACACCGTCGTTCTACATCTTTTGCTTGCACCCTTTGGAAAGCAGTAGATTGTTTTATGTTACAATCTGTGTTCCGAATAGACGTTCTTCATGTTTGTTTGTCAACAGGCCATACCTTTCTGGCTATGGACTTAAACTTGTTGACCGAAAGTGATCCTCGTTCGCGTGCGCGCGATCCGGGCTGGCGCAAGGCATCTTCGACATCGTACCGATTTGCTTCGTATATACCTACAACATCATAATTTTCATCCAGGTGCAGAAACAGTACTATATCCCATTCTGCGTCCAAACGAATACGACCAAGCCGGGCAGATTTTTTGCCTAATGGCAGGCATCGTCCTTTGATCTGAATTTTGATGATTTTTCCGTTCTCTACTCTTATTGCATCGTATCCTTTTTGACGGGCATGTGCGAGTTCAAGATCAAGTAATTTGGCTGCACAGAATTCTGCTATTTCTCCTGTGATACCGAGTGGTTTTCCTGTGATTTCCTTGTAGCGTTTTGCTAGTTGCTTTGCGGTTTCAACAATTTCTGATATTTCATTGTTTGTGTCCATGAAATCTGCCTCAAGGGTTGGCGGAGCAACAGATGATGAGACACATGCCTTTGTTTTGATTATGGCGTCGGCGTCGGTTCCACCGGAACGGGGGTCGGTGTTGGCGGCGGGGCTTCGGCGATGACTACCTCCACCGTTTCGGGGCTGATGGATTCCAGGTACAGGCCGTCGGGCAAAATTTCCACGCTGGGGCGAATCTGATGGGTGCCGATCTCCAGCCCGGCCAGATCAACGACCACGCGCACATCCACCGGGGTGATGTTCTCCAGATCGGGGATCGGCCCGGCGATGATTACATCCACCGTGGCGGGGGCAATCTGGGCAGCGAGGTCGGGCAGCAGGCCAATGGCTTCCACCTCCAGGGAGAGCGTCACACTGCCCTCGATGGCGGCCACCCCGATGGACACCAGCACACGGTTGTCGCCGATGACCGAAATCCCCTCCGGTAAACTGAGCGAAAGGACGGTTTCGATATCATCGGTTGCGCCCTCGATGTTGAGCACCTCGGTTTCCACGTAGCCGGGCAATCGGTCGAGCAGTGCCGGGTTAGCGGAGAACAGCATTACGTTTGGCGGGCTGACGGTGATGTTGGTCTGGCGGTATCCTTCCGCCACCTGTCCGGTGGTCACTACCTTGACCACCATACTGCGGTAGCCGCCCATCAGCACAATTGGCTGTGTGACGCTCACCTGATCAGGGTTCAGGGTCAAGCCGGGGATGATACTGCCGTCTTTGTCACGGGGAACCAGACCAAACGACCGCTCAATTGTCTCGGTGGCCCCGGAGATGTCCAGAGTCACCTCGGCATAGGATGCCTGCTTTACCAGAGAAGCCCGCCCGAAAACCTCGGTCTGTGAGGCGCTCCACGCTGGAGGTTCGGTTTGGTAACCGAGCGCCGGTTCTCCGCGGATTGCGGTGCGAATCGGGATGGTGGCGGTAACCAGGGCTTCGATCTGTACCTCGATTTTTTCCGGGCTTTGGGAGAGCACCCGCACCGGGCGGATGCCATCCGGCATCTGGTAGTGTACCGGCACCGAGTACGTCCCATCCACCAAACCGGAAAGGTCTACCCAGGCGCGCAGATCGCTGTTGTTTTTTGCAATGTGGTCGAGATTGCTGCGCGGCGCGTACAAACTCAATTGTACCCGCTCCGGGATGTCACTGATGATTTCAGTATTGGCCTCTTGCCCTGCAACTTCCAGTGGAACGTAGAATGCACGCTCCTGGTTGGGGTCGGTTTCGGTGACGGCCGCTGCCCAGACGACAATCGCCAGCAGCAGGGAGAGCAAAAAAGTTCCCAGGTAGCGGCCAATCCAGCGCAGGCAGCCCATTACAGTTCCTCCAGCGGCGGGATGCTGTGGCGGGTGAACAGCCGCTGCCACAGGGTTTTTTTCTGAAAAGGCTCATACACTGCCAGCAGAATATTCTCCACCCGCTCGGTACTCAGGCGGCTGAGAATGCGCCCGTTGGTGGCGACCGAAATCGCCCCGGTTTCCTCGGAGACGACCAGGATCAAAGCATCGCTGACCTCTGAAAGACCGAGCGCGGCGCGGTGCCGCAGGCCCATCTGCCGTTCCGGGGTGCGCAGCAAACTCCCGCTGGCGGAGAGTGGCAGCACGCAGGATGCAGCGACCACCTTCGAGCCGGAGATGATCGCTGCCCCGTCATGGAGAGGCGTGTTGGGGTAAAAAATCTGCAACAGGAGTTCCGGCGTGATAGCCGCGCCCAGAGAGACTCCGGTGCTGATGTACTCCTGTAAACTATCATAGCGGCGGATGACGATCAATGCGCCGTGCTTGCGGTCTGCGAGACGGGAGACGGCGGCGACCAGCACATTGACGATTTTGTAAATCTCCAGGTTGCGGTTTCCGGTGGTGACGATGGTGCTGGTGCGCCCCAGCCGTTCCAGGCCGCGGCGGATTTCCGGGGCAAAGATTACCGGAATTGCCACCAGCAGGGCCGGAAAGGTGTTCCCGATCAGCCAGGAAAAGGCCGGGAAAATTTCCAGCGATTTCAGAATTCCCAAAAGTAGCAGCAGAATCAATCCCCCGCGCAGCAAAACAATGGCTTGCGTATCGCGTACCAGCAAGAAAACTGCAAAGAACGTAAATGTAACCAGTAAAATATCAACAACGCTGAGCCAGGTCAGGCGTTCGAAAATAAAAACCAGATAGTCAATCAGGTTGGTGGTGAGTTCGGGCACAAAATATCTACCTGCCGATCAGACCGGGCGCAACACGCGATCCTTGCGAAGTTGCTTGAAAAGCATCACGGTGCCCGGTTTCATGGATTCCATGGCGGCATCCTGCCAGGCGCGCACCCCCAGGTCTTTGACTGTGCGGGCCTCGTACCCCAGTGATTGCCAGACTTCCTGGTGTTGTGCCAGGTCGGGGGCGATGAAGAGCAGAGCGGCTTCGCACTGAAGTTCTTTGGAGGCGCGCTCCACTTCATCTGTCATGGTTTGCATGGCCTCTGCCAGCGGGAGTTTTGGCTCGATAAAAACATCATCTACCCGGGCAACCAGGTTTTCGACCTGCCATCCAAGCAGCCCCACAAGCGATTCGCCGTTGTAAAGCAGCAGGAAGGCTTTTTCGCCGAAGGCAGCCATGATATCCGTGCGGGTCAGGCTGCGTCGGCCCTGGGTGGTGCGGGTGATAAATTCGGCAATCACCTCGGCCTGCCGCGGCCCGGCGCGCTGGACGGAGAACTCCCCTTTGCTTTCGGAAAGTTTTTGTTCCGGCTCTACCGCATCCGCGGGGACAGTTACCTGCCAGGCGGCTGCGACTTGCTTCCAGGTTTCCTCGAAACTGCCGCCGTTTTGAATTACGACGTCGGCCTTTGCCAGTTTGTCGGCCTGCGAACTTTGTGTGAGGATGCGTTCGCGGGCAACCTCTGGAGACATTTTGCGCCGCTGGACCAACCGCTGCATCTGCACGTTCTTCGGCGCATTCGTGACCCAAACTGTGTCGCAATACGTGTAGAGTTCGCCTTCCAGCAGTTTGATTGCCTCGATGACGATTACCTTTTGGTGCGAACGGCGCACCAGAATATCAATTGCGTCCCGCACCAGTGGATGGATAATGCTTTCCAGTGTTTGCAAGGCATCCGGGTCGGCAAATACCAGCCGCCCCAACTTGTCCCGGTCAATTTGCCCTTCTTTATCCAGAATCCACTTTCCAAAGGTGTCAACAACTCTTTGATACCCTGGTGCCCCTTTGCTGGTGGAACGATGCGAAAGGGCATCTGCGTCAATGCCGTACGCCCCCAGGTGTTCCAGCATTTTGCGAACGACACTTTTTCCGGTTGCGATATTTCCGGTTAATCCGATGACGTATTTACCGGGCCAAGCACTCATAGATGACTCCAATTCTTAAGAATTTCTCCCATTTTAGCCTTAGCAGCGCAGAATGTCAATTTGACGAGCGGGATTGGGTGCAAACAAAAGATGTAGAAATCGGGCAGCCGCATGTCTCTGCCCTTCCCCCGGCGGGGCGGGGTGTTCGGTGCCTGTCCTGTTCGCCAAATGAAGACTGGCAGTCCTGGCAGGACTGCCAGTCTTGTGTGTGGGGCGAGGGAAACA
>CAZPSL010000013.1:0-9094 GCA_964589145.1 uncultured Anaerolineales bacterium
CAGGACTGCCAGTCATGAATCCGGCGGCACACGCTTTTTTGCACGCTTGCGTGACTCATCCCCCCTGAACGGGTTATAACCCTTTGACAAGAACGCGGCATCCCCGCGCAACAGGAGAACGTATGCCTTATCATTCCATCGTGCTCGTCAAACAGGTCCCCGACACGCGGCACGTCACCGGTGACGTGATGACCAAAAAGGGCACCATGAACCGCAACGCCCTGCCCGCCATCTTCAACCCGGAGGACCTCAACGCTCTCGAAATGGCGCTCCAGGTCAAGGAGCGGTATGGCGGCACGGTCACGGTGCTGACCATGGGGCCGCCCAAAGCCGCTCAAATTTTGCGCGATTCGCTCTACCGCGGCGCAGACCGGGTGATTCTGCTCACCGACCGCAAGTTCGCCGGTGCCGATACTCAGGCGACTTCCTACACCCTGAAAGCCGCTATTGACAAAATCGGCGCGTTCGACCTGATTTTTGCCGGACGCCAGGCCATTGACGGCGACACCGCCCAGGTCGGCCCGCAGGTGGCGGAGAAACTGGGCATCCCCCAAATCACCTACGCGGAGAGGGTACTCGCCCTGGAAGGGGACGAAATCACCGTGCGGCGCGCCCTGGGACTGGGCAGCGAGGTGGTGCAATGCAAACTCCCCGTCCTGCTGACCGTGGTCGCCACCGCCAACCAGCCGCGGCCGCCCTCCGCCCGTCGGCGGATCGCCTACAAATTCGCCGCCATCCCCCCGGAATACCCCGCCCTGCTGGAAAAATGGCCGGAATTCGAGGATCAGGCGCAACTCGAAGCCTTTTTGGATGCGCGCGGGTTGAAAATCACCACCTGGAGCGCGGCAGACCTGGACGTGGACGAATCCCTGCTGGGCCTGCGGGGTTCCCCCACGCAGGTGTACAAGGTCAATTTTGTGGTGCTGGAAAGCACCGAAAGCAAGGAATTCCCCCCCACTGCGGAGGGCATCCACGCGCTGGTGGACGAGTTGATTGAAGAACACATTATCAGTTGAACAGGTTGCAGGCTGCAAGTTGCAGGTTCCGGCCATCAACCGGCAGCCCGCAAAACTTTTGGAGAAGGCATGAAAAACGTCTGGGTTTTCATCGAACAGGATGACGGCAAAATCGCCGAGGTCAGCCTGGAGTTGCTGGCAAAAGCCGGTGAACTGGCGCAAACCCTGGGCAGTCAGGTTTGGGGGCTGCTCTGCGGGCAGGGCGTCACCGAACTGGCGGAGACCGCTATCCACTACGGGGCGGACAAGGTGCTGGTGGCCGATCACCCCGAACTGGCGGTGTACCGCACCCTGCCCTACACCCGCGTGGCGGTGGATTTGCTCCGCGAACATCAGCCCGACATCTTCCTGATCGGCGCGACCCCCCTGGGGCGCGACCTTGCCCCGCGCATCGCCAGCGCCCTTCAGGTGGGGCTGACCGCCGACTGCACCGACCTGCAAATCGGCGATTACAACTTCCGCCTCGAAAAGAAACTTTACACCGACCTGCTCTACCAGATCCGCCCGGCGTTTGGCGGCAATATCGTCGCCACCATTGTCAACCCCAAAACCCGCCCGCAGATGGCGACCGTCCGCGAGGGCGTGATGCAGGCCAGCGAGCCTGACCCAACCCGCACAGGCGAAATCGAGATGGTGGAACCGCACTTCCAGCCGGAAGATTTTGCCCTCAAGGTGCTGCGGCGGGAGACCCGCGAATCCACCGTGGACCTGAAAAACGCTTCCGTGGTGGTTGCCGGGGGCGCAGGCGCCAGCCAGCCGGAAGATTTCCAACTCATCCGGGAACTGGCGCATATCCTCGGGGGCGAGGTGGGCGCTACCCGTGCCGCGGTGGACGCGGGATTCATTTCGGGCGAGCACCAGATCGGGCAAACGGGAGTCACCGTCAGGCCGCGGCTGTACATCGCTGCCGGCATCTCCGGGGCGATCCAGCACCGCACGGGGATGGAGGAATCCAACAAAATCGTGGCAATCAACACCGATCCCGATGCCCCCATCTTTGAAATCGCCGATTACAAAATCGTCGGCGACCTGCGGGAGGTGCTCCCGATGATGATCCAGGCCCTGCGCGAGAAGGCGCGCTGATACGGATGGCAGAAGAAGTTAGACTCTGTTATGAACTTTTCTGTCGCCCCCACCCCCAGCCCCTCCCCCTCAGGGGGAGGGGAATCATCCAGTGGTGTATTTTCGGGCACTTCGTGCCCGAAAATACACCACTGGGCGATTGCTCCCCCCTTCCATGAGGAGTGCGAAGCCTGCCCGAAGGGGGAGGCGGGCCGGGGAGATGGCAGGTTTGCTGCTGCCTGCATCACAAAAAGTGTATAACAGCATCTAGGATGTGAGGCGGTTAGGAAACATGCCCCCTGACACCCTGAACTCAGACACTGAAACCTTATGAGCGAAAATTTTTTCACCGATAACCCCGATTTACAGTTCCGCCTGGAGCAACTGGATTTGCAAGAGGTGGTGGAACTCAAGGAAAACGGCTACGCCTACGCCCAGGAGTACCCCGAAGCCCCGCGCAACTACGCCGATGCGAAGGACAATTACCGTCTGATGCTGGAAACCCTGGGCGAGATCTGCGCCACGGTGGTCGCGCCCCGCGCTGCCGAAGCGGACGAGGTGGGCGCGCAGTTTCACGATGGCGAGGTCGCTTACGCCGAGGCAACCCAGGCCGCGCTGGAGGCCTTCCGTCAGGCAGAACTGATGGGAGCGGTGCTGCCCTGGGAATACGGCGGGGTGAACCTGCCCGAAACCATCTACCAGTTGATGGTGGACATGGTCTCGCGGGCGGAAGCCGGGCTGATGACTCTCTTCGGGCTGCTGGAAATCGCCCTGGCGGTTTACGAGTACGCCGACGAGGAATCCAAGGCGCGGCTGCTGCCAAAATTCGCCAGCGGCGAGGTGACCGGTGCGATGGTGCTCACCGAGCCGGATGCCGGTTCCGACCTGGGGGCGGTGCAGACCCGCGCCACCTACGACGAGGAAACCGATACCTGGTACCTCACCGGCGTCAAGCGATTCATCACCAACGGCAACGCCGATGTGCAACTGGTGCTGGCGCGCAGCGAACCCGGCTCCAGCGACGCCCGCGGGCTGTCGCTCTTCCTCATCGAGCGGGATGAAACCGTCAAAATCCGCCGCATCGAGAACAAACTGGGCATCCACTCCTCGCCGACCTGTGAAATCCAGTACACCAACACCCCGGCGAAACTGGTCGGGCGGCGGCGGTTCGGCCTGATCCGCCACGGGATGGAGTTGATGAACGGGGCGCGGCTGGCGGTTTCCGCGCAGGCCACCGGCATCGCCGAGGCCGCCTATCGGGAAGCGCTGCGCTACGCCGGGGAACGCGCCCAGTTCGGCAGGCCGATCCGCGAACTTCCCGCGGTTTCCCGGATGCTGCTCTCGATGCGCGGCGAAATCGAAGCCTCCCGCGCTCTGGTTGGCATGACCGGCACCTGGGTGGACCGCCTGAAGGCTTACGAAGCCCGTCTCTCCGCGGGGGACAAAGCCTACCGCAAAAAGCAGAAGAAAGCCAAAAATCTGGCGGATGTGCTCACCCCGCTGGCGAAGTATTACGCCACCGAGATGGCAAATCGGGTGTGTAACCTGGCGTTGCAGGTTCACGGCGGCGTGGGCTACATGCGCGAGTTCAACGTGGAGCGGCATTACCGCGATGTGCGCGTCACCAACATCTACGAAGGGACCAGCCAGTTGCAGGTGGTCGCCGCCATCGGCAAACTGATGGGGCGCGGCCTGGATGGCCTGTTTTCCCAGTGGATGGCGCAGGACTACGGGACGGAACTCGAACCCCAGAAGGCGCAACTCACCGAGGCGGTTGACCTGTTCCAGCGCGCCGGTGATTTTCTCAAAACCCGCGAGCAGCCCGTGATTGACTACTACGCCAGCGACCTGATGGACATGGCGGCTTACCTTGTCAATTCCTGGCTGCTGATGCAGGATGCCCGCATTTCCGAGCGCAAGGCGGATGTGGCGCGGCTCTACATCGCCGAGCACCTGCCAAAAGTCCGCGCCGCGGGTGAGATGATTCTCACGGCGGATGAAACCCCGCTCGCTGTGCGCGATGCCGTGCTGGGAGAGGGCAGGCAAACGTTGTAGAATTGCCTGCCTTGCCCCCCACCCAAACCTCCATCCCTCACCCCTGGCCCCAATCCCCATCCCCCAATCCCTGATTCCCAATTCCCCAAAACCCCCATGTTCCGAAAACGAGAAGAAGTTCCCCCGGCAACCCCGACCGACCTCGCCGCCCCGGCCACGCGGGTGACCTCCGTCCTCGGCCCCGGAATCGCCTGGAAAGGGGCGATCCACGGCAGCGGCGGCGTACGCGTCGAAGGCGCATTTGACGGCGATATTCACCTGCGCGGCATGTTGGTGGTCGGCGAGACCGGACGCGTCACCAGTGAGCATGTGCGCGCCAACACGGTCATCGTCGCGGGCGCGCTGCGGGGCAATATCACCGCCGAAAAGGTCGAAATCCGCGCCACCGGGCGGGTGTGGGGTGACGTGGTCACCGCCGCCTTTGCCACCGAAGAAGGCGCGTTCCTGCGCGGCACCATCACGATGGAAGAAAGCGTGGAAATCGAAGCCCCGCCGGAAGCAGACGACGAGAACGCCGGATAAACACCTTGCGCGCCGTGTCTTTGGGTCAACCGCAGGGGAACACACAATGCCGATGGAAAATACATGAACTGGCACAAGGACACCCTCGAAATTCAAACCCGCGGCAAAGGGCTTTACCCTTTTACGGAACAAATTGAACGGCGCATCTCCGCCTGGGGCATCCGGGAGGGGATGTGTTTTTTGTTTGTGCAGCACACCAGCGCGTCACTGGTCATCAGCGAGAGTTACGACCCTTCCGCCCGCATGGATTTGGAAACCTTTATGGAACGGATCGCACCCGAAGGGCAGCCCTGGCACCGCCACACCCTGGAAGGCGCGGATGATTCTCCCTCGCATCTGCGCGCCATGCTCACTGATACCGACCTGACCATCCCCATTGACGGCGGCAAACTCAGCCTCGGAACCTGGCAGGGAGTCTACCTCTTTGAGCATCGGACGCGCGGCCACCGGCGGCGGGTATTGCTGCGCTGCCTGGACGCCGGACTGCCAAGCCGTTAAATGACGAGACCGGTGAGGTCTCTGAAGACCTCACCGGTCTGTAACTTTTAGAATTAGGACTTTCGCTGAAACACCACAAACCATTGCTCAGCGCGAAGTCCCAAGAATCAACTTCAGGGGGTGGGAGTCACCGGAAGCAGGGTCGCAGACGGGGTCGGAGTGGGGGTGATCACATAAATCTGCGGAATCCAGCCGATGCGGCCCTCCTCATCCGCTACCTCAATCCACACCAGTCCGTTGGCGATCTCCTCGCCGTAGAGCACGGTCAGCACATTTCCCGGACGCAGGTGAGCGATCACCGGCCCGTCGGGGGACTGGCGCAGTTCCATGCCGGGGAAGGTCACGCGCGTCATATAGCCCGGATAGGGCGTCGCGGTCGGCGTCGGTGAACAGGTGGGGGTCGGTGTCGCGGTGGGCAGCGGGGTCTCCGTGGGGGTGGGAGTGGCGGTCGCTGTGGGCAGGGGAGTTTTTGTGGCCGTGGGACTCGGCCCCAGGGTCGGCGTGCGGGTCGCCGTCGGGGGAACTTCCGGGTCCAGCAGGCGGGCAATAATCTGGTTGATGATCAACTGCACTTCCTGGGTTTCCCCGATCAAACCGGCTTCGGAGAGTTGCAAACTGATGGTATCTCGCAGGGATACCGCTTCGCTGTGAATCAGCGGGTGCGTGGTGCGGATGACGATCTCCAGTTTGAGCACGTCATCTTCTTCGTCGGAGGTCCCCCATTCGAGCAGTTCTGCACCGGAGATGTCATCCACCGCCTGGCTGATGATCCGCTCCATCCGGATGCGCTGCTCGGACTGTTCGCGGGTGGCTACCGCTCCCTGGACAAATTGCACGCTCATATAAGTCAATGGGGCCAGCATTAACCCGGTTGCCACCGCCGAAACCACGAGGCTGCGCGGCATTCCCCAGAGATAACCGGCCTTTGTCACATCCCGCCGCGTGAACCCCAGAATAAAAAAGACCAGCATCGCTGCGAAAGCGATGGTGATTGCGTTGGTCACAAACAGCAGAAACGAACCGCCGGCCACATCCCAGCGGCCAAAAGCCAGTCCGATCCCGACTGTGCTGAGCGGCGGCATCAGGGCGGTGGCGATTGCTACGCCCGGCAGCGCAGCGGAGATATTGGGCATTGCCAGTGCGAAGGCCGCCGCCAGCCCGCCCGCCAGGGCAATGACCAGGTCAATGGGGCTGGGTTGTGTGCGCGCCATCACCGCCAGCGGGAGTTTGTCCGCCTGCAAGTCAATGAACGGCATGAAAGTGTTAACCCAGGTGAGCAGGAACGAGATCACAATGGAAAGAATTGCCCCCCGCAGCAGGGACGATAACGCGTCACGGGCCAGTGCGTCATCACCACGGATGGATGCCAGTCCCAGGCCGATGATCGGTGACATCAGCGGCGCGACCAGCATCGCTCCGATGATCACCGCCGGTGAGTTCACCAGCAACCCCAGGGTGGCGATCACGCTGGAAAGCAGCACCAGCAAAAAGAAGTCGAAATCCGGGTGCGAAGAATCGCGCAGTTGCTCGCGAACTTCCAACCGGCGGTTTTCGGTGATGGGTGGGACTATCCGCCGCCAGAAGTATCGCAGAGAGGCCCGCCACGAGGCCCGTCTTTTATGAGGCTGCTTGCTTTCCATAGGGATATTGTAACGCGAAAACCGCAGAGATGGATGTTTTTTGCCCGCACCCGTGCAGGCAAATGTTGTAGAAATTCCTATGTGTTTCCCTCGCCCCGCACACAAGACTGGCAGTCCTGCCGGGACTGCCAGTCTTCGTTTTGCGAACAGGACAGGCACCGAACACCCCGCCCCGCCGGGGGAAGGGCAGAGACATGCGGCGGCCCGATTTCCACATCTTTTGCTTGCACCCTGCCTGCACCCGCCCGCACAGGAATGTCTGCCTACAGAAAGTGATAACAGCCTCTGGGCTTTCGCTCACGCACAGGGAAAATTCGGCCCTATTCCAGCAACTGCAATACATCCGCCAGGCAGGCAGTAAAAACTTCGTCCATTATCGCGCGATTTACAACGTAAGGGCCGCCGAAGGAACCGTCGCCATACACCTGACGGGCCTCTGCTGCTCCCGTCAATCCGGGAATGTACGGCGGGGTTTTCGTTTCGTCGGGCAAGGTGGAAACGCGAGTGAAATCGAAGGCTTCCAGCCAGTTGGCATGAGCGGGCTTGATACCATGTTTGGCAAATATCGGTTCCAGGCTGTGAGATTGCCACCAGGCATACCAGGCGAGATGCAAATCTTCCAGAGTGTCTGCAACTTCATAGAGTCGTGCGCGGGCCGGATCGTTACCGCCGTGCCCGTTGAGCACCAAAACCCGCCGGAAACCGTGGCGGTACAGGGAACGCACCAGATCTTCAACGACATCCAGCACAGTAGAAATCCGCAGGGAGAGCGTACCGGGGTAGCCCATAAAGTATGGTGAAGCACCGAAGTTTAACGGCGGGGCAACCAGAACCCCGCTTTGCCGACTGGCTGCGTCTGCCAGCGCCAAAGGGATTTTGACATCAGTCAGCAAACTCAGGTACGCGTGTTGTTCGCAGGCGCCGAGCACTAGCATCACCCGGTCGTCGCGGGCCAGATAAGATTCGATATCCATCCAGTTGAGATCAGAAAAGCGCATTGGAAACTCCCAAAACGAATTTTCCAGAGCCACCGCTTAGAGCGATGGTTTGTGGTGCTTTTAGTTTTGTGCCCGCTCCACCACCCAAAAGTGCGAGAGACCGAAAATCCGCAGCGGGGTGCGCTCCAGAAATTGCAGTACCCCGCGCAGCACCCGTCCGAACGCGCCGAAACGGGCGATGAGATTGTCATACGCCCCGAAGATGATCGTCCGTTCCACAATGCGCACCGGCAGACCGCCGAACAATCGCTCCAGGTCGCCGCGGGTGTAGATTTCCACGTGGGGGGCGAGTTTGTCCCGCCAGCGGCGCGGCAGCCAGTTGACGAAGGGGATATTGCCAAAATGATATGCCCCGCGCCAGTAAATCCCGTGCGTCTCGAAGGGGTAGCCGCGGTTGGGGCAGAACAGGATGATCCGCCCGCCGGGTTTGAGGGTGCGCACCATCTCGGTGACGGCGGCGCGGTCATCCTGAACGTGTTCAATGACCTCGTGGCTGAGAATCAGATCGAACTTGCCGTCGGGAAAGGGCAGTTTCTCCCCGGCGGCGTTGAGAATGTACCGGGTGCGGGTATGCGCTTCGGCTGCGCGCTCGAAGTCGTACTCCAGCCCGATGACCGTTCCCCCCTGGGCGGAGAGTTTTTCCGCGAACATGCCGACTCCGCAGCCGTTCTCCAGCACCTGCCCGCGGACGCGGTCCCCGGCGGTGCGCAAGATCATCTCCAGGCGGCGTTCCTGTCCGGCCCGCCAGACGTAGGAGGGTTCACCGCGCAGGGCGGCTTTTTGGAGGTCGGTGGGGGGCATGGGAGTTAGGGAATCAGCGAATCAGCGAGTCAACGAATCAACGAGACGGCGAATCGGCGGGTCAACGGTTTGGCGAAACAGCGGGGCGGGGGGTCAGCGGTGGCGGAGTTTGCGGCGTTGGTGCACCAGTTCTGTAACAATGAGGGCGATGATTTCATCCAGCAGCGACATGCGTTCCTGCAAGGCGACGGCATCCATCAACTTACGGGCACGAAAATACCAGCCTTTGGTTTCACGCGCAGAGGCCAGCGCAACACGGTAATGGTACAGCATTTCCTTACCATAGCCGCGGCCAAGTCCCTCTTCCAAGTTCGCGGAAATTGAACCACAACTACGCGTAATCTGCCATACCAAATCCCGCCCACGCGGGTTTTGCAGCCAGCCTTCCGTATCCTGCCAGACCAATTCGTACAGATACAACGCTTTCCGATAGCCGGGGAAATTCCAAATTGGCTCGTCCCGCGTGCTTTGTGGAACGGTGGTCAACCAATCATCAAAAGAA
>CAZPSL010000014.1:0-4310 GCA_964589145.1 uncultured Anaerolineales bacterium
CGCCGCCCGCGCAGCGTCCGGTGGCGCCCTGCCCGAAGAAATCCTCCTTTTCGAGCAGCAAAACGTCCTTGACGCCGCGCTTTGCCAGGTGGTAGGCGGTGCTGGCGCCCATCACGCCGCCGCCGATGATGACGATGGAAGCAGTTTTTGGAAGGTGCATTTTGTTCTCCTGGGGTGAGAGGGGGTGGCGGGTGCCGTTTTCGGGCATTACTGTTCAACGCCTGCCAGCGCCGAGCGGATCTGTGCTGCTAATGCGGCGGCCCGATGCGGGGCATCGCCGATGTGAGTGCGGGCATCCATCAGGGCACGGAGTTGGCTTCCGGGCAGGTAACGCAAAAATTCAGGGTCGGCGGCGACCTGCTCCACCAGCGGATTCGGTTCGCCGCGCCGCAGGGACTCCCAGGCATCCAGGGTCAGGTCACGGATACGGGCGTGCATTTCCTGCCGGTCTGCACCGGCCTTGACCAGGGCCATCAGCACCCGTTCTGTGGCGGCGAAGGGGCCGTAAGCGGCAAAATTTCGGGAGATGGTCGCCTCATCCACGCGCAACCCTTCACAAATCCGGGTCGCAACTCGCAGCAATTCATCGGCGATCAAAAACGGCTCCGGCAACGAGGTGCGCCGGTTGGCGCTGTCATCCAGCGTGCGTTCCAGCAGGGTGTGGGCGGCGTTATCCCAGGCCAGGCGCGGGTATTGCGCCAGTTGCCGGGCCAGCGAGTCGATTTTTTCGGCGTTGATCGGGTTGCGTTTGAACGGCATCGCCGACGAGCCGATCTGTTTACGCCCGAACGGTTCGCTGAGTTCACCGATGGGGGGCGATTGCAGCAGGCGCAAATCGAAGGCGAATTTGTAGAGCGAAGCCCCCAGCCCTGCCAGCGCGGAAAGGATTTCGTAATCCTGCTTGCGGGGGTAGACCTGGGTGGTCACGGGGAAAAATGCCAGCCCCAGCCGGGTGGAGATGCGGGACTCGAATTTGGGGAGGGCTGCTGTTCCCAGGAGTTCGGCGTAACTTGCGGAGGTGCCGACGGCGCCCCGGAACCCTTTTCCTTTGATATTTTTTCGCAGCCGGGAGAGATTCTGCCAATCGGAGAGCAAATCCTGAGCGTACTGCGCCAGGCGGTATCCCAGCGTGGACGGTTCCGCGGGCTGCAAATGGGTGAAAGCCATCAGCGGCGTATCGGCCCAGGTCTCGATTTGAGCGGCGAAAACCAGCAGCAGATTTTGCAATTGGGACAGTATCAAATCCAGCGACTGGCGAACCCGCAAGGCGTCGGCGTTATCCACCACATCCATTGAGGTCATTCCCAGGTGGATGATGCCGCCGCCTACAGGGCACTGCTCCGCAAAGGTCATAATCTCAGCCATTACGTCATGGTGAATCTCGGTTTCAATCTGCATGGCGCGCCGGATATCAACATCCTGGACGTGGGTGCGCAGGTCAGCGGCCTGTTCCGGGGCGACGAGACCGAATTCGGATTGCACTTCGGCCAGCACAACCCAGATTTGCCGCCAGAGTCTGCGCTTGTTTGCCTCGCTCCAGATGGCGCGCATCGCATCGGAGCCATATCGCCAGGAGAAGGGAGAAAGGTAGTTTTTGTATTCGGTTACATCCATCTTGGCACCATCTTCAATCCGTTTTCAAAGAGGGCGATGCCCATTCCGCTGCTCTCACCGCGCATCCAGTGCGGGTGCTGGTAATTGTAAATCTGGTCTTCCGGGTGCGGCATCAGCCCCAGGATGTTTCCGGCAGCGTTGGTGATTCCGGCAATATCCTGAATCGAGCGCGATTTGGGCGGCGATAGCATTCTGCACTGCCACGCCTACGGATTTGAAGAAGGTGATCTGTTCCGTTGAGGTGCGTCCGGGACGTCGCCCGAGGATAACTTCGCCAAGTTCGGCAATTTCTTCAGGATGAAGCAGTCTGCGCTCCACCGCAGCGATTACCTCGCCAGCCTCGGCGAGGACGGCATCGCGGGCATCGGAAAAGGCACAGGCGCGGCTGTAAATCTCCGGCGGGTTTTCGAGCATCTCCGGGGTGTAGGAGCCGACTCCGTTGATATGTGTTCCGGGGCAGATGGCCTCGGCCGGGTAGACGGGAACTTTTGATGTGGTGGCGGTGCAGATGATGTCCGCGAGGCTGGCAGTTTCTGCGGGGTCGGCAGCCATCCGCAAATCCGCGGGGATGCGCCCCTGTCCAGCGAGGTCATCCACAAAAGATTGTGCCCGCTCGCGGTCGAGGTCAAAAATCCAGGCGGTTTCGGTCTCCCGCACCGTGCAAACAGCCTCAATCTGGGTGCGTCCCTGCACGCCCGCACCGAAGACGGCGGCGGTTTTGGCGTCGGGGCGGGCAAGAATGTCGGTGGCTGCGCCCGAGGTGCGCCTCCTGTCATTTCACATAGTTGATTGTGACCATGCAGACGCCGGGCATTCCGTTCTTGTCCTGAATGGCAATCAGATACCAATCTACCGATGGAGGGGCAAAGGTGAATCCCTTTGTGTCTTCTCCCTCCACGACGGCCAGCGGATTCTCCATATCATCGAGACCGTAGATGCTGGCGGTGAGTTCCTGGTTCTCTGCCCCTGCCTGCAACTGAATGTATATTGACTCGCCTTGATTCACCATCGCCATGTATGTGAGGTTGGTAAGAAAATCGAGACGGCCAGAAAATGTATTTTCAAGTGCATCGGCTGCGATTGTCACCCCATCCGTAGCGATGACTGTGGTGACATAGGAGACATTCCCCTGACTATTGACTCGATAGCCATATCGGCCCGGTTTCTTGATTTCGTAGTAGATGTATTCGTTCCCCTTGCGGTCGCTGGAGGCGAGGATGGTGCCGGACTGCAAGTCAATCAGGTCAAGTTTCAGTTCAACATCATTCAAAGGTTCCGCGGCAATGAAAACGGCCTGGTTAGAATTCGAGAAGAGTTGTGATGGGATGCCCTCTCCGTTGACTGCCCCGAGAGCCGAGTATGTGCTTCCTGGCGGGAGTTTGGCGAAGTAGTGTGTGGGCACGTCGAAATTCAGTGCCGCGACGCCCTGCAGTGCTGTGGGGAATAGTTCTGCCGCGGCGTCCGTTGAGGCGGAGACGGCGACTGTGGCAACTTGCCCGTTTTTCTGCAACGCGAGAGCCATCACCACCAATTCGGGGTCTGTTTCTTCTGTTGTGAAGATGAGCGCGGCAGCATCAGTTTCGTTGAGGACGAAGGTGGTCGGCCCGTCCATGATGTGGTCGAGGGGAATGCCACCGGGGTACAACTCGCCCACATATTGTTCCAGAATATCTTCCGGGCTTGCTTTTTGGGTCTGGAAGACATCCAGAATGTTGACCTGTATTTGTCCTCCCGTTTCTCCTGGTTGGAAACCATCGAGGATGGCTTCGCTGCTTGCATAGGTGACTGTCTCGCCATCCTCTTCCTCTTTTGCCCAGTCGGATGGGCATTGCATCGTCAGTTTTCCCAATTCGCATGGCTCAAGGCCTGTCACGGCCTCTGTGCTTGCCAGTAATTCATCCAGTGTGAATTGTAGTGGTTCCGGGGTTGGGGTTGGCTCCGGGGTATTGGTGGGGGTTTCTGTTGGAGGAAGCGCAGTATCCGTGGGATGGATTTCGGCTGGGGCAGAAATAGGGGCCTCGGTTAGCGGGGCAGAGGTCGGGGGAGAAGCGGGGGCTTCCCCTCCTCCGCAGGACGCTAATAGCAGGGTCAGAATAGACACTACCAACAACAAGACCAATTTACCGTGCTTGACAGTCATGCTCAATCTCCTTGTCTTTGATAAAGTTGTTTGCCGTTAGTGGTTATCCGAAGATTTGAGGACAGAAAAACATCTGGGATTCCCCCTACTCGTGCCCTCATCTCGCCCTTGCCCACCTGAAGTACTCCCTCTCCAGACTTGGGTAAGTGCGGAGAACATCGTGGCCCACTAGAAGAATTTTACCCTACTACTGGTCGGTTGAGAAGTATTTTTGGATATCGGGCGCAAGCAGAAGATGTAGAAAATGAATAAAGTACGGTGGCTTGTTTTTAAACAGCAGTCCTTCCACAGTATTTGCCTGCACCCGTAGGGATCAGGTACTGGATACGGAGTGCGAGGAAGCCTGTTACCACATCACATGTTGGCCAAGTCCCATCTTTTCAGCGTTGTCGAGCGCGATTTGGGCAGCGATAGCATCCTGCACGGCGATGCCCACCGATTTGAAGAAGGTGATTTGCTCCTCGGAGGTGCGCCCCGCCCGCTTGCCGAGCAGCACTTCGCCGAGTTCGGTGATCTCACCGGGGGAGAGCAGGCTGCGCTCGATGGCGGCGATCAC
>CAZPSL010000015.1:0-2515 GCA_964589145.1 uncultured Anaerolineales bacterium
GGTATTGACCAGGCGTTCGGTGATGGTGTAGTGGTATGCGGGCATGAGGGGAATCAGCGAGTCAGCGAATCAGCGAATCAGCGAGTCAGCGAATCAGCGGGTCAGCGGGTCAGCGAATCGGCGGGTCAGCGAGTCAGCGAATCAGCGAATCAGCGGGTCAGCGAATCAACGAGGCGGCGAGGCGGCGAGGGGACGAGAAACGGTCGCGGCCCGCTGTATGCGGGCAGTCAATCATCCGCCGGGCGGGTAAGCAAATGAAAAGCCAGGAATGAATACCTCGCTTTTTTCGCTCGATTTTCACCTTTTCCGCGGCGGACGCTCCCCGAAATACTGGTAAAAATTCACTTCCAGCGGGCCGTTGAACAGTTTCCGCACCCGGTCGGGACGGGAGCGCTTGAAATAATCGGGGAATTTCTTGTCTGCGGTCAGGATGTAAACCGACCAGCCGCGTTTTTTGCGAAAGGTCTTGTTCAGCGAGATGTAAATCCGATTGATTTCACTGAAATCTCCCATCTTGACCCCATATGGCGGGTTGGAAATCAGCACGCCGTACTGGCGGTCAATCCACAAATCTCTCACGTCTTTTTGTTCAAAAACGATGTCGTTCCCCACCCCGGCACGCTTGGCGTTGCGCCGCGCTTCGGGGATGATGGCAGGATCAACATCGTAGCCGCAGATTTCCAGTTCCCCGTCTCGGATCATCCGCGCACGGGCATTCTGACGGGCTTCATCCCAGGCCTTTTGGGGGATTACAGTCCATTTTTCCGCTGCGAAGCCCCGCCGCAGACCGGGGGCGATATTGCGCCCAATCAGCGCGGCCTCGATCAAAATCGTCCCTGCCCCGCACATCGGGTCAATCAGCAGCCGCCCGCGCTCCCAAAAACTAAGTTGCACCAGCGCGGCGGCGAGAGTCTCCCGCAGGGCTGCCTCGCCCGCCTGGCCGCGGTAACCGCGTTTGTTCAGCCCGGAGCCGGAGGTATCCAGCGTCAGCAGGGCGACATCGTTCCGCAAAGCAACCTGCACCGGATACAGCGCGCCGCTTTCGGGCAGGCCGGTGGTTTTGTGGCGCGCCCGCAGCCGCTCGACAATTGCCTTTTTGACGATGGCCTGGCAGGCGCGCACGCTCCCCAGCGTGGATTTGACCGCTTTGCCGCTCACAGGGAACGCGCCATCCGGGGGAATCCAGTCCTCCCAGGGCAGGGCTTTGGTCTGCTCGAAGAGTGCATCGAAGGTGGTTGCCGGGAACTCGCCCATTTTGACCTGCACCCGCCCGGCGGAGCGCAGCCACAAATTTGCCCGCGGGATGTCCTCCAGCGCGGCGGGAAACGTCACTTTGCCGTTGGAAGCGCGCAAATCCGCGAAGCCCAGCGCCTGCAACTCGCGCTTGACCACGGCTTCCAGCCCGAAGGAGGTGGTGGCAATCAAATCAAGGGACATGGAAAAATTGCTATTCGCCGACCGCATCCGTCCCGGTGCGGTGGAGGGGCTGCCAGCCCTGGGGGACGAGATCAACCGGGGGGAGGCAGGCTTCATCAGGCCGGTCTGAAACCCCAAAGAGCAGCGACCCTCTGAAATGCCAGCCCGAGGCTCGTTCCCGAACCTCCTGGGTGATCACAATTTCCTGGGCCAGAACCGCATCCACAGGGGATTCTGTCTCCATCTGCCCCATGCGTTTGACCGTTTCCTGATATTCCCGCACCCGCAAGGCCTTGAAAGGCGCCGGATCGCCCCCGCGGAAGCGGGAGACAAAATCGTCGTGGGCCTCCCGCACAGGAGCGGACAACGCGCCGCGGCGGGAATCCACCCCGCGCAAGAACTGGTCAAAACGGAAAAGTTGCCCGCCGCGAATTCGCTCCGCCAGCGTGCCAGCCTCGTACACTCCGGCAGAGACCATCAGGCACAGGTAAATCAGGGAATCCCGGCTGTCGCCGATGAAATTGCGGAACACCGGCTGGCTGAACAAGGCATACGCGCGCTCGAAGGCCTGGGGGTCAAAGGCGTCACCGAGCAGGGCTTGCACGGTGCCGAAAGCCGCTGCCGAGCGCGCCCGCTCCATGACGGCATCGTTGCGCCCGCGCGCACCCAGCGCGGTTTTTTCCAGGTTGAGCAGGATGACGGTGCGCTCGTCAGTTTCGAAGCCGCGCGTGTTCAGGTAGCAGTCAAATTCGTGCAGCAGCGCCCAGCGGTTGCAGATGTACAGGATGCGGGTTTCCTCCTGACGGATAATTTCGAAATGCGGCGGCTCGTCCAGGTTTTCGTCGCAGATGAAGGCTGCGCCAGGCCAGTCGGCAATCATGCACAGGTTGTTGAAAGCGGTGACATCGTTAAGCCGCGCATCGCCAACGTAAATCAGGCGGTTCAGGGTCACACCGGGGGCTTCCAGACTGCGGGCGTGTCCCAGCAAATGCGAGAGCAACAAGGCGTACTCTTCCGATGTTTTGCGCGGTACCCCCTGGGATGAGAGCCGCAGCCGCGCCCGCAGTTCGTCCAGCGCGGGCAGGCGCGTGTCCATCGG
>CAZPSL010000016.1:0-5230 GCA_964589145.1 uncultured Anaerolineales bacterium
GTACACATCGGCATATGCACCGGAGCCAATGAGTTCTTCAATTTTGTAGCGACCAAGTTGCTGGTTTTGGGTCATTTTTCCTCCCAAGAAGTCTTTTCATATCGCGGTCAGGATAATTCCTCCCGGATTTTGCGCAGCCCGGCTTCGATCTCCGGATCGAATTCGGCGGCTTCCTCGGCAGCGATTTCGTCCGCCAGCGCGTCTTCCAGGTGCGAGAGTTCGTGCGCGTCGGCGGGCATATCGGCGGAGAGCGTGGAGTCGAGCATCTCCATCATCACCTCCATGCGCTCCTCGATGGTGGATGCCCGCGCCAGCCCCTGCTCGATCTCGCGCTGCAAATCGGCGGTGGCCTGGGGCATTTCCATCGCGTTGAGCGATTCGGTCATCGCCTGGATGGCTTTCATCAATTCGGCGGAGGCTTTCACCTGGTCGCGGCGGGCTTCCATGATCTCCAGGGAGAGCAGATATTGCTGCCAGCGGCGGATGTCGTTCTGTGTCCACAGCAGTTGACGGCCTACCTGCCGGAAGCGGGCTTCATCGTTGATTGCCAGGGCGCGCTTCGCCAGCGACTTCAGGCGGGCGGCCATCTTCTGCTGGCGGGCGATATGCCGCTGGATGCGGGTTTTCCCCATGCGGATTTGCACGCTGCGCTCCACTTCGGCGCGCTGGCGTTTTTCCTCCGCACTCTGGAACAATTTGTTGATGGATTGGGCAACTTTCTTTGGGTCGGGTAACATGGCGTTATCGGGTCGGAATTTTGGGGGAACCTGAATTTCGGATAAGGTGCCGGGCGCCTGTTTTGCAGCATAAACCTCCACAAATGGGAGGAATATCACGAATTTTTTTTCTCGTGCCATTCGCTGCATTCGTGTTCCGCATACGGCACCCTTTGGCTTTATCCGCAACTCAGGCTGGTCAGGGGGGTGCTACTGCTCCAGCCATTGACGGTAACGGCGCAGATCGGCGGGGGAGGTGACGGGACGAACCTGCTTGAAAGCGATCTCGAAGTCCTCGCGGTTGAGCGGCTCGACGCGGATTTCATAATTCCGCAGGGCATCCTGCCCCTGGTCCACCAGGGCGGTCAGGTCGGGGTTGGCACGCTGGGTCATGTGAGTGATGGCGGTCTGGCAGATTTGCTCGATTTCGCGCCCCGAATAGCCCTTGGTGCGGCGCACCAGTTCCTCGCGGGGGACTTCGCTCTTGTGGCCGCGCCGGTCGAGGAAGATTTCCAGGATGGCGCGGCGGGCGGCCTCGTCCGGCAGCGGCACGTAGATGCGCTTCTGGAAGCGGCTCAGGATGGCGGAATCCAGCAGCCAGGGGACGTTGGTCGCCCCGATGGTGAGCACAAATCCGGCATCATCCTTGTTCGCCAGCCCGTCCAGTTCGGCCAGCAGGGTGCTGACGATGCGCCGTTCTGCCCCGCTCTCCCCGGAGCCGCGCGGCGGGGTGAGCGATTCGAACTCATCCATGAACACCACCGCCGGGCTGAGCCGCCGGGCAACGTTGTAGAGTGCGGAGATCAACTTGGTGCTCTCCCCGAAATACTTGGAGAGCAGGTCGCTGACCTTGACGTTGAAGAAGGTCGCATCCAGACTGCCCGCAGTGGCCGCCGCCAGCAGGGTTTTGCCGGTTCCCGGCGGCCCGAAGAGCAGGAAGTTGCGCCAACTGGCAATCTGCACCCCGTCCGGCTTGCGGGCCATCGCCAGCCCGTAGGCGGATTTGATGGCGTTCTTGGTGTCTTCCAGGCCGCCGATGTCCTCCCAGGCGACTGAGGTCTGCTGGATGAGGGCGATAATCTGGCTTTCGTAGTCGGATTCGCCGGTTGGCTCGGCCTCCTCCGGCGGGCGGAACTGCCCCGAAGAGACCGGCGGCCCCTCCGGCGGGGCGCTGCCCAGTTTATCCGCCAAGCGGTCGAGGGCCTCCGCCCGTTCCAGCCGCTGCTTGCGGATGGTCACATCCCGGCTGCTCTGGGCATATTGGCGCATGAACTTCGCCGCATAGCGGTAGGAAGCCGCCGCCTCGCTCAGCGCACCGCGCTTCTCGGCCTCTTCAGCCCGTTTGCGGGCGCGCTTGTACTGGGCGTAGTAGGTTGCACTCAAATCCACCGGGGACATCAGAAATCCTCTTCAAAGGACTCGAAGGTTTCGTCGTCATCCTGCTCTTCTTCTTTCTCGGCCATCTGGCGGGTGAATTCGGCGTATTTCTCATCCAGCGCCTCGGGGCTGTCTGCGGCCTCGCGGGCGGATTGCATGGCCTGCATGATCTGGAGTACGTCCTGGTCCTCGCGGTATTCCGGGCTGAGGTTGTCGGCCTCTTCGAGCACGTTGATCAGGTCGTCGAACTTGTTCATGTGGAACTCGCCTTCGACGCTGGCCTTGTCCACGTAACTGATCAGATCGCCGAGGTCCATCTCGGAAAGGAGTTTGGAGAAGCCGGATTCGGACATGATGCGGGTGCGCTCTTTGACCTGGATCAGGCCGTTGAGAATGCGCATCTGCTTGGAGATGGCCTGCAACATGCTGTCCATGCTGTTGGCCTGCACGTCCAGTTCCTTGATGCGGCGGGCGAGAACGCGCTGCTCGCGTTCGCTGGGGTTGCGCACGCCCTCTTCGAAGAGCGCCCGTTTCTTGGCTTCCAGTTTGCGCAGACGGTCGAGCATTTTGCGCTCTTCCTGCTCCAGGCGCACCTTTTCGCGGCGCAGGTCATCCAGTTTGATGTCTTCGATGGTCTTGCCCTGGATGTCCTCCGGGGTTGGCTCGCCTTTGCCTTTGTTGATTTGCGTGCCGAGCAGTTCGTAGGCCAGGTTCATAGCGTAATCTTTGAGTGACATGAGGGTTCCTCCTGGGGTGAATGGTTGGGGGGGGGAGAGATGGTACAGAGTACAGGGTACAAGGTACAAAGTACAGGGTACAGAGTACAGGGTACGGGTATGAGGGGACAGATCAACGGGCGGCGACCAGGGCCAGCCCAAGGTCGGGGAGCGTGACCAGAGCGTATTCGCCGCTTTCGGCCAGTTTCTCGAAGGTCTGGCGGAGCAAATCCCTGGAAAACGGCAGGGTTTCGGCGGCACGCTGCAAGGTCAGGGTGTCGTAGGTGAGCATCTCTTTTTCGATAGCGCGGTACACCTCCTGAAGTTCTTCAGACGGGGAAAGGGGGGTGAACAGTTCTGCATACCCGCGCAGGCGGTCGTCCTGGGGGTTGAAGATCAATTTGCCTTCCGGCAGGTCAAACAGGTAGGGCAGCAACAGACCGGGGGCGAAGGCGGTGCCGGGGGCTTCCCCCAGAATCACCCGTCGGGCGGGCGCATCCCAGCCAGTGGTGGATGCCAGCAGGGCGATGGTCGGGGTGCCGGTTTCCTGGGCTTCCTGCGCCAGGTTCACCAAAAGCACTGAGAGGTCCGCCTCGCCCAAGGGACGGGTGTCGAAGCCGTCCCGGAGCATCTCCGGCAGGCGGCTGCGGACGCGCACTAAAATCCGCAGAGGGGCGTCGTCCTTCTTCGCCGGGGGGAGAGTCCACTGCATCCAGGCGTTGGGCGGGGTGCGGGCGGTGGTCTCGGCGTCGAGCACCATCTTGTTGAGGATGCGCATCACCTGGGCGCGCTCATCGCCCTGCTCGAAGTACGGCGCCCAGTCCTGGATGGTGAGCACCGTCTCGGTGAGGGGGTGGATCAGCGTGCTCATGCGCGTCACCCGCGCCCGGATGCGCCCCAGGAAGTTGATTTCCTGCAAGCGGGCGCTGCGGTCGCGCACCAGCACGGGGATTTCTCCGGCCTGGTATTGACGCAGGGCGCGCTGCCATTTTTCCTCGCTGTCGGGCTGATGGCGGGCACAGTACCGCTCGCCTGCGTTCCAGCAGGCGGTGCAGATGAGCGCATCGCAGCCTTCCTGGGCGCAGACTTCGGCGATTTGGGTGTCGCTTTCCAGCAGACGAAAGCACAGCCCGCATTTCAGGGCGTTCCCGGCGTTGGCGAGCGGGCCGGTATCGGGCAGGCGGCCGGGGGTGAGCAGGGCTTCCAGGTCGGCGCGGCGGATGTAATACAGCCCGCCGACTTTGGAGGCGGGCAGTTCACCGCGCTGGATGCGGCGGTAGATGGTGCGGCGGTTGACGCCCAGGAAACGGGCGGCGTCGCCGACTTTCAGGTATTCGGAGGTTTGCTTGGGGGGGTAGGGCATGGTTCCTCTGTCGCGGGCGGGTATCCGAACCGGGGTGCTTGGATTGCACAAAGTATACACAAAACGCGGAAGAAAGTCAAGGGTGTTGGGCTGGAATAGGACAAAATGGGACATGTGTGTACAATGGGATAGGTAATCGGGGATTGGGAATTGGGGATTGGGAATTGGTGATTGGGGATTGGGGGTTGGGAATTGGGGATTAGGCTGACCGTCGATAACTCCTTCGCACTGAGCGGAGTGCCCGCAGGGTGCGAAGTCGGAGCGCCGGGGGCGCGGCTGCGTCTCGACTGCGGCTGCACCTCCGCTCGACGCGATGACCCTTCCCATTTCCCATTCCCCATTTTTCATCCCTCCCCCGGCACCCACTCCAGCCAGTGAATGCGGCCCAGTTCATCCCCGGCGGCGAGGTGCCGCCCGTCCGGGTGGAAGGCGCAAGAACGAAACCTTGCCATCCCTTCCAGAGTGCAGAGCAGTTTCCCGCTCTTGGCCTCCCACACCCGCACCGTCTTATCATCCGATGCAGAAGCCAGATAGCGCCCGTCAGGACTGTAGGCCACCGTAGTCACCCAATTGGTATGTCCATCCAGGGTGCGCAGATGTTTTCTCACGATTGCATTCCATCTCCACACCCGCACCGTCTTGTCATCCGATGCAGAAGCCAGATAACGCCCGTCGGGACTGTAAGCCACCGCCCTCACACTCTCGGTGTGCCCCGCCAGGGTACGCAGGCGTTTCCCGTTTTTGGCTTTCCACACTCCCACCGTTTCGTAAGAAGCGGAAGCCAGATAGCGCCCGTCGGGGCTGTAGACCACCGCATATACCCAATCGGTATGCCCCTCCAGGGTGCGCAGGAGTTCCCCGCTCTCCACCTCCCACACCCGCACTGTCTTGTCACCGGAAGCGGAAGCCAGATAACGCCCGTCGGGGCTGTAGGCCACCGCGTTCACCCAACCGGTATGCCCTTTCAGGGTGCGCAGGAGTTTCCCGCTCTCCACCTCCCACACCCGCACCGTCTTGTCCCGTGAAGCGGAAGCCAAATAGCGCCCGTCGGGACTGTA
>CAZPSL010000017.1:0-28999 GCA_964589145.1 uncultured Anaerolineales bacterium
GCCCCGCACACAAGACTGGCAGTCCTGCCAGGACTGCCAGTCTTCATTTGGCGAACAGGACAGGCACCGAACACCCCGCCCCGCCGGGGGAAGGGCAGAGACATGCGGCTGCCCGATTTCTACATCTTTTGCTTGCACCCCCTTCCTCGCTGACTCGCCGACTCGCTGACTCACTGCTATAATTCAAACGCCATGAAAAAATCTCTCACCTGTCTGACTACGGGATTTCTCGTTTTGATTCTGGCGGGAATGTTTCTCGCATTTCCCGCCCGGGCCGCCCTTTTGCCGCAGTACACTCCGATTGCCACCCCTACTCCCGGGCCGGATGGACGCATCATCTACATTGTGCAGGAGGGCGATACCCTGTGGCGGATTTCAGCCATCACAGGAGTCTCGGTGGACGAATTGCGTCGGCTGAATGATCTCTCGGAAGGGGACGTAATCAACCCCGGAGACTTGCTGCTGCTCGGTATGGGCGGCCCGGCCAGCCTGCCGCCTACTCCGGCACCGGCACCAACACCCACAGTACCTCCGCCCCTCCTGACACAAATGCCTGGTGTAGGTGTGTTGTGCATCTCTGTTTTTGACGATACGAATGGAGATGCACTCCGCCAAGACAACGAACACGACCTGAGCGAAAGCGCTATCAGTGTCAGCAACCGCGATGGAACGGTGTCGCTTTCCTCCGGTAACGGGCTGGTGCCGCGCTGCTACGAAGACGTTGTACTGGGAATTTACGATATCCCCGGCTCGCAAAATGAGTGCATCTCAATCGTATACTGCGCACTCGAATTGCAACAGGGTGACTACAACGTCTCTGTGGGCATCCCTGAAGGATACAACGCCACCACAGCATTGAATTACCTGATCACCCTGGAAGCCGGTTATCAGGAATTCCTGGATTTCGGGGCACAGCACGGCGCCCAGACCCTTTCTGAGGCGCCCGCTATTTCCGAAAACGGGAATGGACGTTCCCCGATTTTGGCAGTCGCGGGGTTCGGGCTGCTGGTCATTGGGATTGGACTGGGAATCGCCGCCTTCATGACCCGCAAATAACCCCCCGCGGCCCCGCATCACCAGAAAAACCTGCCCGCGCCTGGCTTTCCTGCCAGCCAAACCATCCCTGTAGTACAAAACCCCAAACAGGATACCACCGCTCTGCCGGTTCCGATTACTTTTCCAGGCAGGATGCGCTCTAAACGATGGTTTGCGGTGTTTCAGCAGAAATCCTGACGAAAAACCTTCCACCCGCCTATTGGAGATTCCAAATCTTATGTCCGTTTACCTGCACGATATCCCCCTCCCCGAAGCCTGGAAACGCTTGCGAGAAGCCATTCAGGCCGCCGGACGCTGGCAAGTTCTTGGCACGGAGGAAATTCCCCTCGATGAACGCGCCGTCGGGCGCGTGTTGGCACAGCCCGTCTGGGCGAAGATCTCTTCCCCGCATTATCACGCCGCCGCGATGGATGGCTTCGCCGTGCGTGCCGCTGACACTGACGGCGCGCTGCCGACGGCTCCGCTCACGCTGACGTACGGGGAACAAGCCGTTTACGTAGATACCGGCGACCCGCTGCCCCTGTGGGCCAACGCAGTCATTCCCATCGAGAAAGTGGAACCGCTGGATGAAAATGGCAGCGCCGCAGCCGACCCGCGCGCACCGCACGCCATTCGCATTCGGGCGGCAAGCACACCCTGGAGCCACGTCCGCCCGATGGGCGAAGACATGGTCGCCACCCAACTGGTGCTGCCCGCCGGTCATGTGCTGCGCCCCGTGGATCTGGGCGCAATTGCCGGGTGCGGGCACGCAACCGTCAGGGCAGCCCGCAAACCGCGGGTCGCCATCCTGCCCACGGGGACAGAACTCAAACCCATCGGCAGGCCGGTCGAATCCGGCGACATCATCGAATACAACTCAATAGTTCTGGCCGCGCAGGTGAACGAATGGGGCGGCGAGGCCGTCCGTTACCCCATCACGGAAGACAACTTCGAGCGCATCCGGGCGCGGGTGGCAGAGGCAGCCCAAACCGCCGACCTGATTTTGCTCAACGCCGGTTCCTCCGCCGGGTCGGAAGATTTTTCAGCGGCGGTGGTCGAATCGCTGGGCGAGTTACTGGTTCACGGCATCGCCGTCCGTCCCGGTCATCCGGTCATCTTCGGAATGGTCACTGCGGGCGGTCAGCCGTCAGCCGTCAGCGGTCAGCCGCCAGATGCAGTGCCCATCATCGGTGTGCCGGGATACCCCGTCTCCGCCGCGCTGACCGGGGAGATTTTCGTCGAACCGCTGATCGCCCGCTGGCTGGGACGCCCGCCCGCCCAGCCGCCGGAGATCGAGGCGCAACTGACCCGCAAGATCACCTCGCCTTCGGGAGATGACGATTACCTGCGGGTGGCGGTGGCAAAGGTCGGAGAGCGGGTACTGGCTGCGCCGCTCTCGCGCGGCTCCGGGGTGATCACCTCGCTGGTGCAGGCGGATGGCATTGTGATTGTGCCGCGCGGCGCTCAGGGCCTGCCCGCCGGGGAACGCGTGCGCGTGCGGCTGTACCGCTCCCCCGCGGAGATTGAACACACCATCCTCGCCATCGGGTCACACGACATCACGCTGGATGTGATCGCCCAATTTCTGGCGGCCCGCGGGCGGCGGCTGGCTTCGGCAAACGTGGGCAGCCTCGGCGGACTGGTGGCGCTCCGCCGCGGAGAGGCCCATCTCGCCGGTTCGCACCTGCTCGACCCGGAGACGGGCGAATACAACCTGAGTTATATCCGCCGCTACCTGCCGGATACGCCCGTGCGGGTGGTCGCTTTGGTGGGACGCCAACAGGGGCTGCTGGTGGCACGCGGAAACCCAAAAGGCATCCACACCCTGGAGGACCTGACTCGCCCTGAAATCCGGTTTGTCAACCGCCAGCGGGGCGCGGGAACCCGCGTCTTGCTGGATTACCATCTAGGAAAAATGGGGCTTGCGCCCGAAGCCGTCAACGGGTATCCTCAAGAGGAGTTTACACACCTCGCCGTGGCAGCAGCCATTGCTTCCGGGCGGGCAGATTGCGGCATGGGCATCGCAGCCGCAGCACATGCCCTGAAGTTGGATTTCATCCCGCTCTTTCAGGAGCGGTATGATTTGGTGGTGCCAAAAGTTTATGCTGAAAGTGACCTGCTCACCCCGCTGTGGAATTTGCTCGAAGACCCGGAGTTCCGCTCAATAGTTGCCGCCCTCCCCGGCTATGATGTGCATGTGATGGGCAAACAGATCGCCGATTTGGAGTAACCATGCCTTCTGCGCTGATTATTGACGATAACCGCCAGATGGCGGACAGCCTGGCACAAATTGTCAACCTGTTCGGCGTTACAACGCGCACAGCCTACGGCCCCCGCTCCGGGATGATGTCACTTCAGGAGCACATCCCGGATGTGATCTTCCTGGATATAAACCTGCCCGGTGTAGACGGCTTTGAGGTGCTGGCATACTTGCGCCGCCTGCCGGAAACGGCACAAATCCCCATCATTATCATCACATCCGATGATCAACCGGAAACCGCGCAAAAAGCCCGCGAGAGCGGAGTACTTTCCCTGATTGTGAAACCTGCTTCGGTTGACAGCATCGAAGCAGCATTACGAATTGCAAAGGTAATTGCATAACAACAACTTCTGTATTGGTCTGGCCGCCGCCCGCGGCCACCCGCTTTTCCGCATCCCTGCCGGAGAGACCAGTGAATACAATTCTCAACAGTGGTACTGCCCTGATTCTGCTCCTGCAATCCTTTGGCAGCGGTTTCACTGCATTGATGAAGGGGCTCACCTTTCTTGGCAACGAAGAATTTTACCTGCTGTTCCTGCCGCTCCTGTACTGGTGCGTGGATACCGCACTGGGGCTGCGCGTCGGGCTGGCGGTATTGCTGGGCGGTGCATTCAACACCTTCTTCAAATGGAGTTTCCACACCCCGCGTCCCTTCTGGTACTCCGATCAAATCACCGCCCACGCCGCCGAAACCGGCTCCTTCGGCGTCCCCTCCGGGCATGCACAGAACGCCGTCACCGTTTGGGGGCTGGTGGCATCTTACATCGGCAAGCCCTGGGCATGGATCACCGCCGTGATTTTGATGTTCGGCATCGGGCTGTCGCGAATGGCGTTGGGCGTACATTTCTATCTGGATGTGCTGACAGGGTGGCTGCTGGGCGCGCTGATCTTGTGGATGTTCCTGAGATTTGAGAAGCCCGTCCGGGATTGGATGGAGGCCCGCTCGGTTTCCGCCCAACTCGGAGCGATTTTCGGGCTGGCATTGGGGCTGCTTCTGGCTGGGCAGGTGATCCTGTTCTTTGTGGGAAACTGGCAGATCCCCGCCGAATGGCTGCAAAACGCGGCGGCCGCCGCCCCCGATGCCGAACCGCTGCACCCCTTCGCCTTCTCCGGGCTGATCACCACTACGGCAGGCTTCTTCGGTATGGCAGCCGGGGCGGCGGTGATGCAATCGCTGGGCGGGTTCAACCCCAAAGGTGCGCTTTGGAAGCGGGCACTGCGTTACGCGCTGGGCATTATTGGCGTGATTGCAGTTTACGCGGGGATGAAGATGCTCTTCCCCGGCGGGGATGACTTTGCGGGCCTCCTGTTCCGCTTCATCCGTTACACCATCCTCAGCGCGTGGACAACCCTCTTCGCCCCCTGGATTTTCATCAAAATCCGGCTGGCGGAACACGCCACCCCCCAAAAAAAGACCTGATTCCCTTCCCGCCCTCGTCCCTGCCCTCACTTCTGCCCCCTCTCCCGTCGGGAGATATGACTTCCCGACAATTTCCGCATTATTGGCAATTAAAAAAGCAAATGCCAGAGTGAGGGGGGCACCCTGGCATTTGCCGCCGATATGATACCCAAAATTGCACAAAACAGCAAAACCAGAACATTGCACTTTTGTTGCGCACTGCAATGATTCTGGGCTTGGGCATTCCGGCAGAGAAACTCCGCGCATCCCTCCTGCCGCACCAATCATCCGTCAGGCGCAAGCAGCAATGACGGATCAAGCACCTGAAACGCCCCGCTCACCCGCCACAGGCAATAGTTCGCCATCTCATCCAAACTGGCATCGCTGGTGTAATGCGCCATGCGCTCCAAGCGCACATCCGCCGGGCCCACCCGCATCTCCAGGTGCAAATGCGGGTTGAGCGCGTTCCCCGTTTGCCCAATTTCGCCCAGCGGCATCCCGCAAGTGACTGCCTCACCCAAGTCTGGGGCAGCCAGTGACTTCAGGTGTGCATAGAGCAAATAAACCGACCGGCTTCCAGCGAGATCAACCGATTCCCCGGCAGATTCCGGACAGGTCAGCGCAGACTGCCCCTCCCGGAGCGGAATCACAGGCGGGATTTGCAAAATCTCCAACCAGGAAGCAGGGAGACGGGACAGCGGGGTTTCCACCAAAACTGCGTTCCCGTAGGGGAACCGGTCCCGCATCACCCCGGCAACGGTACCCGCCATTGCCGCCCGCACCACACGGCCTTCCAGCGCAATCTGGTAAACGGGGTCAACGTCAGCAAAGTCCACGCCCTGATGCGGGTCGTCGGAGCCGGGAGGCGGCGGAGCAAACGGATTAACGATCATCTCCGGCAGCGCAGCGAGCGGAATCCCGTCCAGAGGAGAGCAAATTTCAAATGTCGGGGAGGGAGATGCTGTCGGAGAAGGGGGAAGCGGCGTTGCCGTTGCAGCGGGAACTGCACTGCGCTGCACTGCGGCAGTTACAGATGGAGACAGCGTTTGCGGTGGGGAGGAAGGTACCGCAGCAGCAGGAGCAGGAGCAGGAGCGGCCGGGGCGCAACCCGCCAGCCACAACACCCCCCCCGCGATAACAACAACCATCCACCATCGGCCTTGCTCAAGCATGATTATCCGTTTGGGACAGCAAACCTGAGCAAACGAACACGGCAGCAAAACGGTTATTGGCCCGAAAAGCCATGCGAAAAATCCCACAACCGCACTATGCCTTGCCTGCTGGTAACCGCCAGCGTTCCCCCGTCGGGGGAAAAAGTCAAACCGGTCAGCCCCGCGTGCCCGGCGAGGTCGGCACGCAGTTCCCCCAAACCGGCATCCCACACCTGGATGCGCCCGTCCTCATACCCGACGGCAATCAGCCGCCCATCCGGGCTGTAAGCCGCATCCCGCACCGGCCCCGAAAGGGGAATGAACTGAACCAAATCCCAGGTGGCGGTATCCCAGAGAGTCAGCCGCTGCCCGTTGTAGACCGTCGCCAGCCGCTGCCCGTCGGGGCTGAATGCTACCGCCTCGTACAAATGCGGCAGGCGGAAGGTTTTGAGCAGCGAGCCGTCCTGAAGATTCCAGATATGGACATAACCCTGACTGGCCGCGGCAGCCATCCGCCCATCACGGCTGACAGCCACATCGGCAACCCGCGTGCCGGGACCTCGCAGGGTGTGCTGCAACTGAATGGAATCCACGCCCTGTTCCTCCACCCCGCGAATGCCCCACACCCGAACAAGCGCGTCATCCCCGCCGGAGAGCAGCGGGCTGCCGGAAAGCGGCAAATCCAGGCCGGTCACGCCCAGCAGATGCCCGGAGAGAGCCCCCAGATAGAGGCCGGTTTCAACCTCCCACCAGCGGATCTGACCATCACTGCCGCCGGTGACCAGCAGGTCGTCATCCGCCGCAAAATGGATACTGAGCAGCGTATTGCCGGTATCCAGGGTTCGCTGGTTTTGATGGGTGTCGGCATCGTAAATGTACACACCGTTCTCAGTTGCCAGGGCAAGCGAATCGCCATCGGACGAGTACACTGCCTGGTTTATAGTCCTTGCAAAGACGATCGCAATCTCATCGTAAGGCAGTTCCGTGATGATGGGCAGGGTTTCTCCGGCGGGGGTGGGGGTAAGGCTGGTTCCTGTTGGGGCAGGCGTGCCGGAGTGCGGGGTCGGTGTGCGGGCTGGCGTGGGGGAGGCTGCCCCCATAGCCGGGACAGGGGTCGCACTGGGGACAGGTGTCGCGCCTGGATACGGGTCAACCGTTGCGCTGGCGTCCGGTGGTGTGGTCGGGCCGGGGTAGGGGCCGCCGGTCTGCACGGGGGTTGCGCTGGGGATTAGCGTGCGGGTTGGCGTTGGCGTGACTGCGCCGGTCGGCGCGGCGGTGGGGGTTTCTCCGGGGCCGGTGTACGGCCCGGAGGTCGCGCTGGGGAGCGGCGGCGGGGTTGTGGGTGCGGGGTAGAAATCCGGGGGCTGGGTGGGGACGGGTGATCCCCCCTCGGTGTCAGGAGCCAGTGTGGGGCTGGCTGCCGGTTCCGGGTATGCGGCCGGATGGCTCCCCGGGGACGCGGTGAACGACGGAATCAGGGTACGCGTCGGGGTCAGGGTCACATCCGAGAGCAGCGGTTTTTCATCTGCCGGATGGGCTGAATCCATCCACGCCGTTCCCAGATGATAAGCAGCATAAGCCAGCAGGAACAGGGTTCCCAAAATCAGAATGTAACGCGGGGGCTCGTCAGGAGAATTGGACATGGCAGGCAACCGGCACAGGCAGCGTGTTCCGTCTCGCAGTATAGTGAGAAAGCAGGATGCCGTCAATGTGCAAGGGTGCGGGGGGTGCGGACAGATGTTGTAGAAATTGAGCAAAATTCAGCATTGCATTGTCGAGTGTAACCCACCCCCAGCCCCTCCCCCCTTCCCCGGGAAGGTAGAAAGACGGTGTTTCTCCCACCCAACTCTCCAAAAAATTTCCGCTTTGGTTCCCCTCTCCCTTCGGGAGAGGGGTTAGGGGTGAGAGCGGGGGAGGACAGGGGAGGGGGGAAGGAAGCAGTTCCCACAGGGCTGCTCAATTTCTACATCTTTTTCCTCATCTGTTCGCCTGGTGATGCACGGTTATGGTAATTCGCCATAGACGGTGATGGTGTAGTGGACGCTGTCAAAGTCAAACTCAGCCGGGATGTCAATCCAGGCCGTGTAATCGGCCACTCCGTTAGCGGGAATTGTGTCGTAAACACCGCCATAGCCGGTCGCGACCAGTTCACCGGTTTCAACGTCATACAGGTTGACGATGACGGTTGCGCTGGTGACCTCCTCGCCGCTGTTGTTCAGGATTTCGCCGGTGAAGGTTACCCGCGTGCTGGAGACTTCGTTGGTATCGTTTTGGGTGGTCAGTTTCGCGTGAACGCTAAAACTTTCCCACGTCCAGTACGGATCCCATTGAACGGTGTAACTGGCTGCATCATCAATGAGACCGGTCTTGTCGTTGAGCGGGCCCCAGTAACTGAAATCATAAGGCATGGTTTCGCCCGGCCCCAGGCTGAAGGTAGGCAGGTCTGTAGAGGCGGCATCCAGGGCGTTGCCATCTACATCGTAAATGCCCGATACCAGCGATACGCTGAGATACAGGTCGCTGTTATTGGTGATTTCGCCAACCAGGTGAAAATAGTCGTAGGCATCCATGTAATAGGTGTTGTTCTCCGAAATCACCAGGTCATAAGGCTCTGCCGGAGCAGCCGTTTCGGCATCAACGTAAATCTGGTAATCGGTGATGTTTGCCGTACCCTCGTCGGGGCCGGTCATCGTCACGCGGAAAGGGCCGTCCTCACCGGGGTCCAGGTGGCGAACCAGTGCGGCCTGGATAGTCTCCGCCGTGAAGAGTTCTTCATCCATCCTGAACGTTGCTGCTGAGATATTGCTGATTTCAACCGGGGTATCCGTGTTATTGACCAGGAGACCGGTAATGTGCAGATCTCCGGCGTCATCAATGGTGAGCATCGTCCCGTCGAGTTTGATGGTAACGCGTTCGGTTTCTGCTACGCTTTGGCCGACAATTGCCGCGGTGTAGTGATCCGCCTCGGCAAGGTCTTCGGAGACCTGGTAAGCGAAAGGCGTGGTTTCAGCGGGCATCAGGGTGGACAGCCCGGTACTTGTAACGTCGCTGAAGAGGGCGTTGTTATCCGCGTCAAAAACTGTGATCTCAACTTCCACGCTGTCTACGGCACGGTCGGTGTAGTTTGTGACCAGCCCGACGATATGCAGCAAGCCGTAGTGGTCGCGGTAGCCGCGCACCGTATCAACCGCGATGACATTTTCAGGGGGGGGCGGGGCAGGCGCATCAGCAGCCGGGGCTGCGGTTGGCTGCGGTTCTGCCGAGGCCGCGGTCGGCTGCGATTCTGCCGGTGCTGTGGTCGGCTGGCCGGACGGTTCGGATTCGGCAGGGGCGGGTTCCGCCGGGGCTTCCTCAGGAGCCTCCGTAGAAACCGCCGGGGGCTGCGTGGCTTCTTCAATTGGCGGAACCTGTGCGGGTTCAGCATTCCCCCCCAGGCTACAGGCCAGTGTCGCCAGCACAAGGCTCAAGATGAAAACCAGAATGCCAAGTTGACGTTTGTTCATGGAGAACTCCTTTCCGAAGTCAAAAAGAATCAGATGTGACGCTGCTTTGTCAGCGTCACACAAAGCCTACGCACCGTATTTGTTCAACCGCTCAGCGTGAGCGAGTGCCAGGGGCATGGTATCCAGCGCGGGAAAAGTTCCCAGCCCCCCCTGCTGGCAAGCACGCTCGCCAAACTCGCTTTGCCCGTCCGGGATGACGGTTTCGGGTGCCCACAGCAGGAAGGGCACCGGATGCCAGGAGTGTGATTTCAGTTTGGCCGGTGTGGAATGGTCGCCGGTGATGATGAGAACATCGGGGTTGAGCGCCAGCAGGTCGGGCAGGGCGGCATCCACGCTTTCGATGATTTTGACCTTGCCATCGAAGTTGCCGTCTTCGCCCATGCTGTCGGTTTTTTTGATGTGGACAAAAAAGAAATCGTACTGCTCCCAGACGGAAGCCAGCGCGGCGAACTCGTCTTCGGGGTGGTCGCCCTCAAAATTGATGACATCCATCCCGACCAGGGAGGCCACGCCGCGGTACATCGGATAGACGGCGATGCAGGCCGCTTTGAGACCGTAGGCATCAGCGTAGGGCTGCAAACCGGGGTCTGTAGCGAAGCCGCGCAGGGTGAAGCCGTTGGCTTTGGGTTCATCGGCGAGGACTTTGCGGGCCTCGGCAACCCACTGGTTGAGCAGGTCGGCGGTGTGCCGGGCTTCGGGGAGGGCCGCCCGCACGGGGTAGGGGGGGACGCCGGTCGTCTGGGGGTCGGTGTCCTCCAGGGCGGCGTTCAGGTTCTCGCCGCGCAGCACAATGGAGAAGCGATATTCCTTCACCACGTTGACTTCCACGGTCATGCCGGGAACCTGCACCGTGCGCAGTTTTTCGACCAGCGGGCGGGCAACCTCGGTCGGGATGCGTCCGGCGCGGCGGTCAATGATTTTTCCATCAGCATCGAGCGTGCAAAAGTTACCGCGCGCGGCCACGTCGCCGGGCCTTACCGGGACACCAATCCCGGCCGCGGAGAGCACGCCGCGCCCGATGGCGTGTACCAGCGGGTCGTAGCCAAAGAGGGCCAGATGCGCCGGGCCGGAACCGGGGGTGATGCCGGGGGCGATGGGAACGGTCTCGCCCAGCACGCCTTGTGCGGCCAGACGGTCCATATTGGGGGTGCTGGCCGTTTCGAGTTCGGTCAGCCCGCCCGGTTCCAGGGGCAGTCCACCGAGGCCGTCCATCACCAGCAGGACGATTTTTTTCTGTGCGTTATTGAGCAGCGGGGGGATGTAATCAAAAGGCATGGTATTTCTCCGATATTCGCGAACAGGACTGGCAGTCCTAGCGGGACTGCCAGTCCTGAGATTTACGGGGGGCAATTTTAGCGGATCGCCTTCTCGGTCTCCTTGTCGAAGATGTGCATATTGCCCATATTGAAAGTGACCTGCACCTTGTCGCCCATGCGGAAACTGGTGCGAGGGTCAACGCGGGCGACGTAGTTGTGATCGCCGCTCTTGAGGAAGACGAAAATCTCGTTCCCCATCAGTTCGGTGACTTCCACAGTACCCTCAACCTGTGCACTGATGATGTCAGGCGATTCGTATTTCGGGTCGTAAATATCTTCAGGGCGTAAGCCAAAGACTACTGCTTTGCCGTCGTAGGGCATGTAGGTTTCCTTGCGGTCGTCGGGAACTTTCACGGTGAACGCGCCAGCATCCACGTAGATGTCGTTGCCGTCTTTGCGCAGTCTGGCGTCAAAGAAGTTCATTGCCGGGGAACCGATGAACCCGGCTACAAACAGGTTGGCAGGGCGGTCGTAGAGCGTCTGGGGGGTGTCGATCTGCTGCAAAACACCGTAGTTCATCACCGCGATGCGGGAGGCCATCGTCATCGCTTCAACCTGGTCGTGGGTGACGTAGATGAAGGTGGTTTGCAGTTTCTGGTGCAGTTTGGTGATCTCCGTGCGGGTCTGGACGCGCAATTTGGCATCCAGGTTGGAGAGCGGCTCATCCAGGAGGAAGACCTTTGGCTCGCGCACGATCGCCCGCCCCAGGGCAACGCGCTGCCGCTGGCCGCCGGAGAGTTGGCGGGGTTTGCGGTCCAGCAGGGCGGTGATGCCCAGGATTTCGGCGGCCTCATCCACCCGGCGTTTGATCTCGTCCTTGGGGTATTTGCGCAATTTCAACCCGAAAGCCATATTGTCGTAGACCGACATGTGGGGATACAACGCGTAGGACTGGAAGACCATGGCGATGTCACGGTCCTTGGGTGCCACGTCGTTGACGACCTGATCACCGATCAAAATTCTGCCCTCGGTGATGTCCTCCAATCCAGCCAGACAGCGCAACGCGGTGGTTTTGCCGCAGCCGGATGGGCCAACGAGAACCAGGAATTCCTTGTCCTCGATTTCGATGTAGAGGTCGTTGACTGCTGTGACCTCGCCGAACCGTTTTGTTACATGATCGTATGTTACACTTGCCATTAGTCTTGCACTCCTTTCGGTCGAATGTATCGTGCGGTCATTATATCCCGAAAGAGGGGAAAATTCAAATAAGAACCGCACTGGGGTGCAGGCAAAAGATGTAGAACGCCGGTGGTCTCCCCTCCCTTGCCCTCCCCCCGTCGGGGGGAGGGTTGGGTGGGGGGAAAGGAAGCAGTGCCCATACGACTGCCCAATTTCTACAACATTTGCGTACACCCCCGCACTGAGGTGCAGGCAAATCCCCCTGCCCTCCCCTCGCACAAGACTGGCAGTCCTGGCAGGACTGCCAGTCTTCAGGAGAACGAGAAATCCGCAGGGGCCTTCAGCAACGGCTCACACAAAAACAAGGCCAGTCGGGCGGCAGTCTCCAGGTCATCGGTATCGCGTCCGCCCATCGGAACCTCCCAGCACCAATCTTTGACGGTATGGCGGTAGGAGCGGATGAGGACGATTTCCCCCTCCAGGGTGAGGGGCACCACCGCCACCGCGCCGGGAGGTTCCATGTAGGTGTAGGTGATCTCCGCTCCGGTGTGGGTGCGCACCCGGTCTTGACGGAGGGCATACCAGGGGTTTTGGTAGATGCGCTCCGAGGCGAGAGTCACCCACGGGAGACGGGAGTCGCCCGGAATTTCAGGCATCGCCGCTCCGATAGCGGTTCCAGGCATCCTCCCAGGGGCGTCCCATCCGGTGCCTGGGAGAAATTTTCACCCCGGAGATCTGCGGCTGCTGGGCGATTTTGACGGCACACATCGCCACCGCGCCCCAGTCTTCGGCAAAGAGGGCTTCACGCATCTCGTCGGCGTACTGCTGCGCCCAGCGCCACTCCATGCGGAAGCGGTCGGCCTTGATCCAGTAGCCGCGCTTCTCCCAGGCTTCCACGGAGGGCGTGATGGTTTCGGCGATGGCATCCAGCGAAAGGGCAATGAAAATTGCCAAATCGCGGGTTTCGTCGTTGGGTTCGGGCTGGCGGAGCAGTTCACGCACAGCCAGGGCGACCATGCGGATCAGTTTTGTGCGCTGTTTTCCGGCGCTGTTGGGGTTGATGACACGGGACATATGGGTGGGCAGTGGGCAGTGGGCAGTGGGCAGTGGGCAGTGGGCAGTGATTATATCCGAAAACCGGGTGTACGCAAATGTCGTAGAAAGACGGTGTTTCCCTCGCCCCGCACACAAGACTGGCAGTCCTGGCAGGACTGCCAGTCTTCATTTTGCGAACAGGACAGGCACCGAACACCCCGCCCTGCCGGGAGCAGGACAGAGACATGTGGCTGCCCGATTTCTACATCTTTTGCCCGCACCCCGAAAACCGGCGGTCATTGACGTTCAATTCGGCGTAGCGTATAATTTTGCCACTTGGGGAAGTGCTGGAATTGGCAGACAGGCATGACTTAGGATCATGTGCTCGCAAGAGCGTGTGGGTTCGAACCCCACCTTCCCTACCGCAGGACCTCACAGGTTTTTGCCAGGCCTGTGAGGTCTCTATGTCAACAACATGGCCGCCCAAGGCCTAAAACAAGGAAAAACATCTTGAAAATCGAAAAAGAGTTTCTGGAAGACCATCAGGTAAAACTGCATGTCGAATTCGAGCCGGAGCAATTCGAGCAGGCCAAACGCCGCGCCGCGAAGAAAATCGCCAAAAAGGTCAAAATTCCCGGCTTTCGCCCTGGGAAAGCACCCTATAACGTAATCGTGCGCCACGTCGGGGAAGGGGCTGTCATCGAAGAGGCCACCGAAACATTCGTGGACGAGATGTACCCCAAAGTGCTCGAAGAGGCCGAAATCAAACCGTACGGACCGGGCACGCTCGAAGATATTGAAACCCTGGAGCCTCCGACCTTTGTCTTCAAAGTGCCGCTGGCCCCCGAAGTGGAACTGGGCGATTACAAATCTCTGGAGATTCCCTACGAACCGCCCGAAATCACGGACGAAGCCGTTGACGCCCGACTCGAAGAGATGCGGCAAGACCTCGCTTTGACGGAGACCTCCACCGAACCGGCTCAGGAGGGCGACCGGGTGTACTTCCAGGTCAGCGCCGAGCGCGTCGAGCCGGAAGAGGGCGAGGACGCCACCCTCATCGCCGAGCGGTTCAACTCGGTCGTAATTGAACCGGATAACGAAAACGAATGGCCTTTCCCCGGCTTCTCCGCCAATCTGATCGGCATGTCCGCCGAGGAGAACAAGGACATCATCTACACTTACCCCGACGATTACGAAGACGAGGCCCTGCGCGGCGTCGAGGCTATTTTCCACGTGACGGTGACCAACGTCCAGAAAGTCACCCTGCCCGCCCTGGACGACGAGTTCGCCAAATCCGCCAGCGATTTCGACACCCTGGAGGAACTGCGCGCGGACATCCGCAAAAACCTGGAAGAAACAAACCAGCACGAGTACGATGAGCAATACAACGAACAAGTGCTGGATGCCCTGGTTGAAAAAAGCGTGATCAAATACCCGCCCCAAATGCTGGAGGCCGAAACCAAAGAGATGATTTCCGATTTGGAGTATCGGCTCTCCCAGCAGGGAATTGACCTGGAACTTTACAAGCAGATCCGCGGCATTGACGATGAAGGCCTCCGGGAAGAAACCGCCCCCTTCGCAGAAAACCGTCTCAAGCGCGGTTTGGTGCTCGCCGAAGTGGCAGAAAACGAAAACCTGCAAATTGACGAGCAGCAACTGGAAATCAGATCCGGGCAGATTTTGCAATACATCACCCGCGACATGAACCGCAAGGAACTCGCGAAGTTCCAGAAAAGTGCCTATGTCAGCAGCCTGGTGGGCAGCATCTACACCGACATGATGACGGAGAAAACCATCCAGTATCTGCGGGCGATTGCAAAGGGTGATCCCATCCCCGGCGAGGAAGATGAGGAAACAGACACCGCACCTGAAGCGGCGGAAGACACCCCGGATGCCGAATCCAGCCCCGAAGCGGAAGCCGCTCCCGAAAGCGGAGAAGCGGACTCGGAACCGGAGGAGGCCCCCGAAACCCCGGAGTCGGCACCCGCCCCGGAGGAACCCGAGGCGGATCCCGCGCCCGAAGATGCCCAGTCCGATGAGGAGGCCGAATGAACCCCTACGACCTGATTCCCACCGTTATTGAGAGTTCCCCGCGCGGCGAGCGCTATTCCGACATCTTCTCGATGCTGCTGCGCAACCGTATCATCTTCCTGGGCACGCCCATCAACGACCAGATTGCCAACCTGATTGTGGCGCAACTGCTCTACCTGAGCAACGAAGATTCCGAATCCCCCATTCAGATGTACATCAACTCCCCTGGCGGGCAGGTGTACGCCGGGCTGGCAATCTACGACACGATGCAGATGATCCCCAACCCGATCAGCACGGTTGCGGTGGGCATGACAGCCTCCTTCGGCACCGTGATTTTGACCGCCGGAACCAAAGGGCAACGCTACGCGCTGCCGCACGCCACCATTCACATGCACCAGCCGCTCGGCGGTGCGCAGGGACAGGCCACAGATATCCAAATCCAGGCCCGCGAGATTTTGCGCCTGAAAACCCGCCTGAACGAAATCCTGGCTTTCCACACAGGGCAGGACCCGGAGCAGATCGAGCGCGATACCGACCGCGATTTCTGGATGGACGCCCAGCAAGCCGCCGAGTACGGTCTGGTTGACCGCGTGCTGGAACCGCCGAAGAAAGAAGAGTAGAAACGAATCAGCAAATCGGCGAATCAGCGAGTCAGCGAATCAGCGAATCAGCGAGTCAGCGAATCGGCGAGTCAGCGAGTCAGCCTCCGCTGTGTCTCTCTTGTCATTCGGGCAGGCCTCGCGCGCCCGGAGGGAAAGGGGGAGGCAACAGGGGTGGAGGGCGGCAGAAAGTTTATCGCCGGCTTTAGCCCGGCCGTACCCGGCGGGCTTCAAAGATATTATCCAGCCCTTCCAGCCGGTCAAGAACACGGCTGAGGTGTTCCACGCCGCGCACCTCGATAGTCAGGGCAAAAATTGCGGTGCTGCTTTTAACATCAACCCGCACCTTGGTGATATTGACTTTCTCGTTTGCCAGCAGGGTGGAAATATCTTTCATCAGCCCGTTGCGGTCGTATGCCTTGACGCGAATTGGTACAGAGTACGTGCGCATTGGCCTCCCCCAGGAAACCTGAACCAGCCGTTCCCGATCCTTGATGCGCAAAATGTTCGGGCAATCAATGCGGTGGATCGTTGCTCCGCGCCCGCGGGTGATATACCCGATAATTTCGTCTCCGGGGGTCGGGTTGCAGCAGCGCGCCATATTGGTCAGCAGCCCTTGCAGGCCGCGCACGGTGATATCCCCGGTTGTTTCCTTCTGGGCGGCAGATGGCAATTGCTCAGAGGCCAGGAGGTCAAACAGATTGTTCTCCTGCTCGTCATTGGCAACCAGCGCGTGAGCAATCTTCCCCGTTGAAATATCCCCGCATCCAATCGCCTCGGCAAAATCATCTGCGGTGCGGTATTCAAACTGGCGGGCCAGTTCTTCCAGGTTAGTGTCCGGCAACCCCAACTGGCGCAGTTCCCGTTCCAGGATGGCTTTGCCGCGTTCGATATTCTGCTCGCGGGCCTGCTGCTTGAACCAGCGGCGGATTTTCGAGCGCGCCCGCTGGGTTTTTACCAGCCCCAAGTTGGGATTCAGCCAGTCCCGGCTGGGGCCACCGCGTTTTGTTGTGAGGATATCAACCTGATCGCCTGTTTTCAGTTCATAATCCAGCGGCACCAGTTTCCCTCCAACTTTTGCCCCCCGGCAGCGATGCCCAACCTCCGTGTGAACATGGTATGCAAAATCAATCGGGGTTGCTCCGGCGGGCAGGTCAATGATGTCCCCGCGCGGGGTAAAAACATACACACGGTCACCGAAAACATCTGATTTCATGCTGTCCACAAACTCGCGGGCATCTTCCACATCCTGCCGCCACTCCATCAGTTGACGGATGTAATCCACCCGGCGGTCAAAATCCGGGTCGTGGGAGCCTCCCTCCTTGTACCGCCAGTGGGCGGCAATCCCATATTCAGCGCGTTCGTGCATTTCATGGGTGCGGATCTGTACCTCCAGGGTTTTGCCGTCATCATAAATTACCGCAGTATGCAAGGACTGGTAAAAATTATCCTTCGGAGCGGCAATATAATCATCAAATTCACCCGGAATAGGCCGCCAGGTTGAGTGGATTGCGCCCAGGGCCTGGTAACACTCTTCCCTGGTGTTCAGAATGATGCGTACACCGCGCACATCGTAAACCATCTCAAAAGGTACGCCCTTGCGCTGCATTTTGCGATAGATCGAGTTGATATGTTTGGGGCGTGCCGAGACATCCGCCTGAAGTCCCGCATGTTCCATAATCCGCATCAGGCGGATCTTGATTGCCTGCATTTCGTGCTCGCGTTCCGAACGGCGCTCCTTGAGACTGCCGGCAATTTCGTTGTACGCTTTCGGGTTGATGTAACGCAGGGCGAGGTCCTCCAGTTCCCACTTGATCTGCCAGATACCAAGGCGATTCGCCAGCGGGGCAAAGATGTCCATCGTCTCCTGGGCAATGCGTTTTTGCTTGTGCGGCGGCATGTAGTGAAGCGTACGCATATTGTGAAGACGATCGGCCAGTTTAACCAGCACCACACTGGGATCGTCCGCCATAGCGAGGAAAGTTTTGCGCAGCGTTTCCGAGGCCAAGTCGTAACGACGGCTGCGCATCAACTGTTCCACTTCCTCTTCCGGGGAGAGTTCTCCGCGACGAATGGCGGCTGCGCGTTGTTCGCGCGTCTGCGCATTTTCCTCCAGGCGGTCGCCGCGCGAGACCCGCGGCAGCGAGGTCAACTTGGTGACTGCGTTCACCATTCGGGCAATCTCATCCCCAAAATCGCGGCGGATGTCCTCCAGGGTGAGGTTCGTATCTTCGACAGTGTCATGCAGAAGCCCTGCCGCGATCAAACGGGGCGGAACCTGCATTTCTGCCAGAATGGAAGCAACGGCAAGGCAATGCGTAATGTACGGCTCGCCAGAGATACGCTTTTGCCCGCGATGTGCTTTCTCGGCAATTCGGTAGGCGCGCTCGATCAACTCGCGGTCTTGCGGGAGGTAGTATTCTTTGGGAAGTTGGGCCAACACACGGGCAATGGACATGCGGAAAGTATAACCACCTGCACGCTTCGCTGCAAGGGAGGAGAAAGAAAGGGGTGTACGCAAATGTTGTAGAAATTGGGCGGTCGTATGGGCGCTGCTTCCTTTCCCCCCTCCCTTGCCCTCCCCCCGCTGGGGGGAGGGCAAGGGAGGGGGGGACTGGGCACTTCGGTGTATGTGCGGCGCACGAAGTGCGCCGCACATACACCTGACAACACGTCCCTCCCAAAATTTTCCGCTTTGGTTCCCCTCTCCCTTCGGGAGAGGGGTCAGGGGTGAGGGTAGGAGAGGAGCCGGGGGCGGGGGGCACACTCAACAGCGCAATGCCCAAGTTCTACATCTTTTACCTGCACCCGAAGGAAGGAAAGATCAGGAACTGGAAGAAATCAGAGAAAACGGGGAAGATAGAGGTCTAATAATTCCCCCTCGGTTTCATTCGTCAGCAAGTCCCAGCGGGCAATCGGCAAGCGGATGTGTGCCAGTGCAGCGGTAGGCAGACGTTCATGGTCTCCCGTCAGAATCTCCAGGAGATCCTCCATTCCTGGATTGTGCCCGACCACCATCGCGGCGGAAACCGTTTCGGGGAGCGTGCGCAAGGAGTCGAGGTATGCCTCCGGCCCAGCGAGGTACAGTGAGCGCAGGAAATGAATCTCGCCATCGAAACCCGCAGCCTCGGCGGCGAGTCGGGCGGTATCGGCGGCACGGCGGGCGGTGGAACTCAGAATTGCATCGGGAACCAGATTTTTGTCGCGCAACAATTGTCCCATGCGCGGGGCGGCCTCTTTACCGCGCTTGTTCAGAGGGCGGTCGTGATCGGAGCGTTCCGGGTGCTTCCAACTGGATTTGGCGTGGCGGAGGATGAGGAGGGACTTCATGCGAGTCAGCGAGTCAGCGAGTCGGCGAGGCGGCGAATCAGCGAGTCGGCGAGTCGGCGAGTCAGCGAGTCAGCGAGGCAGCGAATCAGCGAATCAGCGAGGCGGCGAGTCGGCGGGGCAGTGGGGCGGCGGGGCGGCGGGGCGGCGGGACAGCGCGTCAGCGAGGTGCGGAGGGCGGGGAAGTGCGCAGGTTGATAAAATGCTGCTGGGCGTTAAAGGGTTCCTGCCCCTCTGCGGGCCTGATGCGCCGATAGGTTCCGTCAGGCTGCATCAGACGGGCTTTGACGTTATCGGCAAGATACGTTTCAATGATTTCATCCCGAATTTTGCGCACCAGGGCGGGATTCTCTGCCGGGAAGATGACCTCTACCCGGCGGTTGAGGTTGCGCGGCATCAGGTCGGCACTGCCCAGATAAACTTCCTCGTCCCCATCGTTCAGAAAATAATAAATCCGGCTGTGTTCCAGGAACCGCCCGACGATGCTGATTACGCGGATGTTCTCGCTAATGCCCTCCAGGCCGGGGCGCAAACAACAGATGCCACGCACCAGCAAATCCACCTGCACCCCCGCCTGCGATGCCCGGTACAACAGGCGGATCATCGGAGCATCGGCAAGGGCATTCATCTTGAAAATCAGGCGGGCAGGGCGGCCCGCCTGGGCGTGGGCAATCTCGCGGTGGATGTGTTCCTCCATCTTCCGGCGCAGGTTGACCGGCGCGACCCAGAGTTTGCGGTAATCCCCTTTGGCGGAATATCCGGTCAGGTAGTTGAACAAATCGGTCGCGTCCGCGCCGATCTCCTCATCTGCGGTGAACATGCCGATGTCCTCGTAAAGATGAGCGGTGACGGCATTGTAATTCCCCGTCCCCAGGTGAACATAGCGGCGGATGTGATCGTTTTCGTTGCGCACAACCAGGGCAATTTTGGAGTGCGTCTTCAAACCCACCAGTCCGTAAACCACGTGTACCCCCTCTGCCTCCAGCATTCGGGCCCAGCCGATATTGCTTTCCTCGTCAAAGCGGGCTTTCAGCTCCACCAGCGCGGCAACCTGCTTGGCGTAATCACGGCGCGCCATTAAAAGCGATTCCACTACCGGGGAGTTACGTCCCACCCGGTAAAGGGTCTGTTTGATCGCCAGCACCTGCGGATCGCGGGCCGAAGTGCGCAAAAACTCCACCACCGGGGCAAAGGAATCGTAAGGGTGGTGCAGCAACAGGTCTTCACGGCGAATGGCCGCAAAAATTCCACTGCCATGCGTCTCACCATCCGCCAGCGGGGGGAGCACCGGCGGATAAAACGGCTCGTACTTCAAGTCATAACGGTCAATGGCGTACAGCCCAAAGAGGCTGCTCAACCCCAGCGGATTGGCCAGCGTATAAATATCGTTGGAGGCAACTTTCAGGTTTTGGGTGAGAATGCTCAAAATACGCTCCGGCATCTCTTTGGTGATGCTCAGGCGCACCACGGAACCGAAGCGGCGATCGCGCACGTTCTCCTCCATCATCTCCAGCAGGTCATCCGCTTCCAGTTCCTGGATGGCAAAATCGGCGTTCCGCGTGACCCGGAAGGGATAGGCCTCGACGACTTCCATGCCGGGGAACAATTTCTCCAGGTTGGCAGCAATCAACTGTTCGATCCAGACAAAGTAATGGTGGTGTGGAACCGTCCCGTCTTTGCGAACGCCTCCCGATGAGCGTTTGATCGGCACCAGGCGCGGCAGGGAGGAGGGCACTTTCAGGCGGGCGAAATGCTCCTGCCCGCCGGTATCCCGAATCAGCACCGCCAGGTTCAAACTTAAATTCGAGATGTACGGGAAGGGGTGCCCAGGGTCAAAGGCCAGCGGGGTGAGCACGGGGAACACCATCTCGTCAAAATAAGTCTGGACGTTCTCGCGCTGTTTGTCGGTGAGTTCAGCATATTGGAGGATGTGAATCCCGCTCTCGTTGAGGGCCGGCAGGAGAACATCGTTCCAGTAACGGCCGGATTCCTTGAACAGGCGGCTGGTTTTTTTGCGGATGGCTGCCAACTGCTCTGCGGGGGTTAACCCGTCAATGGAAAAATCCACAACCCCGGCCTGCACCTGCATTTTCAGGCCGCCCACCCGGACCATGAAGAACTCGTCCATGTTGGAGCCGACAATCGCCAGAAATTTGACGCGCTCCAGCAAAGGGTTGCCATCGTCGCGCGCCTCGTCAAAGACCCGGTATTGGAATTCCAGTTGGCTCAACTCGCGGTTGATATACCATTGCGGGTCGTGCAAATCCACTGGGGGTGTTTCAGCGGCTTCTGAAATTTCAGCAGTCATGGAATGCTCCGGTCAGGCTGGCGGCAGACAATTGCTCATTCAGGGAGTTTCCCTGCAATTCAGCGAAAGCCCCGCCGTTGTTCTGTTTGTGTGCGGTTCAAGCGTTCAAAAGTGCCGTGAAGTGCAACACGGCACCAACAATAATTCCAAACTGCCCCAGGTGATACGTCACCATGATAATCACCCGGTAGTTTGGCAAAGGCCGAATAAAGCGCGCCCAACCGTTTACCACATCCGAGATCAGGAACAGCACCGCGCCCGCGCTCACCAAAACTGCGGGCAAAACCGTCCACTGTGGATCGAACAACGACAGAAGCGCAGCGTAAACCATGAGCATAATCACAATTGTGTAAAGCAGCACCGGGAAGCGCATTTTGGCCTTGCCGGATTGCTCCATCCCGGCAGCCAGCCGCGAATACAGCCAGGCAGCGATCACAACCAAAACTGCCGCAATGACCCCGGCTGCCGGCCCGCTCCCCTTCGGTGGAACGAGATGCTCAAACCCCACGGTGTAGAAAACATGCGTCAGGAGGAAAGCAAGCAAGCCAGGGAGAAAGAATTTATCCGGCAGCATCAAAAACACATCCCCGGCCAGCGAAAACGCCAGCCCGACGAGAAACCACATCATCGAGGCGGTATCGTAGCGCGTCATCAGCGCAGGCATATCCACAGACAGCCAGGCCCAGGCAATCAGCAGGACCAGCACCGCGGGTTTGGTGAAATAAACCCCCTTCCGGTTTTGTTTGTGCTCAAAAAACCATTCCAGGGCTGCAATGCCCAACGCAAAAACAAAAAGTGACGTTACCATGATAAAATTTCCCTGATCGGTTGCCCATTGGGTGGCAGCCTGCGAAAGGGTATGAGCAAATGTTGCGGAAAAATATCTGTGCTTCCACTCACCCGGCTCTCCCCCCGGCGGGGGAGGGTTGGGCAGGGGGAAAGAAAGCAGCGCCCATACGACTGCCCAATTTCAACAACATTTGCCTGCGCCCCCTGCGAAAAAAGCGTACCCATTACCAGAGCGCTTGTAGTATAATTTTACCAGAGCAATGACCAGATGCAGCAAGCAAACTGCAATGGATGTACGCGAATCTTGTGGAACTTGACCCGCAGTGTCCCCCCTCCCCTCGCCCTCACCCCTAACCCATCTCCCGAAGGGAGAGGGGAACCAAAGCGGAAAATTTTGGGAGGGCAGGGGAGGAGGGAGCCACCATCGTTCTACAACATTTGCCTGCACCCTCGCGGCAGTTGTTTCTTGACACAAACACCGCCCTATGCTACAGTATAACGCGTAGAACTATGGGCGAGACAGTTCCTACAAACACAAAATTTCATTGAAAAATGGAGGAATGAAGCCTTGACAAAATCACGTTCTCAGATGATGGTTGAACGCTTACGCGACCTCCAGGCTTCGTCACCGGACATCGAAGCATCGGCTGTTGTAAGTGTGGACGGGTTGACGATTGCGTCGGCTTTGCCTCAGGATGTGGAGGAAGACAGGGTTTCCGCGATGTCAGCAGCAATGCTGTCGCTGGGAGAGCGCATCGCATCAGAGCTGGGGCGAGGAAGCCTGGAACAAGTCTACATCAAAGGCGCACAGGGCTACGTTATGCTCATGTCTGTGGGTGAGGAGGCCGTCTTAACGGCCCTGGCCCGCGAGCAAGCCAAACTCGGCTTGATTTTCCTGGACATGAGACGAGCCACTGAAGACCTGGAAAGACTGATCTAAAGGGGCGAATACGATGGATCCTATTCCGAAAAGCGGCTTCTACTATCCAAACAAGTTTGCCCTCATCACCATCAACGCGCTTGAAGATGTGATGGGAAAAAACGGCCTGAACGCCATCCTGAACCTGGCTGGGCTGGGGCATTTAATTGACAATTATCCGCCGGACAACCTGAACAAAGAGTTCGACTTTGCAGAGTTTTCGGCAATCAACCAGGCACTGGAGGAGATGTACGGCCCCCGCGGCGGGCGCGGTTTGGCACTGCGTGCCGGGCGGGCAACCTTCTCTGACGGACTGCGCAGTTTTGGCGCACTCGCCGGTGCGGGTGATTTGGCATTCAAAGTCTTGCCTCTGCATGCAAAATTGCGCATTGGCGTTCCGGCAATGGCAAAAATCTTCAGCCAGATGAGCGACCAAATTTCAACGGTTGAGGAACGTGAACATGAGTTCATCTACACCATCCACCGTTGCCCGGTTTGCTGGGGACGCCATGACGAGGAAAAACCGGTCTGTTTTGTCGCCGTTGGCTTGTTGCAAGAAGGCCTGAAATGGGTTTCTGGCGGCAGTGAATTTCGCGTCAACGAATCGAAATGCATTGCCTGCGGAGACGATGTCTGCGAATTTGTCATCCAGAAAAAACCTATCAGTTAGTCAATTCGATAGCCGTTGAGCAGGCACAACGCGCTCAACGGCTATCTCCACCAGGATAAACAATCCAGTGGTTGAAAAAAAACCGGTTATTCTCATTATCGAAGACGATCTGGATGTCGCAGAAATGCTGGACGCTTATTTTCGCGTTCAAGGCTATGAAGTCCTGACAGCAAATTGGGGCGAAGACGGCATCCAGGTTTGTCAAAAAGAACACCCAAACCTGATTATTCTGGATATCCGTCTGCCGGATATTGACGGGTTTGAGGTTGCTACCCGGCTGCGCGAAAATCGGCGGACAGCCAGCATCCCCATCATCTTCCTGACCGAAAAACGCAGCCGCGGTGATATTCTCCAGGGGCTGGAACTTGGCGCGGACGATTACATCACCAAACCTTTTGATATCCAGGAACTGCGGCTGCGGGTACGAAACTCATTGCAGCGCTCCGCTTTAGGCGCAGTAACCAACCCCGTCACAAACCTGCCGGAAGGCCCGCTGGTAGACGAACGCCTCTCCGAATGTATCGGCGCATCCGACTGGGCTATCATGCTGGTTTCACTGGAAAACCTGGACATCTTCCGGGAATCGTACGGGTTTGTCGCCTCAGACGATGTGCTGCGAGCGGTGAGTTTGATGGTACAAAATGCCGTCAAAAAAACCGGAAACCCCGGCGATTTTGTAGGACACTTCAGCGCATCGGAATTTGTGGTAATCACCACCCCAGAGGTCATTGCCAACCTGGGAGAACGTATCCTCTCCCGGCTGGACCAATCCCTGGAATACTTCTACCCCTTGCGGGACCGCGAAACCCCCAAAGACCCCAGCGAGCGCCTCAAAGTCCGTATGGCAGGGCTGCTCCCGGAACAGGGCCCGTTCAAAGACCTGGATGCCCTGAAGACTACGCTGATACGCAAGCGCAAATAAACCCAAACAGCAGCAACAGAACATTGGGATGGCAGGCTTGCCATCCCAATCTTGGTTAAAAATGCAACTCACCGTCGTCCTGCCCACCTACAACGAGGCAGAAAACCTGCCTAAAATCACCGCCGCCCTGCTGGGGCTGCCACTACCCAACCTGAAAATCCTGGTAGTGGATGATAACAGCCCGGATGGAACCGGCGCAATCGCCGATGAACTTTCCGCCCGCCATCCTGGGCGTTTCTCTGTACTCCACCGCACCGGAAAACTTGGGCTTGGCTCGGCCTATTTACGAGGCTTCCGGCAAGCACTGGATAACGGAGCAGAAGCAATTGGACAGATGGATGCCGATTTTTCCCACCCCCCTGAAAAACTGACCAAAATGCTCACAGCGCTAGAAACCTGTGATATGGTAATCGGCTCCCGCTATGTCCCTGGCGGAAAACTGGACGAAAACTGGCCTTTATGGCGCAAAATGCTCTCCGCATTTGGGAATTTCTACGCCCGCACCATCCTGCGCCTGCCCATCCGGGATACCACCGGCGGCTTCAAACTCTGGCAGCGGCACACACTGGAAACAATGCCCCTGGAGCGGGTGCGCTCGAACGGCTACGCCTTTCAGATCGAGATGAACTACATTGCCTGCCGCCTGGGCTTTCACGCTGTCGAAATCCCGATTTATTTTGCCAACCGTCAATGGGGAGATTCCAAAATGTCATTCCGCATCCAGCGCGAGGCAGCCATCCGCGTCTGGCAGTTCCTGGGAGAGTACCGCGACCTGAAACCACCCCCGGAGAAGCCTGGACAAACAAAAAAACGCTGCAACTGAACCAGGGCTTGTGCTCGGCGGGGGAAGAGTCGCCTCACTGCAACATTTGCGTACGCCCTGCCTCCCACGGCAATCACACTTGCGGTAAAATAGCCACATGAAACAAAAAATTGTAGGGATTCGGTTTCGCAAAGTGGGGAAAATATACCACTTCAACGCCGACAACCATCCGGATATTCAGATTAACGACTTCGTAATTGTTGAAACCAGCCGCGGAATGCAACTGGGGCAGGTTGCCAGCATCCTGGATACCCCGCCCCAGCCCCGTGACGGCGGCTGGAAACCAATTCTGCGACGGGCAACACCGCGCGACCTGGTTCTGCGGCAAGTTTGGAAAAACAAAGAGGCAGAAGCAGTAACAAACTGCCGGGCAAAACTGAAAGAACTAAAAATTCCGGGTGTCAAAATCGTAGATGCAGAATACCCCTTTGACGGCAAACGGTTAACCATCGTCTACAGCAGCGAAGGCCAGGAAAATGTTGACCTGAGCCAACTGAAAAAAGCGATGAAAAAACGCTACCCGCGTGTGCGGATAGAATTCCGCCAGGTAGGGCCGCGCGACGCCGCCAAAATCATCGGCGGGATGGGCGCCTGCGGCATCGAGGAACGCTGCTGCACCCGGTTCCTGACTGAGTTCAGCCCGATCTCCATCAAGATGGCGAAGGCACAGGGCATTTCGCTGGCCCCTTCGGAAATTACCGGCATGTGCGGGCGGCTGCGCTGCTGCCTGATCTACGAGTATGACCAATACGCCGAAATTGTCAAAAAAATGCCCCGCCGCGGCAAGCGCGTCATTACCCCCTCCGGCGAAGGAAAAGTTATTGAAGTCAACCCGCTCAAAGAGACTCTGACCGTCAGTATCGAGGGCAGCAACAACCGCGAAGAATTCCATTACAGCGAGGTAAAGCGCTGGCAGCCCCCCGATGCCCGGCAAACCTCACCCAAAACACAGAAAAACAGCGCAAAACCGACACAGCAAACTCCCACATAACCCGACTGGCAGCCCCCACAGGACTGCCAGTCTTCAAAAAGGATCCCCCATGCAGACGATTATCGAACAGACCCGCGAATTGTTCCCCTACACGCAAACCTTGCGGCGTGATTTTCACATGCATCCCGAACTCGGCTTTCAGGAAGTCCGCACCGCCGGCATCGTAGCAAAAGAACTGCGCAGCCTCGGGCTGGAAGTGACTACCGGTATCGCAGAAACCGGCGTCGTCGCCCTGGTTGAGGGAGAACACCCCGGTCCGGTGCTGCTGGTACGCTTTGACATGGATGCCCTGCCCATCGAGGAAGCAACCGGCGCCGAATACGCATCTCAAAACCCGGGAACGATGCACGCCTGCGGACACGACGGCCACACCGCCATCGGACTAACCGTCGCCCGGATGCTGACCGCCCGCCGCGGGGAGATTCACGGAACGGTCAAACTGGTATTCCAGCCCGCAGAGGAGGGCGAAGGCGGCGCCGAGCGCATGGTCGCCGAGGGCGTGCTGGAAAACCCGCGCCCCGACCATACCCTGGCACTGCATCTCTGGAACGAGAAACCGCTCGGCTGGCTGGGTGTCACCACCGGCCCCGCAATGGCCGCTGCCGAAACATTCAACATCTCCCTGACCGGCAAAGGCGGACACGGCGCAGCCCCCCACGCCGCAATAGACCCGCTCTACGCCGCCGCACAGATCGTAACAGCCCTGCAAAGCATCGTCTCCCGCAACGTGCCGCCGATGGAAACCGCCGTGGTCTCCGTCACAGCCATCCGCAGCGGAACCACCTTCAACGTGATCCCGCAAACCGCCGAACTTCAGGGCACAATCCGCACCTTCAACCCCGAAATCCGGGAAATCGTGCTGAACCGCTTCCGGGAAATCACCGAGGGCATTGCCGCCTCCCTGAACTGCACCGCCGAAATCCAGATAGAAAGCATCACCCCGGCAGTAATCAACGACCCGCAAGTCGCCGCCCGCGTACGGGATGTGGCCCGGCAACTCTTTCCCGACGCAGAAATTGACACCAACCAACGCACCATGGGCTCGGAAGATATGGCCTTTATGATGGAAAACATCCCCGGCTGTTACTTCTTTATCGGCTCAGCAAACCCGGAAAAGGGCCTGGATGCCGCCCACCATCACCCGCGCTTCGATTTTGACGAGGCAGCCCTGCGTACCGGCGCAGCCCTGATGACTGCCGTGGTGCTGGATATGCTCAAATAGGTTTCTCGATTCGCCTCAGCACGAACAGCCCCCGGACGACAATGGAAACCAAAATCTACCACGGAAACATCAAACCGCTGGATTTTGCGCAGGCCCTGGTTGGCGAATTCAACCGGGGGAACTTCCGCGTCCGTCAGTACGGGCGCAACAAAGAAATCGTGGTGCAAATCGGCACACACGAGCGGCGGCGATCCGGCGGGGATACCGCCCTGACCGTCACACTCAAACGGGTGGATGACGGTGTTGCCGTTAAAGTGGGAAAGCAATCCTGGCTGGGAATTGCCGCCAGTTTCGGAGCAACAGCACTGGCCGCAATCCGCAGTCCGTTTGCTCTGCTCTCCCGCCTGGACGATCTCGCCCAGGATGTAGAGAGTTTACAACTCTCCGACCGGGTATGGGAGGTGCTGGACAAAACAGCGCAAATCAAAGGAGTCTCCCTGCAACTTTCGGAGCGGCTGCGGCGCGTGGTCTGCCCCTATTGCGGCAGCGCCAATCCGGTTGGGGAAGCCAACTGCGTTGCCTGCGGCGCACCGTTGGGCAATGTCCAGCCGGATACCTGTCCATATTGCGGATTTGTCATCACGGCGGGGGAACGGGTTTGTCCCAATTGCAGGCGGCGGCTTCCAAAAAGTTCAAAAAGGGCCGAGAGGCTGCGATAAACTTTCTGTGATGCAGGCAGAGAAACCTGACTGTTCTCCCCCCTGTGCCCCCTACCCCCCGCTCTCGCCAAAAACAGCCGCCCGGATTTCGGGGATTTTCTCTTCAGCAGCCCGCTTGCCACGCTCGATCATCTCCCCTCGTTTGGAGTAGCGCAAATAAGTAAACCCGCCAATGTCAGGCGTAATCAGGCAGTCCGCACTTTCCGTGCCGCCGCCGGAATGGCGCAGCGCAATTTCAAAAGCGTTGACCAAATGACTGACAAGCCCCCAATTCGGTCGCAAAGAAGGTTTCAGCACATCAACGCCAATAACATAATCAGCCCCCATCGCACGAGCCACCGAGACTGGTACAGCATTGACATATACGCCATCTGCCAGGCGGCGGCCCTCCCAGGGGGTTGGCGAAACCAGCCCGGCAACGGAACAACTGCCGCGCACCGCAGGGGCTACCGCACCTTCGGTAATCACAACCATCTCGTCGCGATCAACATCGGTAGCAACCACCGCCAGCGGGATAGACAGATCATCAAAACGGGGAGCCCCCAGAAACCGGTTAATGAAGGTCTCCAGCGGAGCAAAAGAAACCAGCCCCTGCCCCCACCAGGTCGGGCGGGCAATGCGGCGCCAGCGAAATTCGTCCGAGAGTTTGAGAATCTCGTCCGTAGAAAAGCCGCGACAAACCGCCGCCCCAATCAGCGACCCGACGCTGGAACCGGCAACGTAGTCAATGGGAATGCCGGCCTCGGTCAAAGCCATCAAGACGCCGATGTGAGCAAACCCGCGTATTGCGCCCGCCCCCAGCGCAAGCCCCACAGTTCTGCGCTGCACCATCATGGTTCAGTAACAAACTCAAATCGGGCGGCCACCTGCAAATCGTGGGAGGAGCCGCCGATGAAAATCTCGAAGATACCGGGGTCGGCA
>CAZPSL010000018.1:0-23614 GCA_964589145.1 uncultured Anaerolineales bacterium
CCGCACCCATCGCTCGCTCCTCCCCAGCGAGACCGCCACTTCCCCGACACGCTGGCCTGCTCGCAGCAGGTGGATTGCACTTTGCCGCTCTGCTATGCTCGCTTTCATTGCCATCTCCTTTCAAATGAGATGGCACTATTAGACCCGATCTCCGGCACGATGTCTTGAGCTTTCGGTTGTTAATGTCCGGCACGTTCTCTTGAGACTTTTGTTCTTATTCCCGGAACGATGTCTTGATACCCTACAGGTAGGCAAGTTTGCAACGCGTTTCCCGGATACCAGTTTACCCTGATTGCCCGTTCACCTAATCACCTGATCACCTGATTACCTGATTACCTGATTCCTGATCGTCCGATTACCTGATTCCTGATCACCCGATTTCCAACCTACCCGCTCCCATCCTGCCTCCCCTGCCCGCCACCCAAGCCAGCACCAGCCCGGCCAGGCCCAGCGCAAGCCCCAGGTACACGCTCCACGGACGGTAAACAAACGTTACCTGATGCTTGCCTTCCGGCAGGGGAACCGCGCGCAGGATGCCGAAGGCGGTCTCCAGCGGGAGGGAGTCGCCGTCAAGGGCAACCTGCCAGCCGGGGTAAGCGATCTCCGAGAGCACCAGCAGGCCGGGGCCAGCCGCCCGCACGGTGATGCGGTTGGGGCTGCGTGTCAGGATTTCCGCCGCCTGCCAGGGCGCATCCAGCCCCGCGCCGGATTGCACCCAGGCGCGCGGGCGGGCCAGGTCGTTCTCGTAAAGCCGCGTTTCGCCGAACCGCCCCAGGGGGCGCAGGCCCTCCACGGGCAGGTCAAATTCGGCGGCCACAAAACGCACGTTGAGCAGCCCCAGCAAGGCCGGGTCGGGGCGGTAGGCGGCGTTATCCGCGGCAGGCTCGCCGCCCGCGTAGGGCGGGAGGGTCACACCGTACCCCGCGCGCGGCACACCGGTCGCCGCGTCCATAAAATCGGCGTAGGCGGCGAGTTGCAGCGGCTCCACCCCGTCGGCCAGTTCCAGGCGGTAGAAAGCAGCGGTCTGCTGGGGGAGGCTGTACGAGGGCGAGTAGACGCGGAAATCTCCGGGCTGATCCGCGAGGAAGCGGGCGATTTCCGCCTGTTCGGAAAGTACCGCGTCCGGGGGACGAAAATCCAGCACCGAACGGTTGATCAGCCACCCGTCGAGGATCACCAGCCCGATCAGGAGAGCGGAACCGGCTTGGGGGGAGAGCCAGACCCGCAGGATGCTCCACACCCCGAAAGCGGCCAGCGCCATCGCCGCCGCGCCCCAGACCGCGTTCCAGGGAAATTCCGGGGCGAAGAGGATCAGCATCCCCGCCAGCAGAACGGTGAACGCCAGCAAAGCGGTGAGCGCGAGGTTGATGGCCTTGCGGTTTTGTAATGGGAGAGAGGGACTTGTGAGCGCGTCCAGCCCGCTGGCAGCGAGGGCGGCGAAAGCCATCCCCGCGGCGAAGAGGGCGCGCGGCGGCACGCGCAGGAGGCTGAAGCCGGGCAGTTCCGCCAACAGCGGCAGGCCGGGGATGGCTTCGCCGAGGGCGTAGATCAGCGAAACCAGGGCGACGAGCAGCCAAAAGCGGCTGCGGGTGCGGGATTCCCTTCGGGTAACAGCGACCAGCGTCAAAACCAGCACCGCCGCGCCGGGGTAGAGCATCCACTCATGGGGGCCGCCCCAATCGGGGAAGAGCAATCCCAGCAGACGCATCGGCGGCAGGGACTGGGTCAGCACGTCGGCGGCGGTGAGGGCGGCGCGGGTCGAAAGGCGGGTGTACTCCAGCAGGGGCAGCAGGAGAGGGGCGGAGACGAGAGCGGCTATCAGCAGATTGACAAACAGGTAAACCGGGGAACGGGGGCGGCTGAAAAGCCAGTAAGTGATCCAGAGCAGGGCGGCGTAGGCCGCCCACTGGGGGCCGGCGAGGAAAATCAGCCCGAGGATCAGGCCGGAGGGCAAATAGCGGAATCGTCCCGGCAACGGCTGGCGGTCGGCGGCCAGCGGCCGGGCAGAGAGCAGCAGCCAGGGCGTCCAGGGCACGGCGTAGAGCAGGGTGAGATGCCCGGCGCCGAAATGGGCGAAGAGTTTGGGCATCCCTTCAAAAGCAAGCGCGCCCAGCAAGGCGGCGCGGTGGGAGCGGTTTTCCGCCCGCAGCAGGAGGTACATCCCCAGCCCGCCCCAGAGCAGGTGCAACGCTACGGTGATGTTGAACCCCAGCGGCAGCGGGAAAAGCCACGCCAGCCAGCCCGGCGGATACCATAATCCGGCCATCGGCTCGGCAGCGAAGGGATAGCCGCTCAAAATGGTCGGCGACCAGAGCGGGAGGGCGTGCGCCTCCCGCAAAGTGCGCTGGATCAGCAGCGTGTCGGGGTAGTGGCTGACGGCGACATCCGAGTATTGGGCTTCCGCACCGGGGAAGGGGAATCCCGCCAGGCCGGGGAGGATGAAGAGCAATGGCAGCAACAACGGCCAGAGGGTTTTCCAGGGGATGCGGGGCATGGGGGGCGGGAGAGGTTGAAAGTTGAAGGTTGGAGGTTGAAGGTTGAAGGTTGGAGGTTGGAGGTTGGTAGTTGGTAAATGGGGAATTGGTAGATTGGTAGGGTGGTAGGTTGGGAATTGGGAAATGGTAGCGTGGCAATTGGTAATTGGGGGACAATGCTCCAGTTACCGATGCCCGTAAATCGTCACGTCGCCAACCTGGAACACGGGCTGCCACCCTTCGGGCACGGGGATGCTGCCCAGGTCGCGCTCGCGGGGGCCGTAGAAGATCAGGTCAACATCGTACCCGTTCAACAGCGACTGCCTTTCGGCTTCGGTGAGCGTGCCGTCAAAAAAGGCGGTGACGGCGGCTTCCATCGCGTCGGCGTTCACGGTCTCGTAAGGATGACCGTAGAGCACGCGCCGCCCGGTATGGGCAGGGATGAACAAGCCGGTCTCCGGGGAGGCGAGCACCAGCGCGTTCGGAGCGGCGTTGGCATCCAGCCAGGTGAGGGCATCCCACTCGTCGCGGGCGAGGTAGATTTTTGGGTTCTGTGCAGATGCCGCCACAAAACCGCCTGCGAGCACAATCAGGTTAGTCAGCAAAGCAAGGGAAAACGTTGCCACCACCAGCCAGCGATAGCGGCGAGCGCGCCCCCCGGCAAGGAATTCCAGACCGAGGGCCGCCAGTCCGCTGAGAGGGATATAAAGCCCCATCATGAATCGCCGCTGCAACCCCAGGGGGAGATACATCAAAACGAGGCTGATGCCCGCCCACAGGAGCAGCGGACGCCATTGGGGGATGGATACCGTTTTTGGGGCAAAATCCCTGCCCCTGGAACGAAACATCATCCAGGCTGCCACCCCCGACAACGCTAACGCGGGCGAAAGCGAGATCAGCGTATCCCACCAGGGCGGGGAGGGCGTCAGGTTTTGGGCATCCCAAACGGCAAGCGCCGGGTGTACGCGCACGATCCAAAGGTCGTAGAGCAGCGCCGGGGCGCCGGGGAGCGTCACCAACAGCAAACGAATGAACACACGCCACGGGGCAGATTTTGTCCAGAAGCGGATCAGAAACTCCACCCCCAGGATGAGTGAAACGATGACCACCCCAAAGGGGGAGAGAAGGCTCAAAATCAGCGATGCTGCCGCGAGGGTAATCCCCCGTCCCCAGGAAAGCGGGGCATCCAGCGGCGGCATCAGCAGCCAGAGCATCAAGGCCAAGGAAATTGGGAAATGCGGGTTCGCGTAACTTGACAGGAAGGGATAAATCTCCGCTACCCACAAATCGCTGGTGAGTGCATCGGTAGCGATAAGCAGCCATCCCATCCCGGAGCCGAAGGCAGCCAGGGCAAACGCGGTTTTACGGATGCGGGAATCTCCAAACAGCGCGCCAAAATACCGCCAAAGCGACCACAGGAGAAAAGCGGCTCCCAGCAGGCGGGCGAGATGAAAGACGGTGAGATTCGGCAGGGAAAACCAACGGGCCAGATGCCCCAGTGCGAGATAGAACAGGATGAGATAGGTACCCTCTCCGGGATCGGCGGTGAAGGGCAGCCGGAACGTCCAGGAGCCTGCCATCCCCTGATAAATCTTCGCCAGGTAGGAATTGCCGTCCAACGGGTTCAGCAAAAATCCGCCAAAAACATAATCCGGCCCCGCGGCCAGCGATGCGAACCCATAAGGGAATGAAATCACCACCAAAAACAACAGGCCAAGCGTGAGAAAAAATGCGTAACGTCGTAACATGCGTGTGCCTTCCCTAACAAGTTTATCACACGGCGAGGGGGAAGCGGATCCCCAGGGGGCAAGCGGGTGCAGGCAAAAGATGTAGAACGCCGGTGCCCCCCGCCCTCACCCCTGACCCATCTCCCAAAGGGAGAGGGGAACCAAAGCGGAAAATTTGGGGAGGGGTGTGTTGTCTGGTGTGTGTGCGGCGCACTTCGTGCGCCGCACACACACCGAAGAGTCCTGTCCCCTCTTCCCTGAGGAGTGCGAAGCCTGCCCGAAGGGTGAGGGGAGCACAGGGGGGATGGGGAGACAGCAGGTTCTCTGCTGCCTGCATCCCAATATCGAATTCACCCGTAAAACAGACAGAATTTTGGTAAACTGAAGATATGAAAGCATCTAACCTGCCTGAAGAACAACCCATTGGGGCTTACGAAATCTTCGTCATTGCGCTCACGTCGCTGGCGATGGTCAATCTGGCAATTCTGGTCATTCCGCTTTTTGATATACAGGCCAAGCAGATTGCGCTTTTGCTGGATAGTTTCCTGGCGCTGCTTTCCTTCGTTGATTTTATCCACCTGCTGGCTACAGCGCCCGGCAAACGCTCATATTTCCTGAAACAAGGGTGGATTGATTTACTGGGGTGTATTCCGTACATCTATCCGCTGCGTTTGCTGCGTCTCTTTCGAGCGTATCGCATCTTTCACGAGATACGGCAGCACACTCCGGAGCAAATCCAGGCGATGCTGGAGCGCCGCCCGGACCGGAATACTTTTTTTTCGATTGCGTTTTTGGCAATTGTACTGGTAAGCATATCAAGTTATGCAATTTATCGGTTTGAGCAGGTTTCCCCCGATAACAATATCGCGACCGCTGCGGATGCTGTCTGGTGGTCGGTGGTGACGATTACAACGGTCGGGTATGGTGACCGCTACCCGACAACGAACGGCGGGCGTCTGGTGGCACTCTTTTTGATGTTTATCGGAATTGGCATTTTCAGTGCGCTCACAAGTTATCTTTCTACAATCTTCGTCAATTCCCGGCGCGAGCAAAGTGATGCACAAGAGAAGAGGGAGTATATGGCCTACTTCCAGGCGATCGAGCAGCAATTTGATGCGTTGTACACTGAAATCCGAAAGTTAAACGAACGTCTGGAAGAGAGCGGTCAACTGGACGGCGGTGAGGCCAGCAGTCAAACAGAGGCGGAAAAGCAGAGCGACTCCTGATATGGAGAGGTGTCTGGGGAGAAAAGGGAAACAAACGCAGTGGATCAGGCCTCGGCAACCGGAATGGTAAAGGAGAAGGTTGTCCCCTGACCGTATTCGCTCTCAAACCAGATTTTGCCCCCCTGCATTTCCACCAGGTTGCGGGTGATGTTCAGGCCCAGGCCGGTACCGGGAGCCTCGCGGGCCTTCGGGTCGTCGGAGCGGAAGAACTTGGTGAAGATTTTGGCCTGATCTTCGGGAGTCATTCCCAGCCCGTTGTCAATCACGGAGATGCGCACAACTTCCGGGGCGCCGTCAGGGTCCCAGCGGTTCTCGGATTGTTCTGCTTCGATGATGATACGTCCGCCATCCGGGGTATATTTGTTGGCGTTGCTGACCAGGTTGATCAAAATCTGCACCAGGCGGGTATGGTCGCCCCAAACAGCAGGTAAATCTTCCGGGATGCGGGTTTCCAGGGTCTGGTTTTTCTCGCTGATATTGTGCTGCTGGGCACGCCGAACTTCATCCACTACGTCGGCAATCCGAACTGCCTTGAAGTCCAGTTTAAGATGGCCGGATTCGATGCGTGAAATATCAGCCAGGTCGCCAACGATGGTTGCCATGCGGTTGACGTTAGCCCGGATGGTTTGCAGGAAATTTTTCTGGGCCTCGGTAATTGGGCCTACTGCACCGCTGATCAGCAAATCGGTGTAGCCGCGCATTGATGTCATCGGGTTTTTCAGTTCGTGCGAAACCTGGGAGACGAATTCCGTCTTGGCGAGGTCGGCAGCCTGCACCTGGGCAAAGAGTTGTGCGTTGGAGATGGCAATTGCGGCGTGGTCGGTGAGGCGGGAAAGGAAGCCGCGGGTATCCTCCGTCCAGATGTCGCTTTTGCGGGATTCCAGCATCAGGATGCCGATTACTGTATCTTCCCGCCGGATGGGGACAACCACCATGGAGCGGGAATCCGTCAAAAGCCCGAAGCCGCTTCTCCCGGCCCCGGTATCCTCTGAGGTTTCCGTGAGCGTCAGTTGCTGTGTGGATTCCCTCTCCACTGCGGCTTTCAGGCCGGGCAAATCCAGCGGCAGCCAATGGTTACGGTAGGGGTCCAGTTCATCTTCATATCCCCAGGATGCCATGATGTGAATTCCCTCAGGCTCAACAAAGCCAACCAGCCCGGCGTCTGCGCCGGTTTGGCGCAAAGCCCAATCGAGGGTGATCTGCATGGAGTGTGAGACATCCAGCGTGGTGTTCAGTTCGCGGTCAATGCGCTGCATGACCGAAAGTTCGTCAACGCGGGCCGCAAGCCGCTGGTCGGTGAGTGTGTAAAGGCGGGCGTTCTCCAGGGCCACCGCGGCCTGGCTGGTAAAGGTGGTGAGCAGGTCCTGGTCTTCACGGGTGAAGGGCATTCGGTCGCGGCGATTGATGACTTCAATTACACCGACGACCCGGTCTTTCACCTTCATGGGGACGAGCAGCAAATCGCGGGTTTTGAAGCCGGTTTGCTGGTCTTCGTCATCCGACCAATCTGGTGTGGTGCGCACTTCGTTGACAATGGCCGGTTCTCCGGTTTCCACGGAGCGGCCTACGTGTCCGGTTCCCGGAGGCAACCGTCGCCCGACCAATTCTCCGGCCACCGGGCCTTTGACGACTTCGAAAATCAATTCGCCGGTTTCTTCATCCACCAGGAAGAGCGTGCCTGCCTCGCAGTTCAGGATTTCAATGGCGCTTGCCAGGATCTGATCCAGCAGGCTGGGCAAGTCCAGCAAAGCCGTCAGGTTGCGGCCGACCTCGTTCAGGAGGGCTAACTGGCGGGCGCTGCGTTCGGAATCTTCCAGCAAGCGGGCTTTTACGATTGCTCCCGCGGCCTGGTCGGCAACGGCCTGGAGGAGGGAAAGTTGTTCGTCTGAGTAGGTTACGCTGGGGTCGCGGCTGGCGAGGCTCATGGAGCCGATTGTTGTCGCTCCGGCATTGAGGGGGACTCCTGCCCAGGCATACAAACCTTCCATTGCAGGCTGCAAGCCGTTCAGGCGGCATTCGCGCCGGTAATCTTTAGTGTTGATGGCCCGTCCGCGGCGAATAACGACTTGGTTCAAATACTGCTCCGTGAAAATATACTGCTGTTCTTTCTCCAGCAGGCGGCGGTCGTTTTCCAGGTAAAAGGCAAATTGAAAAATTTCGACTTCCGGATCGTAGAGCATGATCCAGAAATCGCGGGATGGGATCAGGCGATTGGTCTGGGCATAAATCAGTTCCAGGATGTCATCAAATTGCAGGGTAATGTTGATGCCCTGTGCCACCCGGATGAGCGTGTTCATCTCATTGACGCGGCGTTCCAGGTCTGAAATAACTTGTGCGCGTTCCAGAGATAAGGCAGATTGATCGCTGAAAGATTTGAGCAGTTCAAGGTCGCGGAGGTTGTAAGGCTCTCCGGTTTTGCGCGGGGTGAGCGCCAGAAACCCCAGGACGTTTTGCTCGCGGCTCGGAAGCGGGATGAACAGTTGCGCTCTCAGCAAAGACAGCCGCGCCCGTTCGGATTCCAGGGAGGCCGGCAAGGGTACGCCTTCGCGGATGAAGAGGTAATCTTCCTCTTGCGAGAGTACCTGCGGCAGTGCAGAGTTCACCGAAAAATGGATGTCCGTTGTCGGCCGTCCCTGCTCATCCGGGGTAGAAGCGTACACATCCTGCACCGCGTCGCGGATAAAAATATGCAACTGCCCCGGCATCACTGTATCGTTTGTGTAGCGACGCAAAAGGGCAAGAATCTGTCCGAAGTTCATCTCCGGGGTCAGTTCCTGCCGGAAAGATTCAATGCGCTCCCGGTAAACCTGCTGTCCCCGGAAAAAGAGCCGCTCGATAATACGCTGCAAGCGGTTACGCACCGGGTTGAATAACAAAGCCAGCAAGAACACCATCAGGCCAATGGCAATCGGGCTGTCGGCCCGGGTGCTTTCTCCGAGGATCAGGCTCAACCCGCTTACCAGCAGAGCATATCCGGTAACAGTCAGCACCATCAATATTGCGTATAAAACCGCCCGGCTAAAGATGTAATCTGTCGCCAACAGACGGTAACGCAAGATTGCGTACCCCACTGCAATGGGGAAAATTGTCATGGGGAAAAGCAGGTAGGACGAGAATGGAATGCCGACATAGAAAATCGCAACCAGAAACCAGGCTGCAATCGGCAAAAAGGATAACGCCGCCCCAATCAGGATAATTTTGCTCTGCTGGCGGACAATTGGTGATGGGGATGTGTAATAACGAAAGACATCCATCCCCAGGAAGAAAAGAATCGCCACGCCAGTGAAAATATAGGCGTTCCGCCATAAATTCACATAGGCCAGCGGGTCAGAAAAGTTGTAGAGTGTGGGAATCGCCCAAATTGTAAACGCGACTGCCGGAAGAAAACTTAACCAGCCCAGATAGGGTCGGCGGCGCACAACCGGCAAGGCCTGCGGGAACAGAAGCGCCAAATACACCAGTGAACTTCCCGTTAACCCCAGGGCAAGAGTCCAAATATAATTTGATCTGACGGTGCTGCTAATTTCAAATGTTCCGGGGACCAAAATTGCCATTGAAGCGGTAAACAGCGAAAAAACCTGCCCGGCAGTATCTTCTCTCCGCAAACTGAGCACCCACAATCCCGTCCCCAGATACACCAAGCCAATCAGAAGCGGAATGAACACCTGGGCGATACGGTCGGCAACGGGGAAGACACTTAACGTAATGGGCACTGTGAACGGCTGTGTCTCCGGTTCCAGCAGATTGCGTACCGTCAGTTCAATTACATCGCCAGCCTGGTAAGTTTTCAGGGTGTTCAGAAAATCGTCATGGTCAGAAATCACATCCCCATCAATTGCAATAATCTGGTGTCCAAAAGTCAACCCCTTGTTTTTGGCATCCCAGGTACCCTTCTGTATCGAGTCTGTTCCGTTGATAACCAGCGTTTGTTCAACCAGGGAACCGATAAATGGAATTTTGAAAAACGCGTGAGCACTGATTGCAATAAGCAGCAAAACGGCCAAAGCCACAATCTGATACACCACTACCACCCCAAGCGGAATATGGCGGAACAAGGATAGTTGGCGGGGTTGCTGGGAAACCGCGAGTGGATTTTTGGCCTCAGTCATAGTGAGAAGATTGGCAAAATTTTCCCGCACACACACCCCGGCTGAAAGTGCCCGGTGTGCAAGCGGTTAAGGATCTACCCGAACTTCAAACAGACGCGCTGCTGCAAGCATATCGGTATGGAGGGGTACAGGCAAAAGATGTAGAAATTGGGCAATCCTGTGTTCCCCCTCACCCTTCGGGCAGGCTTCGTACTGCCCAAGGAAAGAGGGGGCAGGGGTGCGAGCAGGGAGTGGTTGGGGGGTGAGGGAAATGTCGCCACAGCATGGTCAAAACATCTCCGGTTTTTCGCACAGTGCTTTTTCGGGCAGGCTCTAATGATATTTCAATTGTATGGGCTGCCAATCGAGGCGTCAAGTAGTTGAGGAGTCATGGGTAGCGGGGAACAGTTTTCCGCTTGCCAGCAGCCAGCCCATATACAGAAATGGAATTTGGCCCACCAGCAGCAAAACCAACGCCCAGCGCAGCAAACGGGCAAGGGTGGAAAAAACTTTCGGAACGCCCATCTGGGCAGCAGAAAACGACTCTCTGATCGCGGCCGTGTTGGCCGCCAGTGTACTCAACTGCGGGCCGGTCTGCCGGAGTTGCATGTTCAGAGCATCAATATCATCTGAAAGCCGGGTAAGGTCATCACTGATAAGCAGCAAATCCGCATCCACAATATCAAGGTCATCCTGCATTGCCCGCAAATCGTCGGGGGTATCTTTCAGGTTGTCGCTCATCTCCTCCAATGCCTGATCCAGCGGCACCTCGGGGGCGTAATCGATGCCCAAATCGTAATGTAAATCCGTCCCGAAAGGAATCGGCACAGTAAAACCAAAACCAGAAAGCCAGCGCAGCGTTTCATCCACCGATTTGGCAGTGGAAATCAGCGTAGGCATCGAATCCTGAATGCCATCCAGGGCCTCGGGAACTTGTTCCGTGACAACCTCGCTGGTTTTCGCAATCAGCGGACGCATATCTGATAACGCGGCCGAAGCATTTTCCAACGACGAAACAGTCGTCGTCAGCGATTGGGAAGTGGCAGAAACCGCATCGGTTGTTTCAATGAGCAAATTCTCCATGGCATCAAGGCTGTCCACCGCCAGTGCGAGATTCTCATCGAGCGCGTCCTGGGTCGATTCCAGCCAATCCAATCCGGTGAGCAGCCCCCAAACGCCCAGCCCGGCCCAGAACAGGCTAACAGCCATCCAGAAAACCCCCATAAAACGCGAGATCTGTCTTGTATTCATACGCGCTCCTTCTCTTTGTTGTCGTGGAAAAGGGTGTTTTGTGTGCTTCGCATGCACAAAACAACGTAAACCATCCGGTTGTTCCGGCAATCCACTCAGGCGCTGATCTTCCAAAGCGGGCGCGGCAAATCTGTCAGGCTGAGGCAGCCATCGCCGGTGATCAGGATATCGTCTTCAATGCGCACGCCGCCGCGTCCCGGCAAATAGATTCCCGGCTCGATGGTAAAGGTCATTCCCGGCTGCAAAATCTGTTCGTTATCACTGCGAATAAAAGGCGGCTCGTGTACTTCCAGCCCCAGCCCGTGCCCGGTGCGGTGAGTAAAGTAGCGCCCATATCCGGCCGCATCAATCACCGAGCGAGCAGCATCATCCACCGCGCGGGCAGGAACACCAGGCCTGGCAACAGCGCGCCCGGCGGCATTGGCCTGCGCCACAACCCCGGCAATCTCGCTCAGTTCGGGGGCAACCTCCCCGAGGGCAAATGTTCGGGTGATGTCGGAAAAGTAACCGCCTGCGGCTGCGCCATAGTCAACCACCAGCAAATCGCCCCGCCGGAGCGGGCGGCTGCCAGGGACGGCATGAGGGTTGGCGCCGTTCGGGCCGCCAGACACAATCGGCTGAAACGGCAAAGGCGATTCCGAACCGCGGCGCAGCAATTGAGTGATCAGTTCAGCCGCAATCTCCTTTTCGGTAACACCGGGGCGGATTGCCGAAAGCGTCGCTTTCAGCGCGTCCTGAGCAATTGCAACTGCCTTCCGCATGGCAGCGATTTCGCCCGCGTCCTTGAACATGCGCAACGCGGCGACCACCTCGCCCCCAGAGACAAACTGCGCCTTTGGGGCTGCGGCTTCGAGATAGCGGAGTTCCAGAACACGCATCCAGGCGGGTTCCACACCCGCGCGGGCTTCCGCCATCCCGACAAACTGCACCGCCTCCCGAAAAGCCGCTCCCCAGGAATTGGGGTTTTCCCCATAGGGAAAGGCGCGCATCTCAAACGGAGCAGAATCCAGTTTGGGAGTTTCCAGTTCCGGCAAAACGATGGCAGGGGAATCACCGCGGGGAAACAGTACAACAACCGGCCGCTCACTGATGTGGAAGTGCAGCCCCGTCAGGTAAAAGAGGCTGGGGCCGGGGTTGAGTGCCAGCACGTCCAGGTTGTGCGTTTGCAAAGTTTCGAGAAGTTTCTTCAGTCGCTGACTGTGCATAGAATCAAACCGTAACGCTCGAAAAGGGCATTTTTGATGATGGCTTGGGCGTTTTATGCGTTGGTTCTCCTCCCCCTTTGGGAGAGGGGTTGGAGTGAGAGGAAATGTCGCCTCAGCACGTCAAAACAGACCCGGTTTGCTGCATAGCGATTTTTTCGGATAAACGCTCACTCTCCAATTGACTCCAGTATCCGGGTTGTGAAAACCGGAGAGACATCCTCCGGAACAAGAATACCGGATTGCGCCAGCATATCGGCGAGCGATTGCCATTGCTCAGCCGTCTGCCAGCCGAGGCCATGGCCTTCATTGTAAGGGCCGTAAGCATCGGCGAGTTCAGTATCCAGCATAAAACGCATATGATCCGGATCGGTTTCGGGACCGGCGTATTTCATTACGATTTCAACGGCTTCATCAGGGTGGTTAGCCGCATACTCAATGCCCCGAATGGCGGCCCGCAAAAAACGGGTCAGCATCTCCGGGTTCTGGTCGAGGATATCTTCACTGGTAACATAGGTCAACCCAAGCGTGGGAACACCATAATCCGCCGCATCCCAAAGGATGAGTTGGTATCCCCAACTTTCAATCAGGTATGGCTCGTTGGATTTGAACACCGGATATACATCCACCTGCCCCTCGGTAAGAACGCGGGGGTCAAAACCCACATTGACCAGTTCCACTGCATCAGGGTCGGCATTCGCGGCGGCCATCAGGGCAAAGAGGTCCGGCGGCGGGGTGCCTTTGTAGCCTACCAGGTGTCCCTCCCAATCTTTGGGAGTTTTCATGCCCGTGTTGGCAAGGGCGGCAAAGGCCTGCTGGCCGCGCTGCCCAATGAGAGCAATTGAAACCAGCGGCAAACCGGGGTCGGCACGGCGTTTGAGCAGCACCGCCGCATCCTGGGTTGTGACCTGTATCTTCCCGGCAGTGAGCAATTGCAGGTGTTCGCCTTTGCCCGGCGAATGCTCAATGGTTACATCCAGGCCCTCTTCGGCGAAGAAACCTTTTTCCTGGGCAACGTAGGCACCTACAAAAGGCAGGTTGGCCTGCGGCTTGTAACCTGCCATAAAAGTCATTCGGACGGGCTCGGTCGCCGGTGGTGGAGCGGGGTTGCAGGCCGCCAAGGCCACGACAAGCAATACGAACAGAATGGTCAGCCGGACGGCAAAATTTGAAGATTTTCGGATCATTGCAGACTCCATGTTTCAAAGGTGGTTGAACAAACAGGCTGTCATCAGGGCTTTCGCTCTGATCGCCGGTTTAGTATCTATCCGAAAATTCAAACAGATATATTGCCATATGGCGTGTTTCCCCATTCCTCCTGTGTTCCCCTCACCCTTCTGACAGGCTTCGCGCTCCTCAAGGAAGGGGGGACGTGCTGTAGTGCTGTTGGGGGAAATGTTGCCACAGTGTGTCACAACAAACCTGGTTTGTCGCATAGCGATTTTTCGGATAGGCTCTTAATGAATTTGCGGGAAAACTACCCGGCCTGTGCCGCTTTGATATCCCGCACGTTGAGTTGCAGGGTGATGCGGTTGTTAAATTCGTTGCGTTCAAACCGGTACAGCAAATCTACCCGCGGGGGCATTTTTTGCGCCCATTCGCCCATGCGAAACGCAATCGCATCAAAAGTGAGGTACCCATCGCTGACTGTCATCTTCAGGTGGGCGTTGTCTTTTCCGACTGTGCGGTACCGTTTGACCTGCAAGTTCCGGGAGACGAAGGCCGCCTGACGGTTGCCGTAGCCGGTAGGCTGCAACCAGTCGAGATATGTGAGCAGTTTCGGGGTAAGTTCCGCGAGACGAATTTCTGCATCTGCATACAGGGTGGGGCGTAAATCCAGCCCGGTCAGTTGCTCGGCGGCGATGGATTGCAGGCGTTTCGTCAACTGATGCAGGTTTTCGTTGCGCACGGTGAAGCCCGCTGCGGCGGCGTGCCCGCCATAACGTTCCAAAATGTCGGCACATTGATCCAGCGCGTTGGTGATGTGGAATTCGGTGATGCTGCGACAGGAAGCGCGGGTGAACTTCTCACCAATTTGTCCCACAATCGAGGGACGGTAGTACTTTTCTGTCAGGCGGGATGCAGCCAGCCCCACCACGCCAGGGTTGAATTCAGGGTGCACAGCGAACAGCAGCCAGGCATTTGAATCGGCGGCGAGAGCGAGTTGTTCCGCCTGCTCCTGAATGGCGCGGGTAATTTGCTGCCGCTGACGGTTTTGCACCTCCAGTTGCTGTGCCAGTTGCCCGGCTTCAGAAACATTTTGTGTGGTCAGCAGGGTCAGCGCGGCCTGGGCATCGTCCAGGCGACCGGCGGCGTTGAGCCGCGGGCCCAGCCGAAAGCCGATATCGGCTGCGGTAACACGCTGCGGCGTAACTCCAGCGATGTTCATCAGTGAAAACAGCCCCTGCCGCTGCGGGGTGCGCATTTGCTCCAGGCCGCGGCGCACCAGGGTACGGTTTTCGCCGCGCAGCGGGGCAAGGTCGGCTACGGTTCCCAGGGCTACCAGATCCAGGTAATTTTCGGCGGGGCGGCCGGGGTTTTCCAGTTGACGGTCGAGTGCAGCGGCCAACTTGTAGGCCAGCCCTACACCGGCGAGGTTTTTTTCAGGGTAGGCATCTCCCGGCTGTTTGGGGTCAATCACGGCGAGGGCTTCGGGGAGTTCTGTTCCGGGGTGGTGGTGATCTGTGATGATCAGGTCCAGCCCCAAATTCCGGGCATGGCGGGCTTCTTCCAGGGAGCGGATTCCACAATCTACAGTGATAACCAGGTCGGCGGCGGCTTCTTTGAGGTCGGTGAGCGCTTCTTTGTTCAACCCATACCCTTCATCAAAGCGGTTGGGGATGTAACTGTGAACGTCGGCGCCCAGGCGGGCAAGGTAGAGGGTCAGTAAAGCCGTAGCGGTCACGCCGTCCACATCGTAATCGCCATAGATGGCGATACGTTGATTGGCCCGCAATGCGTGTTCGATGCGCTCTGCGGCTTCGGGGATGCCGCGCAGGATGAACGGATCGGTCTCTTCCGGGGGGCGTGCTTCGAGGTAGCGGCGGGCTGCTGTGTGGGTGGCGTGGCCGCGGTTGAAGAGAATCTGCCGCAGGATGGGCGGGTAGCCGTGTAGTTCGCGTTCGGCTTCGGGAGTAAGTGGAGGGGCAATTTGCCAGCGGGTTTCGGTTGGGATCATGGCGAGGAGGGGGGGCAGGCAAATGTTGTAGAAACCGGGCACGTTCTGCATCTTTTGCCTGCCCCCGGAGAGGGGTTTGGCTGGGGGTTCAGGTGTCGGCGGTCAGCATTCGTGCCAGCGCTAATGCGCCCATCAATCCGGCGTCATCACCGAGTTGGGCGGTGACAATTTGCAGACCGGTGAGGAAGTGTGATGACATGATATGTTCCTGCAAGGCGTTGTGCAGTGCATCGGCAAACAGGGTGTAACTTTGGGAAACGCCGCCGCCCAGAATGACCAGTGTGGGGTTGAAGGTGTGCAGGAAATCGGCAATTGCCTGCCCCAGGTAACGGCCGGCACGGTGGTAGGCTGCGATGCTTAATGGGTCTCCCCGGCGGGCGGCTTCGGCGATGGCTGTGCCGGGAATCGGTTCCCCGCTGGCAGGGTTCCATGAAATGCGGGTTCGTGCGCCGCTGCGAATTTGTTCGGCAACCCAGCGGGAAATGGCCGTCCCAGAGGCAACTGCTTCGAGGTGGCCGCGTACGCCGCAACTGCACAGCGGCCCGTCCGGTTCCACCAGAACGTGTCCCAACTCGCTGGCGTAGCCGTTTGCGCCGCTGAAGGGTTTGGCATCCAGAATGATGCCGCTTCCGATGCCGGTGCTGATGGTCAGGTAAAGCAGAAAGTTGTGTCCGCGCCCTGCGCCAAACTGCCATTCGCCCAATGCGGCCAGGTTGGCATCGTTCCCAAGCGCTACTGGCACGCTGAAAGTCTGCCGCAGGTAGTTTGCTATCGGGAAGTTGGTCCACTCCGGCAGGTTAGGGGCGGCTTTCACGGTGCCTGCTGCCGGGTCGACCGGGCCGGGAACGGCGATACCAATGCCGGAAACGCGCTCATCGGCCGGCCAGATGGAAGCAATCAGTTTTTTTAGCCGCTTGCGGGGGGGGATGTTTTTTTTGCGGGTGTTGATGCGTTTGACGGTGACAGGCGCTGGGCGGTTTGTGGTATAGAGAGCAGCGCGCATTCGGGTACCGCCAATATCGACGGCGATATGAACAGTCATGCGCAGAAGTATAGCAGAAAATCGGCGGGGTTGTGCCGGTTTTTAATTTACGGGTACCAGCAAAAGATGCGGGGAGGGGGAAACACCGCTCCCCCATGATATTCACCTGCGCCTTAATCTACAAAACGGTATTTGAATAAGGTCCAAACCGCCTCGAAGGCATCTTTGAGCCCAATTTTTTTGCCGTCACTGTAATCACGGGGGTTGAATGTGATCGGCACTTCAAAAACGCGTATTTTGCGTTTCAGTATCTTGGCAGTGAATTCCGGTTCGAAATCAAATCGTTTGGCGTGCAGGGGAATATCCTGGACTATCTCGCGGCGAAAAACTTTGTAGCCGGTTTCCATATCGGTCAGGATGTTGTTATAGAGGATATTGGTCAGCAGGGTCAGCATTTTGTTGGCAACCATGTGCCAGAACATGGTCGAGCGGCGCGGTGCCCCCAAAAAACGGGAACCGTAAACAACATCGGCGATTTTCTCCTCGATGGGTTGCAGGAGGATGGGATAATCGCGGGGGTCATATTCCAGGTCGGCATCCTGGATTAGAATCACATCACCGGCAGCGGCCTCAATCCCTGTGCGCACTGCTGCGCCTTTGCCCTGATTATGGTCGTGGAAAATGACGCGGATATTGCCCTGCCCGTTGAGTTTATGCAGGATGTCGCGCGTGCCGTCGGTGGAGCCATCGTCAACCAGAAGGATTTCATCGGCAAGACCGGTGGCCTGCACGCGTCGCAGAATTTCTTCGATGGTGTTGATTTCGTTGTAAACTGGTATCAGAACAGTGAGTTTCATAGCGTGATTATACCAAGTATTTGGTTGTGTGTCTGAACAGAGAACCCCGTGGGTGCAAGCAAAGATGCAAAAATTGGGCCGCAACATGTCTCTGTCCTGCTCCCGGCAGGGCGGGACGTTCGGTGCTTGTCCTGTTCGCAAAATGAGGACTGGCAGTCCTGGCAGGACTGCCAGTCTTGTGTGCGGGGCGAGGGAAACACATAGGAATTTCTACAATATTTGCCTGCACCCGAGCCCCGTGGGGGCAGGACAAATGTTATGGAAGAACGGTGTTTTTGCCCCCACACACTCCTATCCCCGCATTTCGGCGAAGGTTCTATTGTGAGTTTAGTTTGCGTTGTATGTCATACAAAATAAAATTATGTGCTTGTGCATTTTGCCACCCTATTAAAAGTGCTTTATCTGTTTCGTTTGTAAAAAGATTGTACACTGTGTTAAATTGACCTGTCTCTATAAATTCAGGTATAAACTTATAGACCGTTCTTGCTATGTACGAGCAATCATCTTTCAGATAACGGCATTTCTTTATTTCTTCATCTACTCGTTCTGAAGATAACCTGTTTTGCAAATCATCCAAAAATTTCCGCTCGGCACTATCACTATCGCGTTTTATGTCATTCCTGATCCAATAAATCATTGGCGGTGTATCAGCAGAATTGCAGATTTGTTTCAAATCATAATCGGTCTCTATTTGTGAATACAATCGGTCGAATGTTGGCGTTGCAAAAATAGGATCGCAATATTCGTGAATCCACCAGCCATGCGCTTCGATTATATCTGGTAGCCCATAACCAAGGTAGTATGCCGTTACCATAGAATCATTCCTCAGTTTTGCCATAATAGGACTGCCCAACATCCCCAAATCTATGATGTTAAACTCCTTGTACCAACTCATAACGCCCAAATCTGGGTTTGAAATTGTTGGTCTGTCTATATCATTCTCCATCGCTATTCGTGCCAGTTCTTGTCGTATGCTATTAAATCCATCTGTTGACCATCCTAAATAATACGGTTTGATATTTTGGTCACGATAAAAAGCAACAACAAACGGTAACATTAGCACAAAAAGTATGCTTGAGCCTTTTATGGACCGAGAAAAATAGAAAACCACAGCAATCAACAAAAAAACAAGCAACGTCATTTGCGTTGTGGTTCTTGCGTGATCTATTCGAGCAGCCCCAAACAGGAACGGGGAAAAACACGAAGTTAGCACAATTGCGACAATCAGCAATAAAAGAAGAATATTTTCTTTATTTGGCCTAAAGAAATATAATAAAGGCAATACTGTAAGAACAAGCAACCAGCCGGATTGATTCATAAATATTTCTTTAGACAAATCAAGGCTTTGCGCGAAATATTCTCTATCGCCACTCAGCAACATACTTACTCTATCTAATACATTGATGCTCTGGGCATACGCTGTATTTGGTAATATATCCCCGAAATAATAGTAACGCCACAATTGGAATATGGCCCACAAAGCAAACACAATCAACGAAAAACCAAACGCTTTAAGATTCTTATTGCAAGCAAACCAGTAAATTGAATAGATGATCAGCAATACGCTGATATGGTATACACTATCAAGTCTGGCTATGGTTGCTATGAAAACTATAAATGCAGCCCAATAATTTATACTATTGCGCTTGACCGCTGCATACATCACATATAACGTGGATAAAAATAAAACGTGTGTTATGGCATTTTCCATTCCTGAAGCATGCCACTCAAAAAACGGATAAAAGAAAGTCATGCCAATGGCACTCGCAGTAGCAATTCCGACAGCAACCATTGGCTTGCCTGAAAAAAATTTTATAAACAAAAAACCGATAACAAAAGTAGACAGTACTGTTTGCCAAAAAGAGAACCAGACATAATCTATGGAAGTTGCAAAGTAAGTTAGCGCGTAAACAAATAACTGAACAGGGCTTGAAGATGCCTCAACCTTTTCTCCCGAAGGTGAAACCCCTATAAATCCATACTCAACCCAGTTTTTTGCCGCACTCATTGTTATAACGCCATCATCTCTATACTGGTACCAATCACTTTCTATGCGGAAATATCCGCCAAAGAAAATACCAACAAAAATTACCCCGCCAACAAGAGATAGAATGTTTGCGTCGGCAAAAAGAAATTTTTTATGACCTGTATTTTTGTGCAGCATCATGCAATCAATTTGGAACAGGCTCTGCAAGACCAGTGGTCAAAGAGCGCTGCTAATCTTTAACCTTACGTACATCGCCATCACGGACAGTCGTACCGATGGAATCCAAATGTTCCAGCAAGGCCAGCACATCGGGTGGAATTTCCGCATCCGGGGGTTCGTAAGTTTGCCCCTCCGCCGCCCGCTCCCGCAGGGAACGCCACAGCAGTTTGCGCTCCTCCGGGTGGACGGCCAGATCGTTGATCGTCTCGGCGTTCAGCAGATACGCCCCCGTGGTGTAGAAAAATGTGACCCGCTTCCACTTCTCTGCCCGGATGGGGTGCGGCAGCCGTTCCAGCGCGCCTAACTGGATTTTGAAGTATTCCTCGTTTGCCCGAGGGTGATCCGCCTCCTCGCGGAGAAGTTCCGCCCGCGTGACCAGTTCGTGCCCCTGAACGGGAGCAGCATACTCGATGCGCCATTTGTGCGCCCCGAAGGATGCCGGCTGGTAGAAGGCGAGGTAATCCACGGCAATCACCTTCGGCGCGGTGCGCAGCGGGATGCGATACCACCCCAGGACGCGGGCAATCTCCAAATCCCGCGGCGAGGGGATGTAGGCAACCAGGACGAGGGCGGTCGGGGGGATCATGGGAGTCAGCGAATCAGCGAGTCAGCGAGTCGGCGAGTCAGCGAGTCGGCGAGTCAGCGGAGGAGGGTGGAGGAAAACAGAATTTCCGGGGGCCGGTTCCCGGCATCAACTAAACAGGACCCGCACATCGTCGGCGGTCAGGCTCTTGAAGAAGGAACTTTCGGTGGTGATGAGTTGCTCCACCAGGGCTTTCTTCTTCTCCTGCAATTTCAGGATTTTCTCCTCCACCGAGTTGCGGGTAATCAGTTTGTACACGAAAACGGGCTTGTCCTGCCCGATGCGGTGGGTGCGGTCAGTGGCCTGCATCTCCACAGCAGGATTCCACCAGGGGTCAATGTGAATAACGTAATCCGCCGCTGTCAGGTTCAGCCCGACGCCTCCGGCTTTGAGTGAAATCAAAAAGAAGGGGATATCAGGGTCTTCCTGGAAGGTATCCACCCGCTGCTGACGTTTGCGAGTGCGCCCGTCCAGGTAAACGTAGGAGATTTTGCGGGCATCCAATTCGGCGCGCACCAGTTTGAGCATCTGCACAAACTGGGAGAAAACCAGGGCTTTGTGCCCCTCGGAGCGCAGGGTTTCCAGGGTGTTGAGCAGCAGTTGAAACTTACCCGAATCGCCGCGGAAGCGTTCCTTGTAGAGTTTGGGGTGGTTGCTGATCTGCCGCAGGCGAAGCAGGCCCTCGAGCACCTTCATCCGGGCGTTGTTCATGCCCTCTTCCTCGATTACACCCAGCAGCATGGCGCGGTAGTAATCGCGGGTTTTGTTGTAGAGGTTGCGCTGCGCCGGTTCCATATCGGCGTAGATCACCCGCTCGGTGCGCGGCGGCAACTCCGGGGCAACCTGGCTTTTGGTGCGCCGTAAAATGAAAGGATACACCATCTTGCGCAGGAACTCGGAGGCGTGCTCGTCTCCGCGCCGCTCAATGGGGTTGCCGAACTCCTGTTTGAAATACTCCAGGTTGCCCAGCAAACCGGGGTTGAGAAAGGCAAACTGCGACCACAACTCGAAGGTGGTGTTTTCCACGGGCGTGCCGGTGAGCACCAGGCGGTGGTCGGCGTTGAGCAGGCGCGCTGCCTTCGAAGTTTTTGCCAGCGGGTTTTTGATGGCCTGCGATTCATCCAGGATAACGTAGTGAAAGCGGTAGGCGCGCAGCATTTCGATATCGCGCAGCATCACGCCGTAAGTGGTCAGGATCAGGTCATAATCGTCAAAAGCGGTGACATCATCCGTGCGCTGGTTGCCAAAGTGCAAATAAACCGTCAGGCCGGGGGTGAACCGCTCGGCCTCGCGCTGCCAGTTCACCAGCAGGGAACGCGGCAGCACCAGCAGGTTTGCCGCCCGCGCTTCGCCGCGCTCCTTCAGGGATTGCAGAAACGCCAGGGTTTCGATGGTTTTGCCCAGCCCCATGTCGTCGGCCAGGCAGCCGCCGAACTCGTACTCATGCAGGAAGTGCAGCCAGTCGAAACCCGCTTTCTGGTAGGGGCGCAGTTCCCCCTGAAAACCGGCGGGCAATTCAATGGGCTGGATTCCCTTGAAATCCAGCAGCCGCTCCTTCCGCCGCTGGAATTCGGAATCCGCCTGGGCACGGTCGGCCTCCGCGAGAAGTTGATCCACCAGCGCGAGGTGGTAATTCTCCAGGCGGACTCCTTCATCGGTCTGCTCTCCGAGGCTGAACAGGTGACGGTAACGCTCGATCCACGCTTCGGGGATTTCGCCGATGGTGCCATCCGCCAGTTTGACGTAGCGCTCCTTCCGTTTGATGGCGCGGCGCACCTCGGCCAGGGAGGCTTCCACATCCCCGAATTTGACCACCGCCTGAAGGTCGAACCAGTCAATGCCCGACGAGACATTGAGCGAGAGCGTGGGGCGGCTGCGGTTGACGCGGGCGGATTTGAGTTTTTCTTCCCCGTAAATTTCGAACCCGGCCTCGGCGAGACGGGGGACGTGCCGCATCAGAAAGTCAATCGGATGCACGCGGGCACGCAGCAAAAAAATGCTGGGATCGCGGTTCGCTCCGCCGCGCTTCAGCCCGTGGTAAGCGGAGGAAACCGCACCCCAGATGGCCTGCTCGGCTTCGGGGTCGCGATGGATGCGGACCAGAGTCCAGGTTTCGGGTTTGCGCCGCACGGAGACTGCGGGCAGCGCTTTCTCGTATTTCACCTCGTAATCGCCGTAGCCAAAGCGCAACTGCACCAGAAGTTCATCGTCCTCCTCGGTGAGGTAGAGACGGCGCACCGGTTCGGCATGTACGTCCTCCCAGGTCACATCCGGGGCATCCACGGGGACGCGTTTCGCCAGTTGCGGGAAGTAAGTTTCGAGGAACTCGTCTTCATCCTCCGCGGGAATCTCCAGCACCGGGCGGTACAGCCAGGGCATCAGGACGTTGAAATTGACCTCGTTTTGAAGTACAAACAGGTGACGACCTGCCAGCACCCAGGCCGAGGGGGACTCCGCGACGACCTGAATATCATCCGGATCGGGGCTGAGGCGCAGGCTGTCTCCACTCCCGCCCAGCGAGGCGGAGAGACGCAATCCCTGTTCGGTGCGCCGCATCGCAAAGCGAAGGGCTACCGGCTGCTCATGAATGTGGATGCGCCACCGCGCCGGGTTCTGGTAATCGCCCAGGTAGAGTGGCAAACCAGTGCCCGCCAGCACTGGCAGCAGCAGCCCGACATTGTACGGGTCTTTGCTGGGCGGAGAGTAATAATAGTAGCGATAACCGTCGGGCTCTGCCTGGCGGTTTTGCCTGATCAGCAGAGAGGCAAATGCCGCCGCGGTATCGTTTACGTTGATGCCGTTAACCGGGGAGATTTTCCCGGAGGCGCTTTTGATGTGCCCGCTGAGCCAGGGGTTGTGTTGCACCAGCCCCGCAAACTGCTCCGCCAGGCGTAAAGGGTCCTCCGGCAGCACGCCTTCTGTAACCTGACTGACCCAAAAGCGGTAAGGCACCAGTTTCCAGTCATCATCCATCGGCTGCAACGAGATAAACAGCCAGTATTTTTGCGCCGGTGTGCGCCGCGCCTTTCCTGTGTCCGTCACCAGCGCGTCCAGCGAGGCTTTCCACGCCGAGCCGCCGTAGATTTCCAGATAATCGGCCACAGCCAGCCCCGCGGCGATGACATGCTTACAAAACCAGCCGCGCGCCGAATAGGGGCAGGAGCAGGAAATGCCAAAGTCATCGCTCGAAACCCACAAACGCACGCGATACAGGTCGCTCCCGCGCACCGTGCAGGAGGCTTCCATCTCGTCAGCGTACTCGATGTGGACGCGCCCGACGCGGTGATAGTGCAACCCGCGGGTGTAGATTGAATCCCCCGCGATAGCGCGCAGGTTGCGGCGGGTGAGCAGGTCGGAGAGAGAGGGCATGAGGCTTTCTTTGTAACCTGAATTTCAGATAAAGCGCAGGACTCTTGTTTGGTACCGCGAATGAAACGAATATCACGAATTCTTATCTTTTATCCGCACAATTCGCGCTGCTTGCCACAAATGTGTTGAAAGCGTTGTTAGGCTTGCCCGTATTTCAGGTTTTGCAAATCACCACAGGGTCAAGGCATCATTCCGTTGCCCGGCGGCTGCGGACGGGTGCAGCGGGGTCAGCCTCCGGCTCGTCCAGGAAGGCTTTGATGGTGCCGCGGTACAGGGCGCGCTCGAAGTAATCGTCGCTGGCAGGGTTGAGGTTGTCGTAGCCCTTCTCTACCAGGACGCGCATCAGGGGCGCCAGTTGACGGGCGTAGTGCCGCATACAGGAATCGGGATGGATTCCAGGCCACGAATAGCAGGTCACCGTGGTACGGCGGTTCCCGGAAGGGATGCTCTCCGGGACGAGTTCATCCCATT
>CAZPSL010000019.1:0-10491 GCA_964589145.1 uncultured Anaerolineales bacterium
CGCGTGGCAGGCTTTTGCCCCGGACGGCGAACCTTTTGGCGATCCGTTTTTCATTGAAGTGGCGGTAGTGGGCGCAGAAAGCCCGTGAGAGGGCGGGGTAGGGGGGATGCAGGGGGGATGGGGCTCCGAAATACCACGGCTTGTTGGCAAACAGCAATCTTTCTACAACACTTGCCTACACCCCATCCGCGGGGTGCAAGCAAATGTTGTAGAAATCGGGCATTCTATGGGAACTGCTTCCTTTCCCCCCACCCAACCCTCCCCCCGGCGGGGCGGGGTGTTCGGTGCCTGTCCTGTTCGCCAAATGAAGACTGGCAGTCCTGGCAGGACTGCCAGTCTTGTGTGCGGGGCGAGGGAAACACATAGGAATTTCTACAACACTTGCCTACACCCCATCCGCGAAGGAAAACCCCGTAACCATCCTTTTTGGTATAATGCCCGCCATGGATGGCGTACAGGAATTTCACCCCGAAAAGATCTCCCGCACCGGAGAGCGCAACGCCTGGATTCTGACGGTTCTTTCCTGGGCAGTGGCCTGGGGGCTGGTGCGGTTTCTTGACGCGCCGGTGCTGCTGCTCTCGGTGTTTGCCGGTTTTCTCACCCTCGCCGCGGCGGCGATCAGTTTGGGGAACTGGATTGACCGCAAGACCGTGCTCACGCTCACCCCGGAGGGCGTGGCATTCCGCAACGGGCTGCGGAACGTCCAGATGACCTGGGCGCAAATCCAGAAGGTGCGCGTGGTGCCGGATCGCTGGGGGGAGCGCGTTCACGTTTTGGGAACGGGCGCACACTTCAATTTCCGTATGTTGGGCGAAATTGAATTCCAGGATAAACTCCACGAACGGATCGGCTTCACCAGCGGCGATCAAATCCTGCAAACCATCCTGAAATCCGGCGGGTTGAAACTGGTACGGAACGACGAGGGGGAACGGTATTATGCGCGTGGGGAATAGTGAGCAGGGTATCAGGTAATCAGGTATCAGGTATCAGGTAATCAGGGAGCAGGAACAGGGAGCGGACATCCCCCAGCCATCAATCCCCAACATCCCAGTCCCCAATCCCCAGTTCCCAACCTCCCAAGCCCCAGTCCCCAATCCCCAATTTCCAATCCCCAATCCCCATCACAAAGAGGCACACCATGAGTAAAACCACCCAAATGACCCTTGACGAACAAGTTGAACTGCTGATGCAGGGCACGGAATACGGCGATGAGAACCTGCGCCAGGCAATGGAGACCGAACTGCGCGAACGGCTGACTGAAGCCGAAAAGGAAGGCCGCCCGCTGCGCGTCTATTGCGGCTTTGACCCCCGCACCGCCGACCTGCACCTGGGGCACACCGTCCCGATGCGCAAACTGCGCCAGTTCCAGGAGTTGGGGCACGATGTTTATTTTGTGGTGGGCAACTACACCTCGCTGATTGGCGACCCCTCCGACAAGGACGACCTGCGCCCGCAACTCACCCCCGAAGAAGTGGAGCACAACGCCCGCACCTACGCCGAGCAGGCCTTCAAAATCCTCGACCCGGAGAAAACCAAAATCGTCTACAACGCCGACTGGCTCTCAAGGCTCACCTTTTACGACCTGATTCAACTGGCCTCCAACTTCACCGTGCAGCAGTTCCTCACCCGCGAGAACTTCCGCAAACGCTGGGACAAGGGCGAGCCGATTTACCTGCACGAGACCTTCTACGCCATCATGCAGGGGTACGACGCCTACCACATGCGTACCGATGTTCAGGTGGGCGGCACCGACCAGTTGTTCAACATCGTCACCGCAGCCCGCAAACTGATGACCTTCAAGGGCGTCAAGCCCAATATCGCCATCATCCTGGGCATCCTGCCCGGCACCGACGGCGAAATCAAGATGAGCAAATCGCTGGGCAACCACATCCCGCTCCTTTCCACGCCGGAGGACATGTACGGCAAGGTGATGTCGGTGCCCGACAAGGCGATGATGGCTTACTACCGATTTTTGACCCGCTTCACCCCTGCGGAGATCCGCCAAATTGAGGCCGACCTCGCCTCCGGGAAACTCCACCCCCGCGATGCGAAGATGAAACTGGCATTTGAAATTGTTTCCATTTACCACAGCGAATCGGCGGCCCGCGAGGCGCAGGCGGCCTTCGTGCGCGTCTTCCAGCAGGGCGATGTGCCAGACGAGATGCCGGAATACACCCTGAAGGAAGGTCAAACCATCCTGGATGTACTCGCCGACAGCGGCGTGGTCGCCAGCCGCAGCGAAGGGCGGCGGATGCTCAAGCAAAACGCGGTCAGCCTGAACGGGAAGAAACTCAGCGACCCCTTCGCTCCCTTCCCCGGCGCGGGCGTGCTGCGCGTCGGACGGCGCAAATTTGTGCGGGTGGTGGTATGATTGGTGTAGTTTTACGGATTCTCCGGCAAACACGATACCAGAAGATTTGGAGAACACCATGCAACCTGATCTGACCGCTGAAATTCTTGAACTTGTCCGCTTCACCTCCACCGATTTGCCCCCCGATGTGGAGAGCAAACTGCGCGCCGCCGCGCAGGAGGAGGCACCCGGCTCCGCTGCGCAGAGCGCGCTGGAAACCATCCTCAAAAACGTGGAACTGGCACGCGCCAACGACACCCCCATCTGCCAGGATACCGGCACCCCGATTTTCTACGTTCATTATCCCGAAGGCTGGAGCACCCGTAAACTGCGCCAGCAAATTCAGGACGCGGTGGTGCAGGCCACCCGAAAAACCTATCTGCGCCCCAACTCGGTCAACGCCGTTACCGGTAAAAATACCGGCGACAACACCGGCGACGACCACTACCCCACCATCCATTTCCACGAGGTGGACACCGACCAGCCCTTGATGATTGAACTGATGCTCAAAGGCGGCGGCTGCGAGAACGTCAGCACGCAGTACAAACTCCCCGATAACCGCCTGCACGCCGGGCGCGACCTCGAAGGCGTGCGCAAAGCCGTGCTGGATGCGGTCTATCAGGCGCAGGGCAAGGGCTGCGCGCCGGGCGTGCTGGGCGTGGCCGTCGGCGGAGACCGCGGCGCATCCTACCTCGCCGCCAAGGAGGCTCTCTTCCGCCGTCTGGATGACGAAAACCCCGACCCGACTCTCGCCAAACTGGAAAACCGCATCACTGAAGAAGCCAACCAGATGGGCATCGGTCCGATGGGCTTTGGCGGCAAAACCACCGTGCTGGGCACCAAAATCAAGGGACTGCACCGCGTCCCGGCCAGTTACTACGTCTCGGTGGCGTACATGTGCTGGGCCTACCGCCGCCGCAAGATGACCTACGCGGACGGGAAAGCGGTGTACGAATAGGCAGATACTCAGGCCGTCCCGGGTTTGGCACAGCCAGGCGGGCATTCGGAAAGTTCGGAAAAAACGGAGAGATACCCGGATCCGCTCCCCCGCGAAACGGCTTGGTACTTTCACGAAACGCAGGAAAAAGTGGGGTTTTGAGCGCGCTTTGCGCGCCCAAAACCCCGCGAACCATCAACCAGAACGAAGGGGCTGAAATTTATCCGCCTGCATGAGCAGGCGGATTTTTTTGCGGAAGCCGGCAGCACAAGTTTCCGGTTATCGCGTCCAATTCTCCAACAAAACGGCAATCAAATGGTACAATTTTCCTATGAGGAAACGCTGGCAGTTCTGGCTGGGCATTATCATCAGTGCGGTGTTTTTATACCTTGCGCTCCGGGGGCTGCGGCTGCGCGATGTCTGGGCGGAGGTGCAGGGGGCTAATTACTTCTGGCTGATACCAGGCGTGGCTGTATACTTCATGGGCGTGGGGGTGCGCGCCTGGCGATGGCAGTACCTGCTCAGCCCGGTCAAGCGGATTCCGTTCCGGCAATCGTTTGAAATCGTCACCATCGGATACATGGGAAACAACATTTTCCCGGCGCGGCTGGGCGAGGTACTGCGGGCTGTGGTGCTCAAACGCCGTGAAGATGTGCCCGTTTCGGCATCACTGGCAACCATCGTAGTCGAGCGCGTGTTCGACGGGGTGGTGATGCTCTCGTTTGTGTTTCTGAACCTGGGAGCGCTGGCAAAAATCGAAGGGTCATCCGGGTTTGTGGGCAGCATCCAGTCGCTGGCAGTTTGGGGATCGGTACTTTTTCTGGGGGTGCTGGTGGTCTTCCTTTTGGCAGCCATGTTCCCGGAAAAATCAAAAGGGGTGCTGACCTACTTCGGGGAGCGGCTGATCCCCCAAAAGTTCCGCACGCAAACCCTGGGAATCGCCTTCGAATTCCTGGATGGTCTGGAAGCCCTGCGATCCCCCCGCGAGGCGGTGATGATCTTTATCACTTCCTTCATCATCTGGCTGTTCGAGACCGGCAAATACTGGTTTGTGATGCACGCTTTTAGTTTTGAGGTCAGTTTCTTCGCCCTGATGCTGATGAACGGTATTGTCAACCTGGCAACAACGATTCCTTCCGCACCGGGGTATGTGGGCACGTTTGACGCACCCGGCATCGCCGTGCTGGAGGCTTTCGGCGTGGAGAAAGCAGTGGCTGCCGGGTACACGCTGGTTTTGCATGTTGCGCTCTGGCTGCCGGTCACGGCACTGGGGTTTTACTACTTTATCCCGGACCTGAGGTTCTTCTGGGAACGCGGGCTCAACTGGTTTAGCCGCAAGGACGATTTGGGCCAGTACCTGGACGAGTGACCGAAACGCGGGCAGCAGTTCAGCACAACAAGGGCCAGGTGCTCCCTGTTTCTGACTCACAAACCTGCTTCGGGGCGCGCATCGCAGTGACAACAACATTACGTCCTTGTTTGTCACCACGCCACAGACTGTTAGGACTTTCGCTGGAACGCCGAGAAAAGCGGTGTTTTGGCAGATTTTTTCAATTGGTTAATTTTGCTCTGCCCTGACCCCGATTTCGAGAGGTATTCGCATGACTCAGCCGCTCAATATCCCCCAAACCAAATTACGGGTGCTGATTGCCGATGACGTGCAGGAAACCCGCCGCAGTACGCGCATGATGCTGGCAATTAACCCGGATGTAGTCGTTGTGGCAATGGCAACCGACGGGTTGCAGGCTGTAGAAATGACCCGCAGACATAATCCTGATATTGCCATCATGGACATTCGAATGCCGAAACTGGACGGGTTGAGCGCGATTGAACAGATGATGAACATCCAGCCCGATTTGGCGTGCATTGTTATTTCTGCTCAACGGGAAAGCGAAATTCTGCGCAAGGCAATGTCTATCGGGGCACGAGAGTATCTGATCAAGCCGTTTACCGTGGACGAACTGAATATGGCGGTACACCGGGTAGGGAAAATCGTTAAAGAGGCCCGGCTCCGCAACGCCCACGCCGACCGCCTGCGCAAGCAGCGCGAAGCCTATCTCAAACGGCTGGCGCACGAGTACGCCCGCTCCCGCCGCACCGACGACCAAGCCGTCGAGGTGTTCGAAGCCCTGGCGCGCAACCCGAAATGCGAACTGCGCTGGCTGATGAACCTGGCGATGATCTACGTCATCCGCCGCGAGTGGCGCAAACTCAAATTGCTGGCCGCCCGCATCGAGCAGCAGGAACGGGCGCGGGGAAACAATGCAGGGAGCAGGTAATCGGGTGCCGGGTAATCAGGTATCAGGTAATCAGGGAGCAGGGAGCAGGGATGAAAATTGCAATCATTGGTGCCGGTTACGCGGGCATGTCCGCCGCATGGGACCTCGTCCGCGACGGCCACAACGTCACCATCTTCGAAGCATCCGACCACCCCGGCGGGCTGGCTTCCGGCTTCAAGGAGCCGCACTGGGACTGGTCGGTGGAGTATTTCTACCATCACTGGTTCGCCTCCGACCGCCACATGCTCGGCCTGCTGGAGGAACTCGGCCTGCGCGGCAAAGTCATCTTCCCGCGGCCCTACACCGTGCTGCTGCACAACGGCAAGTGGTACCCCTTCGATTCCATCTTGCAGGCCGCCCTGTTCCCCGGTCTCGGCTGGGGGCTGAACAAAATCCGCTTCGGGCTGGTGGGGCTTTACCTGCGCTTCACCAAAAACTGGCAAGCCCTCGAAAAAACCACCGTGGACGAGTGGATGCGCCGCTGGGCAGGCGGGCAGGTTTACCAAACCATGTGGGAACCGATGATGATCGGCAAATTCGGCCCGTACCACAAGGAAGTCAACATGGCCTGGTTTTGGGCGCGGCTGCACGCCCGCACCACCAAACTGGGCACCTACCAGGGCGGATTTCAGGCTTTTGCGGATGAATTTGCCGCCATTTTGAAGGAACGCGGCGTGGAGATTCGCTACCGCACCCCGGTGGGGAGCATCCACCGGAATTCCAAAGGGTCGCTGACCCTTGATGCGGGTTCCGGGCCTCAGGTTTTCGACCGCGTCCTGGCAACCGTTTCCCCCGGCGCTTTCGCCCGCATGGCACCCGACCTCCCCGCAGCGTACCTCAGCGGGCTGAAAAATCTCAAGCACATGGGCGCGGTGGTGATGACCCTCTCGCTCAGGCACCGCCTTTCAGAGCAGGGCTACTACTGGTTCAACATCCCCAAAACAGCGGGCTTCCCCTTTTTGGCGGTGGTGGAGCACACCAACTACCTCTCCCCCGAACACTTCGGCGGCGACCACATCCTCTACTGCGGCGACTACCTCGAACTCGGCCACGAATACTTCACGCTCAGCGACGACGAACTGCTGGAACGCTTCATCCCCGGCATTCAGCGGCTGAACCCCGCCTTCAGCCGCGGGTGGATCAACAAAATCTGGGTACACCGCACCGAATACGCCCAGCCCGTCCCGCTGGTGAACCACTCGCAGAACATCCCGCCCATCCAGACCCCCGTCCCCGGCCTGTACTTCGCCAGTATGAGCCAGGTCTACCCCTGGGACCGGGGCACCAACTTCGCCGTGGAAATCGGCCGCCGCGCGGCGAGGCTGATGGATAATTCAAAAACAAAAATTGGGGCGTAGCAATTGGAGATTGGGAATCCGACCCTGGCTTACGCTTGCTCCCTTTCATCCCCGTCATGAAACTCCGCCGCGCTTCTCTTCTCATCTTTCTGTTCCTGCTCTCCCTCTACGCCCTGACGAGCAGTGGACGGCTGGGCAGCAGTGGTGACGGCCATACAATGTACCTGGTGGCGCGCAGCCTGGTTTATGAGGGCAACCTTGACATTCCCCCGCAGAAACCGGCTGTCGCCATGAACGAGGACAACCCCAACCCGGTCGTTCCTTATGGCGATTACGGGCCGGACGGCAAATACTATGCCAAATACGGGCTGGGGACTTCGCTGGCAATGACTCCCCTGGTAGCGTTGGGGAAAGCCTTAAGCACAACGGGAGATTCGCTCCTGCATCCCTACTTTCCACAATTGACGGCATCCTGGTTCAACAGCATCATACTCGCGCTGGCGGGGGTGACGTTTTTCCTGACTGCGCTGCGATTGGGATTCACGTTTCCAACCGCGCTGACGCTGCTTTTCGCTTTTGCGCTCAGTTGGGTTTGGCCTTATACCAAAACAGCCTACAGTGAACCGCTGACCCTGTGGCTGCTCTTGCTGACGGTCTACGCGGGCGTGCAGATGCAGCGCAGCACGCGTTGGGGCTGGATGGTTTTGTTTGGGGCGGCGTCGGGTGCAGCGGTGCTGACGCGTGTTTCCGCAGTGATGTTTTTGCCCGTGTTGTACCTGTACCTGCTGCTCACCCAAAAAGACCGCTACCTGCGGCGTTCTCCACATCTCATCCGCAACTGGGCGGCCACTTTTTTCCCGCTGGCAGGTTTTTTACTGCTGGTCGGATGGTATAACGCTTTCCGCTTCGGCTCGCCATTGAGCACCGGCTACGAAACGCAGAACTGGCTGACACCTTTTTTCGAAGGCTTGTACGGATTGACGCTCAGCCCCGGCAAAGGACTGCTCTGGTACCTTCTGCTGACCGCGCTCAGCCCGCTGGGGTTCCGGTATTTCAACCGCCGCCGCCCGAACGAGAACAAATTGTTTTTGGGTTTGGTGGTGATCTGGATTGTTTTTCACAGCCCCTACACCTATTGGAGCGGCGGCTGGTCGTGGGGGCCGCGCTTTCTGCTCCCCATTGTGCCCTATCTGCTGCTGCCACTGGGCGCACTTATCGAACGGAAACCGGCCCGCGGGGAGAAAATGCTCCAACTGGGGCTGGCGGCTCTTTTGGCATTGAGCATCATCGTCCAGGTTCCGGCAGTTGTCGCCGATTACAGCCGCCATCTGCTCTCCGTTTACGAGAAATATCCCGACGATTTTGACCATCAGGTACTGTTTACCTGGGAGAGTTCCCCGCTGCCGGGGCAGTGGATCAGCATGTTAGAGGTGACCAGCATCGCCCGCCAGCCGGAGATCACTGCCCAATTGCAGGAAAACGCCTGGAAAACGGCCTATGAAGATGCGGATACCGCCGAGGAGCAGGTCGCCACTGCCCTGAATTTACTCGCCGCCAACCTGCCGGATTTGTGGTTTGTTTCTTTTCCCCTGTTGGGCCTCGCTGCAAAAGGGAGCGTAACTGCCGTTTTGGGCGTTCAAATCGGGCTGGTAATTCTGTTCGGATGGATGCTCTCGCACCTTCACCCGCCGGAAGAGACCGCAGGGTGAAGGGTTCACAAACTTCCAGCCGGTAACGCCTGACATTGCGGGCAAAAGTGCGTGCTCCGCTGGCCGACGCGGATGCGCTCGATGGGGGTGCCGCAGTGATTGCAGGGTTCACCCGTCCGGTGATAAACCTGAAACTGGTTCTGGAAGCCGCCGCCGCGGTAAACCCAGTCAATGCTGGCACCGTTGGCTTTGATGCCCGCCCGCAGCACAAAACGGATGCTTTCCAGCAGGCGAGCGGCTTGGTCAACGGTCAGGGTGTTTGACGGGGTACGGGGATGCAGGCGGGCGCGGTGCAGGGCTTCGTCGGTGTAGATGTTGCCAAGACCGGCAATAAAGTGCTGATCCAGCAGCAGGGGCTTGATCTGACGGCGGCGGCTTCGCAGCCGGGCGTGAAAAATTTCCGGGGTCAGCAAGGCATCCAGCGGTTCCGGACCGAGGGGCGACAACAGGGACGCGGGATCAGCCAAAAGCCAGACACGCCCGAATTTGCGGGTATCGTTGAAGGCCAGGAAATCCCCATCTTCAAAATGCAAAATGAGACGGTCGTGCCTGGCAGCAGCCCCGCTGGCGGGTTCAACGCGCAAATCGCCGCTCATGCGCAGGTGGATGACGAGCGTATCGCTGCTGAGACGGATGAGCAGGTATTTTGCCCGGCGGCCAATTTCGGCGACGGTTTGCCCGGCGATGCGGGCCTGAAACTCCCCCGGTTCGGGCGCGGCGAGGGTGCGCGCCCAGCGCAGGTCGGCGCGGCGGATGCGCTTGCCGGGCAGGGGCGGACTGTCGGGCGTGCCGTCCTGCAAAATGCGGCGGATGGTCTCGACTTCAGGAAGCTCCGGCATAACGGGCTTTGAGCATTTCGCCGACGCTTTTGCCCTCGTGGGCGTGGCGGATGACCTCGGCCAGGAGCGGGGCTACCGAGCAAACTTGCAGGCGGTCGCCAAGCAGAGCGGCTTTTTCGGGGGGGATGGGCACCGTGTTGGTGGTGATGATTTTGGTGATCGGGGCGGCTGCCAGCCGCTCAACCGCGTTGGCGGAAAAAACCGGATGGACAAAGGTCATGTAAACATCCCGCGCACCATACGCCTTGACCACCTGAACCGCCTCGGTGATGGAACCGGCGGTATCCACCTCGTCATCCACAATGACAACGTCACGGCCGCGCACGTCGCCGATCAGGGTCAGGGCTTCGGTCTGGTCATCCTCCCCGGAACGGCGTTTTTCCACAAAGGCGATGGGAACTTCCAGGCGGCTGGCAAAGTTGCGCCCTTTTTTGGCAAAACCCAAATCCGCGGCGACCACCACCGGGTCTTTCATCCTCGGCAGGAGTTTTTCGATCTCCTCGGCAAGGATGTGAAAAGCGCTGAGTACGTCCCCGGGGATGGAGAAAAACCCCTGGATTTGCCCGGCGTGCAGGTCGAGGGTCATGTAACGGTCGGCACCGGCGATTTCAACCATATCGGCGACCAGGCGGGCTGTGATGGGCACACGCGGCTTGTCCTTTTTGTCGGAACGGGTGTAGCACAGGTAAGGGATGACCGCCGTCACCCGTCCGGCGGAATCCAGCCGCAGGGTTTGGAGCATAATCAGCAACTCCATCAGGTTGCGGTGGACGGGCTTGGAAGTCCCCTGGATGAAGTAAACATCCTGGCCGCGCACGCTCTCATGGAGTTGAATCCACAGATTATCGTTGGCAAAGTGGTTGACCTCGCGGTCGCTGAGCGGGATACCCAGGTATTTGGAGATTTCGTCAGCGAGTTCCGGGGAAGCGGTTCCGGCAAAGAGTTTGATATTCCCGTACATGCCGCAATCGCGTGGATGGTGTGGAATGGACATAATTTTCTCAGTGAGAGGAGTGAGTTGAGTTAGTGTTTATCCAAAAATCCAAACAGGTGTGTTGCTACAAGCATATCAGTATGGA
>CAZPSL010000020.1:0-8453 GCA_964589145.1 uncultured Anaerolineales bacterium
TGCTCGCTCAATCCGCCTCAAACAAGGACTGGCAGTCCTGAGAGGACTGCCAGTCTTACGCTTCGCTCGACGCGATGACATCCGCTAATTTGCTCCCCTATCCGTTGCTCGCTCACCATCCGCCCGCGTGGAACGGATTGACAATCCGTTCTACCATACACTGCCAGTCTTGCGCTGCACTCGGCACAAGGTTGGGTATAATAGGCCAGACATTCCCCTACTGGAGGCGCCATGAACTTTTTCCGCAAACGCAAAAAGACCAATCGTTTTTTGGAGTTGCTCACTCAACAGGCCGAATACGCCGTGCAGGGCATGGAAGCGCTGCGCGAGTATATGAAACAGCCGGATGACGCGCTGGCCGAACGCGTCTCGGCGCTTGAGAAAGAGGCCGATGAAGTCCGCCGCATTCTGATTGACGAACTCAACCAGACCTTTGTGACCCCCTTCGACCGCGAGGATATCTTTGCCCTCTCACTGACCATTGACGACATTCTGGATTACGCCAACACCACCGTGGACGGGATGGTGATTTTCAACGTCGAACCGAACGATTACCTGGTGCGGATTGTCTCCCTGCTGGCGGACGCGGCAATGGAGATCTACCGCGGCGTGCTGCGGTTAAGTGACCACCCCAACGTGGCAAACGACCATGCAGTGCGCGCCAAAGCCCTCGAAAACCGGGTAGAGCATGTCTATCGCGAGGCGCTTTCCAAACTGTTCGATGACCCCGAAGACCTGAACGGCGTGATGGAGATTCTCAAATTGCGCGAAATTTACCGTCACCTTTCCAACGCGGCAGACCGCGGCGACCAGGCCGCTAACGTGATCGGCGATATTGTGGTCAAGTGGATGTAAAACAACGCGAACAAACCCGAATACCGCAAACGTGCTTTTCCCCGGAACATGCGTCACGGCATAAACAAAAGAATCACCCCATAAATCAGCGCGGCCACTATTGCCGCCGCAGGGACGGTCAGCACCCAGGTGACGAGCATACTCTTTCCAACCTGCCAGCGCACCTTGTTGATGCGATCCGCCGCCCCTGCTCCCATGATCGCCGAGCCGACCACCTGCGTGGTGCTGACCGGTCCCCCTACCGCCGATGCGCCGAAAATCACCGCCGCCGAAGCCAGTTGTGAGGTAAAAGCGTCAATCGGGCGGATTTTGTAGATGCGCCCGCCCAGTGTCCGGATCAGCCGCCAGCCGCCGGTGGCAATCCCCAAAGCCATGCTGCTGGCACTCAGGAAAATCACCCAGGTGGGGACATGGAAAGTCTCCTGAAAGCCCCCGGCGACCAGCCCCATCGTGATAATCCCCATCGTTTTTTGGGCGTCGTTGCTCCCATGAGAGAGCGCCAGCCCCAGGGACGTGAACACCTGCGCCCGGCGGTAGACGCTGTTGATGCGCGGCGTCGCCCCCCGGCTGATGAACAGCAAAAAGTGCATCAACAAATACGAAACGATGAAACCCAGCAAGGGGGAAAGGAGCAGCGCCAGCAGGATTTTGGTCAACCCTTCGATTTTGATGACTCCAACCCCGAAAGCGACCAGCCCGGCCCCCAGTAATCCGCCGAGCAACGCGTGGGACGATGAGGAGGGCATCCCGATAAACCAGGTGATCAAGTTCCAGACAATTGCCGCCAAAACGCCCGCCAGCACCACCTCGATGGTGATCGCGTCCGGTTCGAGCAGTTCACTGCCGACGGTGGTCGCCACCGCCACCCCGAACAGGAACGGGGCCACAAATTCGGCGACCGCGGTCATGTAAAGCGCGGTGCGCGGTTTCATCGCCCGCGAGGAGATCACCGTCGCTACGATATTGGACGAATCGTGAAACCCGTTCAAAAAATCAAAAATGACCGAAGCCGCAATGAGAAGGTAAATCATTCAATCTCCAGTTTGTTCCGTTTGCTGGGGAAAATTTATCACCACCAAGTCTCAAAGACCCGAAGAAAAACAAAACTTTGTGCCTTCGTGCCTTCGTGGTGAAAAAAACGGAAAACTACCCACCACCAAGCCTCGAAGACTCGAAGAAAAACAGAACTTTGTGCCTTTGTGCCTTCGTGGTGAAAAAACGGGGAAAACTTATCACCACCAAGACTCGAAGACCCGAAGGAAAAACAAAACTTTGTGCCTTCGTGCCTTCGTGGTGAAAAAAACATCGTCGGAAGCCGCTAGACCTGCCCCGACAACCGCTGTAATTTCATTTTGACCTCGCGCCACTGCACCTTGGAAAGCCCCAGTTTCTGCCGGATTTTGTTGTGCTCCATGCCCGACCGCCAATCGGTGAGCGCACAGGTCCAGCGGCACATCTCAAAGGAGAGATGCTTTTCCAGCCCGGCAGCGTTGCTCAAATCCTCCAGCAGATACTCCAGCCGCCGCTGCGACCAGGGGAACACCCGGTCGGTGAGCGCGTAGCGTTCGGCGTAGGGTTGATAAGCCTCCACCCAGTAATCGGGCAGCGCGATTTTGCGCTCCTTGTAGCGGTACTTGGGATCAGCATAACGGACGAACAGGATCGCCCCCTCCGGGGTGTCCTGTTCAAGATGGTTGGGGCTGAGCGCCAGACATTCGCCCTTTTTGATGCCGGTTTCCAGCAGCAGCGTGACCAGAACGTAGTGCCGCAAATCAACATTCTCCCCATGACGGAAACGGTCGGCGGCCTCGACCACCGCTTCGACCTCCTCCGGTGTCAACACCACCGGAAGCGGACTGATTACCGATTTCTGCACCACCTTCTCGGCGGGGTCAACCAGCAGCACCCCGTTGCCGTGCAGCCAGCGGAAGAACGACTTGATGGACGTAATCCGCCGCGCCAGCGTCTTCGGGCTGCAAGGGACCCCGCGCCCATTCTGCATCCACTCCAGAAAGTTGTTGAGGTCCTGCGTGGTGATACTGCCCAGCGTGCGGTCGGGCGGCAGGTACGAGGCAAGCAGGTTGAGATCACCGATGAAAGCCTTGATGGTATGCGGAGACCGTCCCTGATCGTTGAGATAAACCTCCCAGGCGGTGATTGCCGGGGTCAGTGTGGTCGTGGCAGTGATATGGGCGGTCGTTTGGTCGCTCATGGAAACCTCCGGATGCGGAACAGGCAGGACAGCAGCAAACACCATCCTCGCCAGCGAATAGCCGACTATACGCAAAGTGTAGCATTTGCCGGGCGGTTTGTCAATGGAGTATAATTCAGCGAATAGCGGACAGCAGGCAGCAGACAGGGTAAACAAGGCATCTCCCGCTCCCCAATACCTGATACCCAATCCCCAATCCCCAATTACCAATCCCCAATACCCAGTTACCTGATTACCCAATCCCCGCTCCCTGATACCCTACCCCCATCCCCCCCAACCTTCAACCACCAACTTTCAACCTTCAACCTAAAAACCCATGTGCGGAATTGTCGGATACATCGGACCTCAAGACGCCACCCCCATCATCCTGGACGGTTTGCAGCGGCTCGAATACCGCGGCTACGATTCGGCGGGCATCGCCGTGCTGCAAAACGAACAAATCAAAGTGCGCCGCGACGCCGGGAAACTCTCCCGCCTGCGGCAACTGGTCGCCGAGCAGCCCCTGCGCGGCAACCTGGGCATCGGTCACACCCGCTGGGCGACCCACGGCGAACCCAACGCCCGCAACGCGCACCCTCACCTGGGGATGACCGGCCGCGTGGTGGTCGTCCACAACGGGATTGTGGAAAACTTTCTGGAACTGCGCGAGGAACTCGCCGCCGAGGGCGCGGAGTTCAAATCGGAGACCGATACCGAGGTCATCGTGCATCTCATCGAGCGTTATCTGGCGCTCGGCGAGGGGCTGGTGGAGGCTGCCCGCCGGGCGTTGACCCACCTGCGCGGAGCGCACGGGGTGGTTGCCTTCTCCACGGATGAGCCGGACAAACTGGTGGCTGCCCGCATCGGGAACGCGGGGGGCGTGGTGATCGGCCTCGGGGAGGGCGAAACCTTTGTGGCCTCCGATTTGCCTGCCATTTTGGAGCACACGCGGCGGATGATTTTTCTCGAATCCCGCCAAATGGCGGTGATCACCCGCGAGGGCGCGGCCATCCAGACCCTGGAGGGCCAGCCGCTCACCCCCGAAGTGCAAACCGTCCCCTGGGACCCGGTGGCCGCCGAAAAGGGCGAGTTCCGCCACTTCATGCACAAGGAAATCCACGAACAGGTGCGCGCCCTCACCGACACCATCTCCGGGCGGGTGGATTTCGACACCGGGCATATCCGCTTCCGCAACCTGCAACTGAAAACCGATTTTGCCCTCGGCATCAACAAAATTTTCATCACCGCCTGCGGCACGGCGGCTTACGCCGGAATGGTGGGCAAAATCCTGATTGAGAAACTGGCGCGCATCCCCGTGGAAATCAGCCTCGGCTCGGAGTTCCGCTACGCCGACCCGATTGTGAGCGAGCGCGACGTGGTGCTGGCAATCAGTCAGTCGGGCGAGACTGCCGACACCCTGGCGGCGATGGACGAGGGCCGCCGCCGCGGCGCGACGTTGTGGAGCATCGTCAACGCGATCGGCTCGCAGGCCATGCGGGTTGCCGACGGTTACATCTCGATGCAGGTCGGGGCTGAAATCGGCGTGGCTTCCACCAAAGCCTACACCGCCCCGCTGGTAGACCTGTACATGCTGGCGATTTTGCTCGCCGATTTGCGCGGCGCGATTGACGGCCCCGCCCGGTACCGTCTCGTCCAGGATTTGCGGCTGGTGCCCGACCTGGTCTCCCGCTGCCTGGATCGGGAAGCGGAGGTCGAGGCGGTGGCCCGCTCCCTGCTGGAGACCCGCAACGCGCTCTACCTGGGGCGCGGCATCAACATGCCCACCGCCTACGAGGGGGCGCTCAAACTCAAGGAAATCTCCTACATCCATGCCGAGGGCTACCCGGCGGGCGAGATGAAGCACGGCCCCATCGCTCTGATTGACCGCGAGATGCCGGTGGTCGTCATCGCCCCGCGCGACCCCTGGTACGAAAAGATGTTCAGCCAGATTGAGCAGGTCAAAGCCCGCGGCGGACAGGTGATTGCCGTTGCCACCGAGGGCGACGAGCGCATCCCGCCCGTGGCGGATCACGTTCTCTGGGTGCCCGAAACCCCCTGGATGCTCAGCCCGGTGACGACCGTCATCCCCCTGCAACTGCTGGCGTATCACATTGCCGCCCTGCGCGGCCTGGATGTGGATCAGCCCCGCAATCTGGCGAAGTCGGTGACGGTGGAGTGAACGTGAAAAGTTTTTGTCCCATCCCTTTGCCCTCTCCCCTGACCCCTCTCCCAGCGGGAGAGGAAAATTACCCTGTGGTGTGTTTTCGGGCACTTCGTGCCCGAAAACACACCACTTATCAATTACTCCCCCCTTCCCAAGGGGAAGGGGGGACACAGGGGGGATGGGGAACATCGAATTTTCTGTCATCTACACCACAGAAAGCGCATAACAGCATCCAGAGTTTCTTGATGCCATGAACAACAGCAGCGCACCATCCTCCTTTCCCTTCAAAGCCATCCTCGCCGCGCTGGTGCTGGGCGGCGGGATGTTCGCAACCCTGCTGTTTTTTCTCGCCCTGAGCAAGCCCGACCCCGCGCCGGTTGGGGTTGTCACCGCCGCCCTGACGGTGATCCCCTCCCTGAGCGGCACGGCAACCCCCATCCCCCCGGAGATCAGTCCCACGCCCGAAGTTTCCGCCACCCCCACGCTGGCCCCCAACCAGATCGGCGTGGGCGTCTTTGTGCAGGTCAGCGGCACCGGCGGCGACGGGCTGCGCCTGCGCCAGTCCCCCGGGCTGGATTCGGCGATGCAATTCCTCGCCCTGGAAGGGGAACTGTTCCTCATCGGGGACGGCCCCGTTCAGGCGGACGGCTACACCTGGTGGTTCCTGATCGGCTCTTACGACGAGACCCGCCAGGGCTGGGGGGCGGAGGACTTTTTGACAATTGTGGCGGAGCCATAAATCACAGGAGGGCAGTCCTGGCAGGACTGGCCCTCCTCAACAGAAGAGGTACAAATGAGCGAAAAAACAACCCCCACCAACGTGACGGTAGACAACAACATCCGCGAACTGATCATCGAATGGCAGGACGGGCACACCAGCCGCATCCCGTTTTCGCTGCTGCGGAACGCCTGCCCCTGTGCGGAGTGCCGCGGCGGACACGATAACATGGGCGGCGGCCCGCCCCCGGAAGTTTTCACAATGGAACTGGAAGATTCCCCCCGCACGCGGCTGACGGATTTAGAAGCCGCCGGAACCTACGCCCTGGTACCCTACTGGGAAGACGGACACCAATTTGGCATCTACACCTGGGAATACCTGCGGGCGCTGTGCCCCTGTCCGGTTTGCCGGGCGGATGGGGCGTAAGGCAGCAGGCTCAGTTCTCTTCTCCGTGCAGTAACCAACTTTCACCTTCAACCTGTAACCCGCCCCCCCATGAAGAAAACTCTCGCCCTCTGGCTCCTGCCGCTTGCCTTCCTGGCCGCGTTTTACTTCTACCCGCTGGCGAGCATCCTGGGGTTGAGTCTCTCGCGGGCGGAAGCCGGGCCGCTGGCGCCGTTTGCCGAGGCGTTGCGCTCCGCCTCGGTGCAGCGGGTGCTGTGGTTCACCTTCTGGCAGGCGGCGCTCTCCGTGCTGCTGACCCTGCTCGCCGGGCTGCCGGGGGCTTACTTTCTGGCGCGCTACCGCTTTCGGGGGAAATCGCTGGTACGGGCGCTTACCGGCGTGGCCTTCGTGATGCCCACCCTGGTGGTCGCCGCCGGGTTCACCGCCCTGCTGGGGCCAAAGGGACTGGTCAACACCGCCCTGATGACGCTCTTCAGCCTCGATCACCCGCCCATCCAGTTCGTCAACACCCTGGCCGCCATCCTCACCGCCCACGTTTTCTACAACGTCTCCATCGTCCTGCGGCTGGTGGGCGACTTCTGGGCGCGCCTCGACCCCCGTCTGGAGCAGGCCGCACGCACGCTGGGCGCAAACCGCTGGCAGGTCTTCCGCCGCGTCACCCTGCCGCTGCTCTCGCCCGCCATCGCCGCCGCAGCGCTGCTCATCTTCATCTTCGATTTCACCTCCTTCGGCGTGGTGCTGGTGCTCGGCGGGCCGCACTTCGCCACCCTGGAAGTCGAAATCTACTACCAGACCGTCAGCCTGTTCAACCTGCCGCTGGCCGCCGTCCTGTCCATCATCCAACTGCTCTGCACGCTGGCGCTCACCCTGGCCTACACCCGCCTCACCCGCCGCCTCGCCCGCCCGCTCACCCAACGCTCGCAGACCGCCACCCAAAGGCCACTCACCAGCCCCAGGAGCCGCCTTTTTGCCGCTCTCACGCTCGGATTTTTGCTGATTTTGACCGCTGCACCCCTGATCGCCCTCGCCCTGCGGTCGGTGACCGTTCCCGCGGCAGGGAGCGGCGGACCGGCCCGCGGAGGGCTGCCCGCCCCGGGGCTGACCCTCGATTTTTACCGCGCCCTGGCCCGCAACGAGCAGCAATCGCTGTTTTACGCCTCTCCGGCGGCGGCGGTCGGCATCTCGCTGGGCTACGCTGCGGCGACCGTGGTGCTGGCGCTCGCCATCGGGCTGCCCGCCGCCTGGGCGCTGGCGCGTGATCGCGGTTCCAGGGTCAACCGCGTTCTCGACCCGCTGCTGATGCTCCCGCTGGGGACTTCGGCGGTCACGCTGGGGCTGGGGTTCATCGTCGCCCTGGATGCCCCGCCCCTGGATTTGCGCGCCTCCCCTCTGCTGATCCCGATTGCCCACACGCTGGTAGCGTTCCCCTTCGTGGTGCGCGGGCTCACTCCGGCGCTGCGGAGCATCCAGCCCAAGTTGCGGCAGGCGGCGGCGGTGCTGGGCGCCTCGCCGCGGCAGGCGTTGTGGCATGTGGAATTTCCGCTGGTGGCGCGGGCGGTACTGGTGGCGGCCACCTTCGCCTTCACCATCTCCATCGGCGAGTTCGGCGCCACCGCGCTGATCGCCCGCCCGGAGTACCCCACCATCCCGATTGTGATTTACCGCTACCTCTCGCGCCCCGGCGGGATGAACTACGGTCAGGCGATGGCGCTGAGCACCATCCTGATGCTCGTCACTCTGCTGGGGATGCTGGCGATTGAGCGTCTGCGCGTGGGCGGGGAGGAGTTTTGACAGGGTTAGGGATGATTGGCGATTGATGATTGCGATTGAAGTGTTGGAGGTTGAAAGTTGAAGGTTGAAGGTTCAGCGAACAGTGGTCAGCAGGCAGCGGGCGGTGATTCAGCAGCATCCGCCATTCGTCATTCGCCATCCGCCACCCGCCATCCGACACCCGCTCCCCGCGGCTTGAGCCTGCGCGCCATCCACAAAGCCTTTGGGGAGACGCGGGCTTTGCAGGGGGGCTCCTTCGATGTGGCGGAGGGGGAGATTGTGGCGCTGCTCGGCCCCAGCGGGTGCGGAAAATCCACTCTGTTGAGCATCATCGCCGGGCTGGAAGCCCC
>CAZPSL010000021.1:0-11788 GCA_964589145.1 uncultured Anaerolineales bacterium
GGGGCAGGCGGCCATCTACCCCGCCGGTTCCTGGGAGATCAACCTGTTCAACGAGCAGGCTGACTTCGAGATGGGCGTCTTCAAGCCGCCCCTGCCCGAAGGCGCGGACAAGTGCTACATCAGCGACCACACCGACATCGCCCTCGGTATGAACCCCGCCACCCAATATCCCGAAGCGGCAAAAGCCTTCCTCCAGTGGATGACCACCGCCGAATTCGCGGAACTGTATTCCAACGCCCTGCCCGGCTTCTTCTCGCTCTCGAATCACCAGATCAACCTGGATGACCCGATGGCGCAGGAGTTCCTGAGTTGGCGCGGCGAGTGTGAATCCACCATCCGCAACTCGTACCAGATTCTCTCGCGCGGCGAGCCGAACCTGGAGAACGAACTGTGGCGCGTCAGCGCCCAGGTCATCAACGGGGACATCACCCCCGAAGAGGCCGCCCAGCAAATCCAGGATGGTCTGGATAGTTGGTACACCCCGTAACGGCTTATGGGTGTTATGTGCGAACTGCGTTCGCACATAACACCCTTTTTCCAAAAGCAGGAGATTCCGATGGCGCAAACGAAGAGTCACCCCTCCGGGCGAAAGTTCCCCACCCATATCATCGTTTTCCTGGCGCCTGCCGTCATCATCTATACATTGTTCATGATTTACCCGCTGCTGGACTCAATGCGCTTGAGTTTCTTCGCCGCGGATAGCGCCGGAAACGAGTTTTTTGTCGGGCTGCAAAACTACATCACCCTGTTCACCGATGAACTGTGGAAGCCTCGGCTTTGGGGGGCGTTCAAAAACAATATCGTCTTCTTCCTGATTCACATGATTGTGCAAAACTCCATCGGGCTGCTGCTGGCAGCCATTCTGACCTCCCGTTTTGTCCGCGGGGTGGGGTTCTTCCGCACGATTTACTTTTTGCCGACCATGCTCTCCGTGGTGATTGTCGGCTTCATCTGGCAGTTGATTCTCAGTCCCCTGTGGGGCATCGCCAAAGGGATGATGGAAGCCGTCGGCCTGGGGGCTTACTTCCAGCCCTGGCTGGGCCTGGAAGGCCCCGCCCTGATTGCCCTTTCCCTGATTTCGGTCTGGCAATTTATCGGGATTCCGATGATGCTGTTCTACGCTACCCTGATCAGCATCCCGGATGAACTGCTCGAAGCCGCCACCGTGGACGGTGCCAGCGGCTGGCAGGTTTTCTGGAAGATCAAGTTCCCGCTGATTTTACCGACCGTGGGGATTGTCGCTGTGCTGACCTTTGTGGGCAATTTCAACGCCTTCGACCTGATTTACACCACCCAGGGAGCGCTGGCAGGCCCCAATTTCTCCACCGACCTGATGGGTACGTTCTTCTACCGTACCTTCTTCGGGCAGCAACTTCAGTTGGGCAACCCAACGATGGGTGCAACGGTGGCAACGGTGATGTTCATCATCATCCTGACCGGCGTGCTGATTTACATGTTCGGCTACCAGCGCCGCATCCAGACCTACGAGTTGTAAATACGCCCTGACTGGCAGCCCTGACAGGGCCGCCAGTCATCAGACGAAAAGGGAAAACCATGAATACAAAAAAACTCCCTCGCTGGCTCGGACGAATCCCCGCCTACATCGTGCTGCTGCTCGCTGCGCTGGTGGCGTTATTCCCCATCTATCTGGTGCTGATCAACTCCTTCAAGGAACGCAAGGCGATTTTCAAAACCCCCTGGGCGCTGCCTATCGGTGACGTTTTCAGCCTGGTGGGGTACGAGAAGGTGTTCGAGCGTTCGAACTTCGGGCTGTATTTCACCAACAGCCTTGTTGTCACCATCGGTTCGATGTTTTTCATCCTCTTCTTCGCGGCGATGGCGGCCTACGCCCTCTCGGAATACGACTTCCCCGGCAACCGCTGGATGGGGCTGTACCTTGCCATTGGGATTATGATCCCCATCCGCCTGGGGACGGTCAGCATCCTGCGGCTGATTGTGGCGATGAACCTGGTCAACACCCGCACCGCACTGATTTTGGTTTACACCGCCATGGGGCTGCCGCTGGCGATTTTCATCCTTACCGAGTTTATGAAGCAGGTCCCCGGCGAACTCAAGGAGGCCGCCCGCATTGACGGTGCCAGTGAGTACCGCATCTTTTGGCTGGTGCTGCCGCTGGTGCGCCCTGCAATTGCAACGGTGGCCGTTTTTACGATGATCCCCATCTGGAACGACCTCTGGTTCCCGCTGATTCTCGCCCCCAGCGAGGAGACAAAAACCGTCACCCTGGGCGCACAGCAGTTCCTGGGGCAGTTCGTCAGCGACTGGAACGCCGTGCTCTCCTCGCTGACTCTGGCGATGGTGCCGGTGCTGATTTTGTACATTCTCTTCTCCCGCCAGTTGATCCGCGGCCTCACAGCGGGGGCGGTGAAGTAGCGGGCCGGCATTTCCTGCCCGCCCAGTGTCCCCCTCTTCCCCCTGAAAGGAGTTTTCTCATGCGCGTTGGAATCCTCGGGCTCGGCGCAATCGGCGCAGTCCACGCCGCGGCCTGGGCGGAAACCGAAGCGGAGTTCGTCGGCGGCTTCGACCCCGTCCCCGAAAATGCCCAGGCGATAGCAGCAAAATACGGCGGGCGCGCTTACCCGGATATCGAGTCCCTGCTCGAAGATGTGGACATCGTGGACATCTGCACGCCCACGCACCTTCACCATCCCCAGGTGCTGCAAGCCGCCGCAGCCGGAAAACACATCGTTTGCGAAAAGCCGCTGGCTCGCACCCTCGAACAGGGCCGCGAGATGGTCGCCGCCTGCAACGCGGCGGGCGTCAGACTGCTGGTCGCCCATGTGGTGCGCTTCTTCCCCGAATACCGCCGGGCAAAGGATGCCGTGGATGCCGGAATGATCGGCGAGCCTGCCGTGATCCGTCTTCAGCGGGACGTTTTCCAGCCCCGCAAGGCAGCCGGTAACTGGTTCGTGGATTTCGGGAAATCCGGCGGGATGATGCTCGATCTGATGATCCACGATTTCGATTACGCCCGCTGGGTGGCCGGGGAGGTCAAAACGGTCTTTGCCAAATCCATCGGCACAAGCGGCATGGAAGCGGGCGTTGACCACGGGCTGGCGATTCTCACCCACCATAACGGCGCCATCTCCCATATCGAGGGATCATGGGCCTATCCCCCGCCGACCTTCCGCACCAAATTCGAGATTGCCGGTTCCCAGGGTTTGATCGTCCACGATTCGGACGCCACCGCCCCCATCCAGGTCTTCCGTCACCAGCAAGACGAGGACTCCGCCGAGGTGCCCGTCCCCGCCAGCCCCCTGCTGGAAAGCCCCTACACGGCGGAAATTCGGGCTTTCCACCGCGCCATCGTGGAAGATTCCCCCGTTCCGGTCAGCGCCGCGGACGGGCTGGCCGCCCTGCAAATCGCGCTGGCAGCGATGGAATCCGCTCAAACCGGAAAACCCGTCACCCTGGAACCCCTGCCGGAGGTGGGAGCATGAAAATCGGAATTTTGAGTTTTGCCCATTTGCACGCTGAAGCCTACGCCCACAACCTGAAGGCGCTGCCCGGTGTGGAACTGCTCGGCATTGCCGACGAGGACCGCGCCCGCGGCGAACACTTTGCGGGGGTTTACGAAACCCGCCTGTTCCCCTCCTGCGAGGCTCTGCTGGAAGCCAACCCCGACGGGGTGATCGTCTGCTCCGAGAACGCCCGCCACCGCCCGCTGGTGGAACTCTCCGCCCAGGCCGGTGTGCCCGTGATGTGCGAAAAGCCGCTGGCAACCACCCTCGAGGACGCCCAGGCGATGATGGAAGCCTGCGAGCGTGCCGGGGTGATTTTGATGACCGCCTTCCCGATGCGCTTCAGCGCCCCCCTGCTGGAGGTCAAAACCCTGCTCGACCAGGGCGGTTTGGGGCGGGTTTACGCCTGCAACACCGTCAACCAGGGGCAGATGCCCAAGCGCTACCGCGACTGGTTTGTGGACAAGGAACTGGCAGGCGGCGGTTCGGTGATGGATCACACCGTCCATCTGGCGGACGTTTTGCGCTGGTATCTGAACAGCGAGGTGGTCGAAGTTTACGGGCAGACCAATCTCATCATCCACCGCGAGGCCGTGGACGTGGAAACCGGCGGGCTGGTGATGCTCACCTTCGCAAACGGCACCTTCGCCACCATTGATTGCAGTTGGAGCCGTCCGCTCAACTACCCGACCTGGGGCGGCCTCGCCCTCGACCTGATCGGCGAGCGCGGCGTGGTCAGTGTGGACGCTTTCCGCCAAAACCTGACCGCCTACGACAACCGGGCGGAGCATCCGGTTTACCTGCCCTGGGGTTCCGATGCAGACGGGGCAATGCTGACAGAGTTCGTCTCCGCCATCCGCGAGGAACGCGCCCCGCGCGTCACCGGCTACGACGGCTACAAAGCCCTCGAGATCGCGCTGGCTGTTTACCGCTCCGCAGAGTTGGGCGAGCCGGTACGGCTGTAACGCGGCCCAACGCGTAGCGTAGCAGGGGCGTGATTAATCACGCCCCTGCGGGAGGAACACCCATGAACTTTCACCAGCCTGCTGCCGAAATCTACATCCCGGATAACATCTCCGAAACCGATGCGCTGGCCCGCACCACGCATCTTTGCGTTGCCGCCCACCAAGACGATATCGAAATCATGGCCGCCGCGCCCATTCTGGCGTGCTTCCAGCAGCCCGACAGGTGGTTCACGGGCGTGGTTATCACAGACGGGCGCGGTTCGCCGCGTGCCGGTCTCTACGCTGACTACACGGACGAGGAAATGCGTCTGGTACGCCTTAAGGAACAGCGCAAAGCCGCTTTCGTAGGGGAATACGCCGCCCAGATTTTGCTGGATTACCCCAGCAACACCATCAAGGACGCCCTGCGGCCCGAACTTGTGGCGGATCTCGTTAAAATTTTCGAGGCCGCCCGTCCGCAGTTCGTTTACACGCACAACCTGGCGGACAAACACGACACCCACGTCACCGTTGCCCTGCGGGTGATCGCCGCCCTGCGGGAACTGCCGCCCGAAGCGCGCCCCGAAGCCCTGTACGGCTGCGAGGTCTGGCGCGGTTTGGACTGGATGATAGACGCCGACAAAATCGGCTTTGACACCTCCGCCCACGAAAGTTTGCAAGCCGCCCTGGTCGGCGTATTCGATTCGCAGATTGCCGGGGGCAAACGCTACGACCTGGCGACGATGGGACGCCGCAAAGCCAATGCTACTTACTTCCAGCCATATGGGGTGGATACCACCGAAGGCGTTGTCTATGGTATGGACCTCACTCCCCTGCTGGCAGACCTGTCGCTTGACCCGTCGGAATACGTCCAGATGTTCATCCGGCGGTTTGCCGATGACGTGGATGCGCGCATCAAACGGCTGGGGTAAACTACCGTAGAGCGGATTGCCAATCCGCATTACACAACCGCGGCTGGTGTTTTTCACCACGAAGGCACCAAGACACAACGTTCTGGTTTCCCTTTTCTTCTGCGTGCCTTTGTGACTTGGTGGGTGCAATTTGCCAATCGCTGCAAGGGGCTTTCACCACGAAGGCACCAAGGCACAACGTTTTGGTTCCCCTTTTCTCCTTCGTGCCTTTGTGACTTGGTGGTTAGCGAACTACCGTAGAGTGTATTGCCAATCCGCTTCAGGTGATAGAGGACCCTAAAGGTCTGTGAGGCCTTTAGGGTCTGCGTTTAACCGAAGACTGCCAGTCCCGCGAGAACATTGCAAGAGAAACACGCTGGCTCTCTACACCGTTTGCCTGCCCCCCCTGGCTCCCCGGTCCCCCGCATCTCCCGCCTCGCGGTATAATCCACCCACCAGCCACCCAATTACCAACCCCCAATTTACCAGTCCCAACTTACCAACCACCAATTTATCAACTACCAACCCCCAACCACCATGACCCTCGACTTCCAATCCATCATCTTCAAACTGCAAACCTACTGGCACGAACAGGGATGCCTGATCTGGCAGCCCTATCACACCGAAGTCGGCGCGGGGACGATGAACCCGGCCACTTTTTTGCGCTCCCTCGGCCCCGAACCCTGGAACGTGGCCTACGTGGAACCCTCCATCCGCCCCGACGACGGGCGTTACGGCGAGAACCCCAACCGCATTTACCAGCACACCCAGTATCAGGTCATCATCAAACCCGACCGGGGCAACTCCCAGGAACTTTACCTCGGCTCGCTGGAAGCCCTCGGCATTGACCCCCGCGAGCACGACATCCGCTTTGTGGAAGACAACTGGGCGCAGCCGGCCATCTCCGCCTGGGGGCTGGGCTGGGAGGTCTGGCTGGACGGGCTGGAAATCACCCAGTTCACCTACTTCCAGCAGGTCGGCGGCATCCCCCTCGACCCGGTGGCGGTGGAACTCACCTACGGGCTGGAACGCATCGCCATGGCCTTGCAGGGCGTGCGCGATTTCAAGGACATCCAGTGGAACGAGACTCTGAAATACGGCGACGTACTCCTGCACAGCGAGCAGGAGTTCAGCAAATACGCCTTCGAACTCGCCGATGTGGACCGTCTGCGCCGGATGTTCGACCTTTACGAAGCCGAAGCCAAAACCTGCCTGGAGGCCGGTCAGGTGCTCCCGGCACACGATTACGTTTTGAAGTGCTCCCACACCTTCAACATCCTCGACACCCGCGGGGCGATCGGAGTCACCGAGCGGCAGGGCTACTTCCGCCGGATGCGCGCCCTGGCCCGTCGGGTTGCCAAAACCTACGTGGAACAGCGCGAGGCATTGGGCTTTCCTTGGGGAAAGGTATCGGGGAACAGGGAGCAGGAATCAGGAAGCACGTCACCCAGCAATCCCCAGCCCCCAGCCCCCAACCCCCAATTCCAACCCCCCTTCCTGCTGGAGATCGGCACCGAAGAACTCCCCCCCGCCGACCTGGAAAGCGCCCTCGCCCAACTGCGGCAGTCCGTCCCCGCCCTGCTGGACGAACTGCGCCTGGAACACGGCGAAATCCGCATCCTGGGCACGCCGCGGCGGCTGGTCGTCTCCGTGGACGATCTCGCCCCGGCACAGCCCGACGTGGAGAAGGTGGTCAAAGGCCCGCCGGTCAGCCGCGCGTTTGATGCGGACGGCAGCCCCACCAAAGCCGCGCAGGGCTTTGCCCGCTCCAAGGGCGTCGCGGTGGAAGATTTGGAACGCCGTCAACTGGATGGCGGCGAGTACCTCGTCGCCGTGATCCACCAAAAAGGGCGCACCACCCCCGAAATCCTGTCCGAGCATCTCCCCAAACTGGCGGCAGGCATCTCCTTCGGCAAATCCATGCGCTGGAATCAGACCAACGTCGCCTTCTCCCGCCCCATCCGCTGGCTGCTGGCGCTCTTCGGCAAGACCGTGATCCCCTTCGAGTACGCCGGTTTGCGGGCGGGGAACCTCACCCGCGGGCTGCGCTTCATCGAGCCGCAGGAAATTCCGGTGAACGCTCCTGCCGACTACTTCGCCGCGCTGGAAGCCCAGGGCATCCTCCTTGACCCCGAAGCCCGCCGCGCCGCCGTGGAAGCGCAGGTGAACGCCATCGCCGCTGAAGCGGGCGGCGAAATCCGCCCCGACCCCGCCCTGCTGACCGAGGTCACCCATCTGGTGGAAGCCCCGCTCGCCCTGCGCGGCGATTTTGACCCCGAACACCTGCAACTGCCCCGCGAAGTGCTGATTGCGGTGATGAAAAAGCACCAGCGATACTTCCCCGTGGAGCGAAACGGGGAACTCCTGCCGCACTTTGTCGTCGTCGCCAACAAGCCCGCGGGCACGCCGCTGGAGGTGATCAAGCGCGGCAACGAGGACGTGGTGCGGGCGCGCTTCGCCGATGCCGCCTACTTTGTGCGGGAAGACCTGAAAACCCCGCTGGAAGATTTCGTCCCCAAACTGGAGAAACTCACCTTCCAGGCTGATCTCGGCTCGATGCTGGACAAGACCAAACGGATCGGGCATCTGGTGGGGGTGCTGGCCCCGATGGTCGGCCTCACCCCGGAGGAGACCTTCACCGCCGCCCGGGCCGCCAAACTCTGCAAAGCCGACCTCGCCACCCAGATGGTGGTCGAGATGACCTCGCTCCAGGGCGTGATCGGGCGCGAGTATGCCCTTGCCGCCGGGGAGCCGCCGGAAATCGCCGCCGCCATCTTCGAGCACTACCTGCCGCGCTTCGCCGGGGACGAGACCCCCAAGAGCAAAACCGGTCTGACGGTCGGGCTCGCCGATAAACTGGATTCACTGATGGGACTGTTCGCCGCCGGGCTGGCACCCACGGGCAACAAAGACCCCTTCGCCCAGCGGCGCGCCGCCCTCGGGCTGGTGACCAACCTTCTGGCGTGGAATCTGGACTTTGACCTGCGCCCCGCGCTCGACGCTGCGGCGGAAAACCTGCCCATTGAGGCTTCGCCCAAAGCCCGAAAAGCCTGCCTGAATTTCATCGTCGAGCGCTTGCGCCACATCCTGCTCGATGAAGGCTACCGCTACGATGTGGTGGATGCCGTCCTCGCCGCGCAGGGGCACAACCCCGCCCGCGCCGCCCAGGCCGTGCGCGAACTCTCCGAATGGGTCGCCCGCGAGGACTGGGAGAAAATTTTGCCCGCCTACTCGCGCTGTGTGCGCATTACGCGGTCAGCCGTCAGCGGTCAGCCGCCAGCGGGGAACGGGGCGTTTTCGGTTTCCCCCGAACTGCTGACCGAGCCTGCCGAGCGCGACCTGTTTGCCGCCCTGCAAACTGCGGAAGCCGCCGAGCGCGCGCCCGGCTCGGTGAACGACCTGTTCGCAGCCTTCACGCCCATGATCCCCGCGATTGATCGCTTTTTTGAAGAGGTGCTGGTGATGGCGGAGGACAAAGCCGTGCGTGAAAACCGCCTCACCCTGCTGGCGCGCATCGCCGCCCTGGCGGAGGGCGTCGCCGACTTGAGCAAGTTAGAGGGGTTTTAGTAGAATCTCGGAAAGCAGCCTTCGCAAAGGAGGGCAGCAGAGATTTGTGCATTTTGAGAACTTCCGTTGAGACGCAGGGGTTCGCGGTTGCGTGCTTCGCACGCAACCGCGAACCATCGGGCAGAGCGAAAGCCCCAGGCTCGAATGGCAGATAACAAATTTCACCGCCCAATTGTCGTGGCAGCCGCGATGTTCTCTCAAAACAGGAGTTTTTATGAAACGCGCCATCACCCTTTTGAGTCTCGTCCTTCTCGCGGCGCTGGCGTTGGCCGCCTGCTCCCCGGCGGAGCCGGTCGGCGATGCCTGGGAAAGCCACGAATATCAAAATCTGGGCGTCAATTTCGAATTGCCTGCCGATTGGGCTGTCCAGGAAAGCGAGCAACTGATCAATATCGCCAATTCCTCCGAAGGGCTGGATAGTGAGACCATCCCCGAAGCCGGTGCGACCATCACCCTGGTCAGCACGGATGATTTCGACGGTTACAGCGATCCCCGCGATTTGCTCGGTTTCTTCATGGATTACTTTGAGTACGGGCGCGAGGACGAACTGGAACGCCTCGGCGACCCGGAGATGCTCACCATCCAGGATTTGCCCGCCGCCACCGTCGCCTACGAGGGCACCGTGCGCGGCCAGACCGGACGCTACACCGCCACGATTATCGTCAACGGCGAGCACGTTGCGCTGGTCTTCACCCTCGACAGCAGCCCTGACCGTCAGCACGAGGAGACCTTCGACCGCTTCACCAGGTCGGTTTACGTCTACGCGCCAGCCCAGTAAGCGGCGGGCTACAAGACTGGCAGTCCTGGCAGGAATGCCGGTCTTCACCCTGCTCCAAGCACAATGAACATCCTCCTCACCGGCGGGACGGGGCTGATTGGCCGCTCCCTGACCGCCGAACTCATCAACGCCGGACACCGGATCACAATCTTCAGCCGCCGGGCGGATGCCCGCGTGGAGGGCGCACAAACCGTCCCGTGGGACTACGCCCAACCTGAAACCTGGGCAGCGCAACTCGAAAGCGCGGATGCGGTGATCCACCTCACCGGGGAGAATCTCGCCGGGTCAGGCTTCCTGCCCGCCCGCTGGACGGCAGAGCGCAAACGGCGCATCGTGGAGAGCCGCGTCCAGAGCGGGCAGGCGTTGGCGGAAGCCATCCGGCAGGCGGCGCACAAACCCGCGGTGTTCATCCAGGCGTCGGCGATTGGCTACTACGGGCCCCGCGGGGATGAACTGATCACCGAGGGCTGCGAGCCGGGCGACGACTTTCTGGCGCAGACCTGCGTGCGATGGGAGGCTTCTACCGAAAGCGTGGAATCGCTGGGTGTGCGGCGGGTGGTGATCCGCACCGGGATTGTGCTCACCCCCGAAGGCGGCGCGCTGGCGCGCCTGCTCCCCGCGTACCGTGCTTATCTCGGCGGGGCTTTCGGGGACGGGACCCAGTGGTATTCGTGGATTCACCGCGCCGATGAGGTTGCCGCGATCCGTTTTTTGCTGGAAAACCCGCAGGCTTCCGGGGCGTTCAACCTGACTGCGCCGAACCCGCTCCGCAACCGGGATTTCGGCAAGACGCTTGGTGCGGTACTCAACCGTCCATCCTGGCTGCCCGCGCCGGGGTTCGCGCTCAGAGCCGCGCTGGGCGAGGCGGCCTCGGTGGTGCTGGAAGGTCAGCGCGTGTTCCCCGCCCGCCTGCAAGAACTGGGCTTCGCCTTCCGCTTCCCCGAACTGGTGCCCGCCCTGCGGGATTTGCTGACAACCACCCCCTAATCCCCGCTCCCCAATTCCCAATCCCCAATCCCCATTTCCCAATCCCCAATCCCCGATCCCCGATCCCTGATTCCCAAAATGCCCCACCGCATCCCCGCCGCTGAAACCCGCGCCGAAATCACGGTGGTCAACTCGCGGTTTATCGCCACGCTCGCCCCTGTTTTCAGCGTGGAGGAAGCCAAAGCGTTCATCCGCCGCGTGCGCGCCGAGTTCCACGACGCCACGCACAACGTCCCGGCATACGTGGTTGGGCACGGCAGTTCGGTGATTGCCCACAGCAGTGATGACGGCGAGCCATCAGGGACGGCGGGACGCCCCGCGCTGGCGGTTCTCCAGGGCAGCGGGCTGGGGGACGCGGCGGTGGTGGTTACCCGCTACTTCGGGGGGACGAAACTCGGCAAAGGCGGGCTGGTGCGCGCCTATGGGGACGCGGTGCGGGCGGTCTTGCAGGTGACTCCGCTGGCCGAGAAAATCCCCACCCATACGGTGATGCTCGCCCTGCCCTACCCGCTGTTTGAACAAATCCGTCTGCTGGTTGGCAAAACTCGCGGTAGAATCCTGGATGAGACCTTCGGCGCGGACGTGACCCTGACGATGCAGTTCCCCGTGGAGGCGTTTCCCGAATTTCAGGCCGCTCTCACCGAACTCAGCCACGGGTCGCTGACCGCCGAAATCATCGAAACCGATTTGAATACCATTTTTCCGGTTGGGTGAGCAGGTATCAGGTAATCAGGAATCAGGAATCGGGTATCAGGGAACAGGGGTGGGGAAGCCGCTACGAATATCCATTCCCCAATCACCTAATTCCCAATTACCCAATTACCCACCCCCAAATTTACCAACCCCCCAATCCCCCGGCCCCCAGTTACCAGCCCCCAACCCCCAATTCACCAACCTGCCATGACCGAAAACGACAAACCCCAACTCCAATTTATCCCTTTTCACGCCATCAACGAGTTCATGCGCGCCGATTTTCGTCTCACCATGCTGCGCGAGACTATGAAGGCGCTGCCCGATTTGTCCCCGAAAACCCAGCGCACGCTGAACAAACTGACCAAAAAGTACGTCAAGGTGCCCGGTTTCCGCAACAGCGCCAAAGCCCCGGCGACCATCAAAGCC
>CAZPSL010000022.1:0-7092 GCA_964589145.1 uncultured Anaerolineales bacterium
ACATGGTGTAGGGGGGCGGTGTCCCCCCCACCAAACCCCCCCCCCCGGGGGGGGGGGGCGGGGGGGGGGGGAAAGGAAACAGTGCCCATAGGACTGCCTAATTTCTACGTCTTTTGCCCGCACCCTCTGGGGGCAGGCAAATGTTGTAGAAAGACGGTGTTCCCATCCCCTCACCCCCGCCCTCACCCCTGACCCCTCTCCCGAAGGGAGAGGGGAACCAAAGCGGAAATTTTGGGAGGGTTGGGTAGGGGGAAAAGACGCAGTACCCATGGGACCGCCCAATTTCTGCATCTTTTGCCTGCACCCGGTAAAGTGCCATCCGCCCCCCAAACCTGGGATTCGCGGTACAATCCGCCCGCCATTCCTGCGCACTGCGCTTCGACTGCGCTCCCTTTGGTCGCTCCGCCCAGCGCGATGACACCCGCCATCCGTCATTTTTCATTCTGCATTCCAAGGAACCCTCTATGAAACTCGGCATCATCGGCCTGCCCCAGTCCGGCAAAACCACCGTTTTCAACGCCCTCACCCGCGGCGACCGCCCCGTAACGATGAGCGGCGGACGCTTTGAAGTCCACACCGCCGTTGTGGATGTGCCCGACCCGCGCGTTGACGCGCTCTCCCGCATGTTCAAGCCCAAAAAGACCACCTACGCCAAAGTCACCTACGCCGACATCGCCGGGCTGGAGGGCAGCGCCAGCGGCAATATCTCCGGGCCGCTGCTCAACCAACTCTCGCAGATGGACGGCTTCATCCATGTGGTGCGCTGCTTCGAGGACGAGAGCGTCCCGCACGTGATGGGCGGCACAGACCCCCAGCGGGACATCGAGGCGATGGAGGGCGAATTCCTGCTCAACGATTTGATCGCCGTGGAGCGCAAACTGGAACGGCTGGAAGAAGAATTGCGCCGCAACGCCCGCCCCAAAGACGAAATCAACCGCGAGAAGGCCCTGTTTCAGCGGTTAATGGAAATCCTTTCGGAGGACCGCCCCCTCCGAGGGGAGCCGTTCACCCCCGAAGAACGAAAGATGCTCTCCGGTTTCGGGTTTCTCTCCATCAAGGATTTGCTGATCGTGCTCAATTTGGGGGAGGGGCAGCAGCCCCCGGAGGTCTCCCCGCCCTGTGAAGCCTGCGTGATCCCCCTGCAAGGCCAACTGGAGATGGAGATCGCCCAACTGGCCCCCGAAGATGCCGAACTCTTCATGGCGGAGTATGGCATCGAGGAGCCGAGCCTCAACCGCATGATCCGAAAATCTTACGAATTGCTGCAACTGCAATCCTTCTTCACCGTCGGCGAGGACGAAGTGCGCGCCTGGACGGTACGGCGCGGCGCGACCGCCCCCGAAGCCGCCGGCGTGATCCACAGCGATTTGCAAAAAGGGTTCATCCGTGCCGAGGTGGTGCCCTACGATGACCTGATCGCCCTCGGCAGCATGGCGGAGGCCCGTGCAAAGGGCAAACTGCGCCTGGAAGGCAAGGATTACATCGTCCAGGACGGGGACATTATGCACGTGCGGTTCAACGTGTGAGTTGCGCAAAACGTGCAAAACGGGGGCAAACGGCCCTCGCCATTTCAAATTTGGTTTTCAGGGAACAGATGCCGGTAGTGCTCCCCAATCAGCGCCACCGCCTGGGCAATCAGGGCGCGGTTTTCCGCGGTCTGGTGCCAGCGGCTGGCACCCGAAGAGTGCGGCAGGGGCACAATCCAGCGGCCATCCACCTGCTTTTGGGTGCCGATGATTTCGGTCAGTTTTGCGCTTTTGGGGTAGAACAGGTTAATCGCCAGCCGCCCGACGGGGATAATCAGGGCCGGGTCAATCAACTCGATTTCACGGTCTAAAAACGGGCGGCAAAGTTTCTGCTCGGCCCGCGAGGGCACGCGGTCGCCGCTGCCGCCCTTCGCCCGTCCGGGGTAGCACTTGGTCACCGCGGTCATGTACTGGGTGCTGCGGAACCAGGCCTCCCCGATGCCCGCGCCCGCCAGCCACTTGAACAGCCGCTGCCCGCTCCCGGCGTTGAACGGGCGCTGCGCCTCCACCTCGGTGATGCCGGGCGCCTGCCCGATGGTCATTATCCGCGCCCCCATCTGCCCGCCGATGACCGCCGGCGGGGTCACGTCGTAGCCTGCCTCGATGCAGCGGCGGCAGGCGCGCATTTCGGCGTGGAGTTCTGCCAAAGGGTCAGCGATCACCTGAAACCTCCGTCCGAATCTCCTGCCAGCGGCGCTGGATCAGCAGGGCATCTTCTTCCAGGATGGGACTCTCACAGACGATCCGTCCCCCACAGTCGAACTCCGCCAAAGCCCGGAGCAGCGCATCCAGGTTGAAGTCGGATTCCGTCAAAGGGAGGTGTTCCTTCTCGCCCCTGGGGGTGTAGGCAATCCCGGAGAGGTGCGCGTGGATGTTTTGAAGGGCTTCCGCGCCCAGGGCGCTGCCGCAGGCTTCGAGTGTGCGCCGCCATTCATCCGCCGAGTTCATGCTGCCGTCCCCCGGCCGGGCGTGCAGGTGAGCAAAATCCAGGCAGGGCAGCACGCCGGGGATGGCCCGGCTCATCGCCAGCGTGTCTTCCAGCGAGCCGAGCATGGCGGATTTGCCCATCGTCTCCGGGCGCAGGGTGACGGGGTTGCCCGCCTCCCGAAGTTCGGCTACGCAGCCCTCCAGGCGGGCAATGGCCCTGGGCAGCACCTCCGCCGGGGGACGCCCGAAGTACGAGCCGGGGTGGAAGATGATGTCGGTGGCTCCGGCGAGATGCCCGAAGTGGGCGGCATCCATCAGCCGCTTGCGGGATTTCGGCCATTCCTCGTCGCTGGCGTTGAGGTTGATGTAGTACGGCGCGTGGATGCTGAGGGCGACATCGTGTTCCTGGGCGGCGGCGCGGATTTTGGCGCAGGTCGCCTCCGAGACGCGTACCGAGCGCACCCAGCCCAGTTCCAGGGCGGAGAGTCCCAGTTCGGCGATGCGCAGCACCGCGCCCACGCTGCCGCCGGGCTTTTTGGGGGTGGATTTTGGCTTCCCTACGGTGCCAAAGCGAAAAGGTGATTGTTTCGGCATGAGCAACTTTTATGACAGTTCGTGTTCTCCAGACAGTAACATCCGGGTTGGTGTCCATCCGAAAATTCAAGCAGACGGATTGCTACAGGTATATCTGCATGGCGCGTCACCCCATCCCTTCCCCGCCTTTCGGGCGGGCTTCGCAGTCCTCAGGGGAGGTGGAATGTGCTGTGGTGCTGCTGTCCCTCCTCTTTCGGGCAGGTTCTTATCCGCGCCTGAGCGGTAAAGCAGGGTGCCATCGGTACAGGCTAACCGAGCAGCCAGAACACAAAACACCCCGCGGGCCATCCCGTCAGGGTGTTTCGTGTTGGGCAAAATGGCCCAATTGTGTCGGGGCGAGAGGATTTGAACCTCCGACCTCTTCAACCCCATTGAAGCGCGCTAGCCGGACTGCGCCACGCCCCGAACGCCCCGCATTATAGCGCGTCCCCAACATTATGGCAAGACTGCATTCCTGTGAGGGTGCAGTCAAAAGGTGGAGAACGACGGTGTTTCCCCCTACCCTGCCCTCCCCCCGGCGGGGGGAGGGCAGGGTGCCTGTCCTGTTCGCCAAATGAAGACTGGCAGTCCTGGCAGGACTGCCAGTCTTGTGCGCGGGGCGAGGGAAACACACGGGAATTGCTGCAACATTTGCCTGCACCTCCGAAAGAAAATCAAGTGGAATATTCGGGAGAGACGCGGTAGAATCGGGGGAGAAAGTTTTTCTCAAAACCATTTTTCCAGGCCGAAAACAACAAAAAGGTATCTGCGCAAGCCGAAGCAATGCGCACAAAAATGGCAAAGCAAAGCCGCCCTCTGTCTGAAAATGAACAAGCCCTGCTGGAGAGTTACGAGGCCGGGGAATGGCGTTCCGTACCAAACCGGGAAGAAGAAACCCGAAGGCATCAGCAATACGCGCGGGCAAGTTTCCGCAACAACAAACGGGCAAACATCCGCATGTCCACAAAAAGAACGGGATCGCCATCCAAGAAGGCGCCAAAAGAAGGGGTTTCGCGCCAGCCCCTGGTTTCCGAAATTCCACACAAGTACACCAACGGGCGGCTGGCAGAGCGCGGGTAAGGATCGCAATTGAAGCGTTTCAGACACTTGCTCATCGGCAGCCTGCTGGCAATTCTTCTGGCCGCCGCCTGCACGCCCATCACCCGCCCCGAACAGGCGGCGGTTTTTGATTTGCTCCCGCTGGATGCGGAACAATCGCTGGGGCAAACCTTCGTCGCCCGCTTTGACGGGATGAACGGCGTGGAGATTTATCTGGAACCGCTGGAACCCGGCAAGGGGGAAATTCAACTCACCCTGCGGGAGGCGGTACAGGGCGAGAAACTGGGGCGGACTGCCGTTCCCGTGGCAGAGGTCACGGCCCCAGGGTTTTACCGTTTTCCCCTCCCCGTTCAAGCGGATTCTAACCATGAGGACTATTTCCTGACCCTGAAAATCAGGGGTGCGGGCCGCGTCAACGTCGGCGCCGCCCCCGGAAACACCTATCTGAACGGCGCGCTCTACCGCAGCGGCATCCCCGATGATGCCCACCAGATGGCGTTTCAACTGAGTTATCATCCGCCGCGGCTGGCGCTGGGGCTGGCAAGCGAGTTCCTGACCTGGGGCTGGTACCTGCTGGCGGCGGCGTTCCTGTTTGTGCTGCCGGGCTGGGCGGTGCTGACGTGGATGGAGGGGCGAGGAACGAAAAGCGAGGAGCGAGGAGGGTGGAGCGAGGAGGGTGGAGCAAGCGCAGAATCCACTCCACACGCGCGGCGGGCAGACAACAACTCAGTTTATCTGGCTATACGCATCCGGGCGGTCAAACTGGCGCTGGCAGCGGGGATCAGTCTGGCGGGTTACCCGATCCTGTTCCTGTGGACGCATCTTGCCGGGCTGCACTTGGGCTGGGGATACGCGGTGCTGCCGGGCGCAATCGGGCTGGGGTGGATGGTCTGGCGGTGGCAGGCGGCCATCCGCCGTCAGCCGTCAACCGTTCGGGGCTGGTGCTTGCATCCATCGTGCCTCGCATCAGCCATCATCCGCATCCACCCCGCCGACTGGACGCTGTTGATCCTACTGGGGCTGATCGTGTTCAGCCGCTTTTGGGTGATCCGCACCCTGGAGGGGCCGATGTGGGGCGACGGGATGCAGCACACAATGATCGTTCAACTGCTGCTCGACCACGGCGGGCTGTTCAACTCCTGGCAGCCCTACGCCCCGATGGAAACTTTCACCTACCATTTCGGTTTTCACACCGCGGGGGCGGTTTTCGCCCACCTGACGGGGCTGGAAGCGCGCTTCGCCACGCTGTGGACCGGGCAAATTCTGAACATTCTTGCCGTGCTGGCGGTGTACCCGCTGGCCTGGAAAATCAGCGGCGGCAACCGCTGGGCCGGCACCGGTGCGGTGCTGGTGGCCGGTCTGCTCTCGCCAATGCCGGCGTTCTACGTCAACTGGGGGCGGTACACCCAGTTGGCCGGGCAGGTGATTTTGCCCGCGGCGCTGTTCCTGACCTGGGACTGGCTGGACCGCAAAGCCCCCCTGAATGGGCGGATGCTGCTGGTCGGCGGCGTGCTGTGGGGCGGGCTGGGGCTGACCCATTACCGCGTGCTGATTATGGGGATATTGGGGCTGCTCGCTTATTTGCTGATTCATCTGCGGCAGAGCAACTGGCGACGGATTTTAGGCGGTTCGCTGACCCTGGGGCTGGTCGGCGGCCTGATTGCGCTGCCGTGGTATATCCACGCTTTTTCAGGGAGGCTGGTAACCATGTTCAGCAACCAGTTGCACGTGCAACCTGTGACGAACAGCAGCGCCGCCCAGGCTGCCGCGGTCACCGGCAATCTGGCCGATTACCTGCATCCCTGGGTGTGGGTACTCATCCCCATCGGGCTGGGACTGATGCTTTGGCAGCATCGCCGCTGGTCGCGGGTATTCGGTCTGTGGTGGGTACTCTTGGCAATCGCTGCCTACCCGGACTGGCTGAGGCTGCCTGGCGGGGCTATCATCGGCTACTTTACTATGTGGATTGCCGCATACCTGCTGGCAGGCGTAGCCGTGGGCAACCTTTTCCCGCGGGCGGGCAACACGCCCCGATGGACGCCGATTCTGCTGGGGGGAGCGATATTGGCGGCAGGCATTTGGGGACTGGGAACCCGCCGCGGGGAGGTGAATCCGCTGCGGTTCGCGATGGTCACTCGCCCCGATGTGCGGGCAGCCGCCTGGGTCCGGGAAAATACATCCAGTGAGGCGGTCTTTCTGATTGAAAATTTCGCGGCATACAACGGTCATGCCGCGGTCGGTGCAGATGGCGGGTGGTGGCTGCCCATCCTGACAGAGCGAGGGGTCAGTCATCCGCCCCTGCTCTACGGCTTTGAGGCTGACCCCTATCCCGGCTTCCGTCAGGATTTGCTCGATCTGACCAACACCTTGCGGGAATACGGTGCCGATGCGCCCGAAACGCTGGCACTTTTGCGGGAGCGGGGGATTACGCACGTCTATATCGGGCAGCAGCAGGGAAGCGTGAATTCGCAGCAGCCCGCGCTGCCGCCGGGGGCGCTGCTGGACAGTCCGCATTACCAGCCGGTGTATCATCAGGACCGGGTGTGGGTGTTTGAGGTGGTGTGGTGAAGTTTACTTTGATTGGCCCCGTGTACCCCTATCGAGGGGGAATTGCGCATTTTACTACTGGGTTGGCACAGGCACTTATGAAGCATGGGCATTCAGTGCGGATAATTTCGTTCAAACGGCAGTATCCAACCTGGTTGTACCCCGGTAAATCGGACAAAGACCCCAGCCAAAGCGTTTACAAATCCGATGCATCGTACCTGATCGATAGCATGAACCCGATTACCTGGTACCAAACAGCACATACAATGACCAAGTCAGAACCAGACGCTATCATCATGCAATGGTGGACAACATTTTTCGGGCCGATGAATATTACCATAGGCAATTTCATCCAACGGTCTGACATTCCATTGATATACATTGTCCACAATGTATTGCCCCATGAACCTCATTTTTGGGACGCTGTATTGACGCGTTACACGCTCAAACCAGCAGACCA
>CAZPSL010000023.1:0-6972 GCA_964589145.1 uncultured Anaerolineales bacterium
GCGGTGAGAATCAGGTAAACCGGTTCAAAGCGGGATTCGTGCAGCAGCAGGGCGGGGTCAAAATACTTGAAGGGGGTCAGGTACTTGAGAAATTCCAGGTCGTCGTGCATCCCGGAAAGGATGGAGAGGAAGTAACTCCCCAGCAAAATGGCGATGGCTGCCGTCCCCGTGCGGCGGTACTGTTTCATCGCGCATCCCAGCAGCAGGCCGACCACCAGAAAAATCAATTGCAGGAAGAAAAGCGCGGCCATGCACAACCCCAGAAAACGGTAAAACGCCCCATCGGGGCTGTATTGCGCGGCGGCGGCAAGCGAAACGCCCCAGGTAATCAACAGCAGGGCGATGCAGTTGACCAGCGCGGCCAGTGCCTTGGCGGTGATGACCCGGCTGCGCGTCACCGGCAGGACGAGGGAGAATTCCACGGTTTTGTCGCGTTCTTCCTTCGAGATGATGTCGCTGCCCCACATCGCCGCCGCGATGGAAAGGAGCAGCGCAAAGTAGGTGAACATCACGCCGAAGAAACCTTCCAGCGTGGTCAGGTTGAAAGCCTGCATGTTGAAGGCGTCCATCAACGCCGGGGGCATGTTGTCCAGCAGTTGGAGCATCTCCGGGTTGCCCTCGTAAGCGGAGAATTTGGAAATCCCCACCACAACGAACAAGGATACAATCCCCCCCCAGATGACCAACGATTTGAAATTGGCCCGCAGTTCCCGCAAAAAGATGTTCATGGCGCGACTCCTTGCCTGTGTGTTCAATGCCTACGCTACCGAGGGGATGTCCCGCCGCGGGTAAAGGTAATAACTGCCCGCCAGCGAGAGTGCAATCACCAGCAGGCTGATCCATACCAGGGAAAAATTGTAGGCATCGGTGCGGATGATGTCGTTGGGGCTGAAATGTTTGAAGGGCGTGATTTTTTCCAGCACGCTTTCGCCGAGCATATCGCTGAACACGCTCAACACATACATCCCGAAGGCCAGCCCCATCGCGTAAGGCACCACGTTACGGATGCGCTTGACCAGCAGTGAAATCACCAGTCCCACCGTAAGGAAAAACAACTGAAAAAACACAACGCTGCCCAAAATCAGCAGCAGAGGGCGGATTTCGTACTCGTAATCGGCAGCGAAGATGCGCAGCAAGCCCAGGCAACTGACCCAGGCCGCGAGGTTGGTGATTGTCAGGGCAGTCAACGCCGCCAGAAACTTGCTGGTCAAAATTTGAGAACGGGTCACGGGCTTGGTGAGCAGAAAATCGGCTGTCAGTTCGCGCTCTTCCACCGAGAGCAGCGAAAACCCGTAACTGGAAGCCTGAATCGCCAGGCACAATTGCACGAACAGGAACACGAAACTCAAGTAACCTGGCACGGTGGCGAGGCTGACCCCGTTCATTCCGAAGGCCGTCAGCAGTTCCTCCGGAAAGTTTGCCATCGCCTCATCCAGCAAAGCGGCGGATTTGGAGATTGACGGGAACAGCGACAGGTAAATTGCAAACAGCCCTGCCACAGCCAGCGACCAGACAAGCGCCGACTTCAATAGCGTTTTGAACTCATGTTTGTAAATGATTGCGCTCATTGTTGTTGCCTCGCTCCCCGCGTTCAGGAGTGGTAGTTCTGGCAGGACTGCCACTCCTGAACATCGCGAACCTCATTCGTAATAGTGCATGAAAATCTCTTCCAGAGTCGGCTCCTCAATCGTCACATCGGAAACATGCAGCGCACTGATGCGTTGCAGAACGGCGTTGATATCGCCGCGGTAGAAGAAGCGCAGCACGCCATCGCGTTGCTCCAGATTGGTCACGCCGGGGAGGTCGAACTGCGCCGGGTCGAGCGATTCGGCGGCGATACGAATTTTCTTGTAATTGTTCTGTTGCAGGGTCTGGATGTCGGCGATTTCAACCATCCGACCTTCCTTGATGATCCCCACCCGGCTGCACATGCGCTGCACTTCACCCAAAATATGCGAGGAGAAAAACACGGTCACGCCGCGCTCCTGATTCTCCTTGCGGATCAGGTCAAAGAAACGCCGCTGCATCAGCGGGTCCAGCCCGGAGGTCGGTTCATCCAGAAACAGCAGTTTCGGCTCATGCAGCAGCCCCTGCACAATGCCGACCTTCTTCTTGTTTCCGTAGGACAGGTCTTCGATGCGGCGGTCCATCTCCAGTTCCATGTAATCCGCCAATTCGTACATCCGCTCGCTGAAATCGCCCTCGTAAAAACTGGCGGAGTAGCGCAGCAGGTCGCGCACTTTCATCCGCTCATAGTAGAAGACCTCCGAGGGCAGATAGCCGATATGGCGGCGGATTTCCGGCCCGTGACGGATGCAGTCCTTCCCGAAGATGGTCGCGTTCCCGCTTGTGGGGTGAATCAGGGCGAGCAGCAACCGGATGGTGGTGGATTTTCCGGCCCCGTTGGGGCCAATAAACCCGAAGATTTCACCCTCCTCCACCGCAAACGAAACATCTACAATCCCGCGGGCTTTGCCATAGTATTTGGTCAGATGGTTGACTTCAATCACGCTCATGTGAGATTCCTTTGTGTGCGCCCCATGGTAAATGAGAAACTTTACGAACGGGGTGCAGGCTAATAGTGTAGAAATTGGGCAGTCTTATGGGAACTGCTTCCTTTCCCCCCTTCCCTCCCCCCTAACCCCTCTCCCTTCGGGAGAGGGGAACCAAAGTGAAAATTTTTTGGAGGGTTGGGTGGGGGGAATACCGTCGTTCTACATCATTTGCCTGCACCCTGCGAACGAGACATCTTGTCCGCGACTCAGGTTATAATAGAGTCGGGTTTTCCACAAAATACAACCTGGGCCGGAAATCACAACGGGCTTCATCACAGAGAAACTCTGCCACCGAATTTTTTGTAGCCCGCTGGGCATATGATTATGAAGACAATCCTGGTAGTAGAAGACAATTTTGACAACTTAACCCTGGTGCGCCTTCTGCTGGAGCGTGAAGGATACCGGGTAATCCCGGCAGGTGACGGGCAGGAGGGATTGGAAATCGCCCGCCAAGACACCCCGGACTTGATTGCCCTGGATTTGGACATGCCCATTATGGATGGCTGGACATTCATTCGCGAAGCCAAAGCGGATCCTGCCATCCGGGACATCCCCATCGTAGTGGTTACTGCCCACCTGATGCCTGGTGAACACAATCGAGTTGCCAACGCTGGCTGTGCCGGATATGTTTCCAAGCCTTTCAAAGTGGCGGAACTGATCAACGAAATTCGCCGCTGCCTGAACTGACCGCCGGGGATTTTGCAGATGCTGGCAGCGGGCTTCGCACATCCGCAGCGCCCCCGCAAACTGTTATTCGCCCAGTTGCCAATAGACAATTTCAACGGGGCGGTAAGTGTAGCCGTAAGTTTCCACCGCCTGCACAAAGAGCCCGTACCGCCCCTGGGGGTAAGATACGTCAGTGATCTCGGCAAGAAAATAACCATTGGCAAAGACCGTCAGTTTTGAACCTTCTGCCCGGATTCCTAATACGTTCGTCTGGTTTTCGCCGGGAGCAATTGGCTCGCCTCTGGCAAGAGAGACCAGATCAACCGCGGTGTACGGGTTGGCACTATCCAGGCGGGTAATGCGGTAGTGCCCATCGCAAGTGAAAGCAACAATATAGCCATAAGAAACCCCCGCTTTGTGCGCAGGGCCGCGCACAATCAGTCCATACTCATCCTTGCCGCTGCACATCTCGCTTTGCACAGTCATCTGGATATAAAAATCGGTCAGTGTCGGCCAAGAAAAAAACCACGTGCTGAATCCGGGTTGTTTCCCCGTAACATACATCGCGTTGTCCCGGAGCGAAATCTGGAAATAGGCAGTGTTTGGGAGCACCCCGTCCGACACCCAGTTTCCGAAACTGCTGCTGTTCATCGGATCCCTGAAATGCGGGTCTCCGTAAACCAGATACGGATCGAAAGGCGCAGACTGAGGCGTAACGGTCGGGGAGGGGGCAGCAGTCGGCTGCCCTTTCGGTACCAGAGTCAGCATCGCACCGGGTTTGTTTGTGGGTGTTGGGGGAATCGGGGTCGGCGCAATGGTCTGTGTCACCGAGGGAACAGGGGACAACTGTTCCGGGGTCAGAGGCACCGCAGTGGGTGTATTCTGAACCAGCGTTGGTGCGGCAGTCTGCGATGCGATGACATCCGCCAGGGAAGTCGCCACACCAGGCGTGGGAGATGCACCGTTCGCAGGTTCCGGTGCAGGCTGCATACGCGTACAGGCACCCAGCAGCAGGGCAACACCCAATATCAGGCTGGCAAGGCCAGGGGCATACTTCTTCATGGCGTCCTCACTTTTAGGGTCTTCGCTGAAACGCGGGGAAAGGTGGTGTTCCGTGCACGCAGGCACGCGCAGAACACCACCAATCACCGCACAAAGCGAAAGTCCTAATCAATTTGGGAACTGCCGAGGCAAGGGTAACTCCAGGGGTTTTCCCTACCCGCCCAAAAACTCGTTGAGCGCGCTTTTACTGATGCGGTAAGCGTTGCCAAGTTTGCGGGCGCGCAACTCACCGGCATTAATAGCGGCAACCACATCTTCCTCAGAAACGCGTAAAATTTGCGCGGCCTCGGCAGGGGTCATCACATCGGGCATACTGCCACCTGAACCTGCCGCAGCAACATCCCCGCCCTGATTGCCGGTCATCCCCTGGAGAGATTGTGAGAGAACATTGCCAACGCCCAGCCCAGCGCCAATGCCGGCTGTCAGCCCTGCACCGCCGCTGGGATTTTGGGCAGCATCCCGCAGGGCGTCCGCCGCCTGGAGTTGGGTATAGGTCTTCATATCGAGCATCCCCATCGCCCGCAGTTCCTCGGCAGATTTTTCAGAGGGCTTCAGGTTAGCAATGATAAAAGACTTGAGTGTCAGCCCCAGGGACGAGAAATGATCCTGTGCCTTGGCGCGTACGGCAGCGCTCATCTCGTTGACCAACCCCATCAGTTCCATCACGCTTTTGGTCATGGCTGTCTCTGCCACCAGATCAGTCAAGTCGGAAAGCAGCACATCCCGCAAGCGATTTTCAATATCACGGGTGCGGAAGACACCCTGCGCACCCACAACCTGAGTGATGAACTGTTGCGGGTCCTCCACCTGAAAACTGTACGTGCCAAACCCTTGCAGGAGTGCAACACCCAGCCCCATACCTGGGTTGCGGACAAGGATAGGCTGCGGGGTTCCCCATTTTTTATCCACAAACTCGCGCATAGAAACGTAGTACACCTCGGCGGTAAACGGGGTGCGGTTGTTGAAGGCTTTGCCGACAAAATTAATCAGCAAGGGGATATTCGCCGTTGTGATTGTGTGCCGTCCAGGGCCAAAAACATCCAGAGCATGACCATCACGGAAAAAGACCGCTGTCTGGGATTCGCGTACAATTACCTGAGAGCCAATGCGGAAATCGCCAGCACCGGTTTCGGGAAAGCGATGCACAATCTCATCGCGCATTTCATCAGGATATTCAACTACATCAAAAATTCTGGCCATGAAACAATCCTCCAAAATTCATCTGTTGGGGCCTTCGTTGAAACACGGGGGAAATAGTGTTCTATACATGCTTCGCACGCACAAACACAACAAATCACCGTTCAGAATGAAAGCCCTGCTGGTTTCAAAAGAGCCTAAAAATCCGGCAGATTCTTTAGGCTCGGTACAATCTGTTTTACTCGCTTGTTTCCTGGGTCATCTGCTGCATAACTTCGCCGCGCTTGCCGTAAGCATCCAGGCAGTCCTGCGCTTTGCCGGTCAGGTTGCGGATTGCCGCCGGGAGGCCGTCGGTGCCCACCGAGGCTGCCACATTGTCAACGGCGCGGGAAACTTCATCCGCCAAATCCAAAAACAGGGCATCGTACCGGTAAACCTGCATCAGTTCTGCCTGATTAACTTTGGTCGGGTCAAATACACCGGCATACCCGTAAGTTGCCCGACGCACCTTGTCAATGAAGGTGCGGATTTTAAGAGCGGCTTTTTCCACATCGTCAATGTACTCCAGGCCGCCCTGGGAGAGCAAATCGGTTTGCAGGGCAGAAATTCGCTTGTAAATTGCCTCGAAATGATCCGCAATCGTTTCGCGCAACAGTTTGTCGGCAGCGCGGTAATTCTGCCGTTCGATATACCCGCTAATACCGGGGATCTTGCTGCCCAGTTTTTCGAGAATATCCTGATCGTTGATTACTTTATCGAGTATATCGCTCATGCTGGTCTCCTGAAAAGAATGTGAGGGAAATAGCGGACAGCGAAAGTGTATCTCTGCGGGGCGGATCATGCCGCGACAAAAAACACTGCCACCGCCAGAGGCACCACAATTCGCAACAATCAGAATTATACCTCAATTTACTGCGGCCTTGTTAACCGCCCGCGCCTGCACCCCTCGCTTGCTTCACCGTGGCAACGATGGGTTATAATTCTGGAAGCGCTTACATTCTCGAAGGAGCATCCCATGAAATCGATTTTATACCAGGAGATTCACCAGCAGCCGGAGGTTGTGCGCCGCTTCCTGGCCGATCAGCGCACCGCCGTGCAGGAAATCGCCGCACAGATTGCGGACCGCGCCCCGACTCATGTAATCATCGCCGCGCGCGGCACCTCGGATAACGCCGCCCGTTATGCTCAGTATCTTTTCGGGGCGAACAACCGCATCCCGGTTGCGCTGGCTACCCCCTCGCTGTACACACTTTACCAGTCGCCGCCCAAACTCCAGGATGCGCTGGTGATTGGCATCTCCCAATCGGGACGCTCGCCTGACATCGTCAGTGTGATCGAAACCAGCCGCGGGCAAGGCCAGTTGACCCTGGCAATCACCAACAACCCGCAATCCCCGCTGGCGCAAGCCGCCGAATGGGTGATTGATCTGGAGGCCGGGGAGGAGAAGGCGGTCGCGGCCACAAAAACGTACACATCCTCGCTGGCTGCGCTGGCCCTGCTCTCCACCGCTCTGCTGGATGATCCCGCCCGCCTGGATGCCCTGAACCGCGTC
>CAZPSL010000024.1:0-8926 GCA_964589145.1 uncultured Anaerolineales bacterium
GGGTTCCACGTCCACCCGCTGCACTCGCCGCGCTACCTGCGGGAGGTGATTCTCCCCGCAATCAGCGGCGGCCTCCAAAAATCCGGGCGGGAGGGCGATGCCGTCAAACTGGCGGTCACCGCGTTCGCCGCCTCCACTCCCAAAGAGCGGGATTTCGTCCGAGCGCAAATCGCTTTCTACGCCTCGACACCCTCCTACCGACGGGTGTTCGCCCTCCACGGCTGGGAGGAGACTGCGCTGGAACTCTCGAAACTGGCTGCCCGCCAGCGGTGGGCGGAGATGGGCAGTCTGATTGATGACGAGATGCTGGCGGCCTTCGCGGTGATTGCCGACCCCGAAGATTTGCCCGCCGCCCTGGAGCAGCGTTACCGGGGTTTGGCGGATCATCTGACCCTGTATGTGCCCTTCACCCCGGGGGAGCGCGACGATTTCTGGCAAAGGTTGCTGACCGAACTGCGGCGTCGCGGTTCATCCCCGCCCCATTGAGCGACAAGTTCCGACAGATGAACACACCGGACGATTACGCCCGACAGCGCGAAAAGATGGTACGCGAGCAGATCGAGCGCCGCGGCGTGCGCGATCCGCAGGTGCTGGATGCCATGTGGAAGGTGCCGCGCCACCTGTTCGTCCCCAAAGACCAGCGGCGCTGGGCCTACTCGGACGGCGCGCTGCCCCTGGCGCTGGGGCAAACCATCTCGCAGCCGTACATCGTGGCACTGATGACCGAACTGATCCACCTGCAAGGCGGCGAAACTGTGCTGGAAATCGGCACCGGCTCCGGCTATCAGGCGGCGGTGCTGGCGCAGATCGCCGGGCAGGTTCACACCGTCGAGCGGCTGCCGGAACTGGCGGCGCGCGCCCGCGGTTTGCTGGCATCACTGGGAATTGAGAACGTCACCATCCACGTTGGAGACGGGACACTGGGCTTGCCGGAGTTCGCCCCCTATCAGGGGATTCTCGTCACCGCGGCGGCGCCGAAAACCCCCTCCGCCCTGCTTGCCCAACTGGACGAGGGGGCGCGGCTGGTAATCCCTGTGGGCGGGCGGCGCAGCCAATCCATTGAAATCTGGCAAAAACAGGGGGAACGGTACACCCGTGAAACGCATATCCCGGTCGCCTTTGTCCCCCTGATCGGCGAGGACGGGTGGTAAGCGGAGAATCTAGAGGCTGTTATGCGCTTTCTGTGATGCCGGCAGCAGAAAACCTGCTGTTTCTCATCCCCCCTGTGTCCCCTCTTCCCTGGGGGAGTGCGAAGCCTGCCCGAAGGGTGAGGGGGGATGCAGGGGGGATGGGGCTCCAAAATGACACAGATCGTTGGTAGATGGCAATTTTTCTACAACCTTTGCCTGCGCCCGCGGGATGGGGAATATCCCCCTACACATCGGCCTCGTCAATCAGGAATTGACGAAAAACCGGGATCAGCAAAATGGCAAAGAGGATCAGCGAAAGCACGCCTCCCTGCATCCATTCCATTGAGTGGCGAACAAAGAAACCCTGAAAACTGACAATTGCCGTTCCCAAGGCAGTGCTGGTGGCAATATACCAGCCCGATTTCTTCTTCATTGCGACTAATGGGATCGAAATCAGCAGAAGCACGGACGAGACATAAAGCATATAGCCGCCCAAAAGCAGCGCCAGCGTCTGCGGGCTGTAAACCGGGTTGTTGATATCATGGATCAACTCAAAGGTTTGCCAATCCAGGTGATCGAGGTTTGTGATGTAGTGCGCCAGCGGCGATGTGAACGGCACCGGGTCAGGATTCGCGGTGATTAAGCCATCTGCACCCTTGATGAAGTTTCCGGGGATGTGGATGAAATAACGCACGCCATGCTGTCCGTTCATGAACACCATCCCGGAAACGATCCCCAGGAAAGTAAATGGCACCGCCTTCAGGAGTTTGTTTTTGATGCTGTCCTGATCGGCAAAGAGAATCACATAGTAAAACAGCAAACCGATGAGCATCACCGGCATCACCGGCGGCATCCCGGAATAAGTCGCCTGGGGAACGCCCTTCTCCGGATACTCTGCCAAAACCAGCACGAACCACGGGATAACCATTGTGATTCCCGCAATGGACGGGACGGCGAACAACCCCAAAGCAAAGGCCCGCGCCCACTTCGTTCCCTCGTACAGTTTCTTGGCAATCATCAGCAGGAAAGAGCCAGCAAAGGCAAAGCCGACAATCCACGCCGAGTACGTCACCGTCAGGATGGGAATAGAAGGATAAAAGTCTGCATCGTGGGGCACCAATCGCATCAGCGATTGATTCATGGCAATTTTCAGCGTTTTCATTGCCATTGTGGGGGCGAACATCAGCAGGAAAATTCCGCCAAGAATCGCCACAACAAGCATGATAATCCGTTGGGTTTTACTGGTCTCGTCAAACATTTTTTTCTCCTCATAGATTATAATGGTGGGGAACGAAACAACTTTCTTCCGCAGGGTGCAGAAAGAAGATGTGGAACCACCTGCGTTTTCCCCCCCCCGCCGGGAGGGTTGGGTGGAGAGGAGCCCCGCATCTCTGCGACACTTGCCCGCACCCCTTCCGCAATACTCCACGGAAGAAACGGACAGCCTGGAACCTGACCGATTGATAAACCTTTTTGCACACAGATGGGCACAGACAGCACAGGGTTGCCTGGGTTTTTGAGGTTCACCAACTCAAAATGGATGCAATTTACCAGGATTTCCGGATCCTCAACGGCTGTCTTTACAGCCAACAGGCACTTTCCAGAAAGGCGAATGAGTGTGACTGCAAAATTCGTGCACCAATGCCGGTTTTTGCCTGCTGAGGCTGCCCTTTGACCGCCAATCAGCAACGATGCACTAAAACAACACACTTATAAGGATAGCATAAAATTCCGTTGATGTATTTACAAAAATACAAATGAGGTGCAGGCAAATGTTGTAAAAAGATAGTGATCTGTCAATGAACTGTGGTATTCTGAAGCCCCATCCCCCCTGCATCCCCCCTCACCCTTCGGGCAGGCTTCGCACTCCCCAGGGAAGGGAGGACTGGGCTCTTCGGTGTGTGTGCGGCGCACTTCGTGCGCCGCACACACACCGGGCAACTACACCCCTCCCCAAAATTTCCGCTTTGGTTCCCATCTCCCTTCGGGAGAGGGGTCAGGGGTGAGGGGGGAGGGCGGGGGGATGATTGGGGGGGGAAGGGAGCAGCGCCCATACGGCTGCTCTTTCTTCTATGTCTCTTGCTCGCGCCTACACAAATTGTAAAAACGAGATGAATATGCGAACTGCCTGTCTAGCGCGAAATCCTGTCTTTGTAAAACTAACACCGGAAGACCGCACTGAACTGATTCGGCAGGCAATCCGAAAAACCTACGAGAAGGGATCATTTATCTGTTTGCAGGGAGACCCCTGGCCGTATGTGCTGCAAATCGGGTTCGGACGAATGGGATGGGTGATGCTCTCCCCGGATGGCAAACGGCATGTGGTCTTCCGGCTGGGTACCTGCGATGTGGTTTGGGGGCACACTCTGTTTGATGGCAAGCCAATGCCGGCCTCGCTGGAGGTCATGGAAACAAGCGAAGCCTATCTCTGGCCGGAGGAAGTTATCCGCCCGATTCTCTCCCGCAATACGGAGGCGATGTGGGAGGTCACCCGCGAACTGGTAACCTCCATGCGGCAGGTGCGGGAAGTCGTTTACGGGTTCGCGTTCCACCCCGTGGCTGGAAGACTGGCCCGGCTCCTGCTGGATCACTACCAGCCGGTGGTTGGACAGCCCACCCCGCGCGACCTCACCCTGGATGAGATGGCTGCCAGCGTCGGCACTACCCGCGAACTGGTCAGCAAAACCCTGCACCGCTTCGCCGATGACGGAATGATTGAAATCAGCCGGATGCAGTTTGTTTTCACCGATCGGAATCAACTGGAACAACTGGCTGGACGGGACGAATAACCCCACAATGAACAAAAATACCCTGGCAGCAAAACTCGCCGCAAATGAAATTTTCGCATGGCTGAGCGACAGTGATCGGAAACAACTGGCGCAGATTGCCAGCCCGCACCGCTATGACCGTGACGAATGGGTTGTGCTTTACAGCGAACCCTGGCCTTATTTGTTTTGGGTGGAAAGCGGCTTAATCACCGCCCTGAAAGAATCGCCGGAGGGACGCAGCCTCATTATTGCCACCATCAAGCCCGGGGAAGTTTTTTGGGGAACTGCTTTTTTCAACGACGAATCTCCGATGCCGGTTGCACTGGTTGCCACACAGCCCAGCAAGATTCATCTGTGGTCACGCGAACGCCTGCTCCCCCTGCTGCTGCGCAATGGACGCATGTCCTGGGAACTCTCCCGCCTCCTGGTAGCACGGATGCAGCACGCCAGCCAGATGGTCGAAGAACTCGCCTTCCGCCCGATTACCGGGCGGCTGGCCCACCTGCTGTTGGAACGTTATGGCAAGGAAAAAGGCCAGCCCGTGGCGCGTGATCTCACCCTGGACGAGATGGCCGCCCGCATCGGCAGCACCCGCGAGATGGTCTGCCGGGCGCTGTATCGCTTCTCCGATGACGGGCTGATTGAAATCACCCGCACCGAATTTCTCTTCACCAATCCCGATAAACTGGAAGAACTCGCCCGCAAGGGCAAACGCAGCGCATGAAAATTTATTTTGCCTGCTCAATCACCGGCGGGCGTGACGACGAAGCGGTCTACCGACGCATTGTGGATGCGCTGCTCTCCGCCGGGCACGAGGTTCCCACTGCGCTCCTGGCCGGGCCGGATGTGATGGAACTGGAGAGCATCGTAGATCCGCAGGAAGTCTATACCCGCGATACCGGCTGGATTGAAGAAAGCGCAGCCCTGGTCGCGGAGGTCAGCACCCCCTCGCACGGAGTCGGCTACGAGATTGGCTACGCACTTCAGCGCGGCAAGAAGGTGCTCTGCCTGCACCGGGCGGAAGTACCCGTTTCTAAAATGATCACCGGTAACCGCTCCCCCGGCCTGTCCGTGTTCGCTTACGATAACGCAGAGGAGGCCATACGCCATCTGCAAAACTGGCTCGGAAATGCCCTGGAGAACGAGCCGACGTAAGGGATGAAGGCCGCTCATTGCGGCTATGCCCGCTGTAACGCCGTTTGCATAAAGACTGGCAGTCCTGTCGGGACTGCCAGTCTTCGTGCGTTAATGCGATTTCTGCCGGAACATTTTGCCAAGGTCAATTCTCATGCGGGTCGAGTATCGCCTGAATTTGTTGTACCGTCTCCATTTTGATCGGTTTCCCCTTCGCCGTTTTGCGGATTAAATCTTTGAGTTTCTTAACCGGCAGGGTGGGGGCAGGAGCGTTTTCGGCCTGAATCTCCGCCTCCGGGTGCGAGAACACCAATGCGGCCCGGATGTCGGGAACCTCCAGATCTTCAGGCAGATTCTTCCGCAGGAATCTGGTCAGTTTATCGGTGTCCGACTCGATTTCCAGGTCGGGACGTCCAATGCCCTCCTGGGCAAAAATCTTCAAATACGCCTGGATGAATCCGCCGCCGCTCTGTTTCCAACGCTTCTTTTTGTCATCGTAGGTGATCAGCCCCTTCTGGTGCTTGATGAAAAGAATCCACAACCCGGCAGGGCCGACCAGCAAATGCGAGACCGGGGTGCTGTAGTGGTAGAGCGTGTAGCGTTTGTCCAGCCCCTTGAGGGCCTGGGAGAGTTGCTCATCCGGGCGGGGACTGCGCCCCCAGCGGTTGGTGTAACTCACACCCACCTGGGAGAGCAAAAAGCCCACCAGCAGCGCGGCAATGGAAACGCCGATCATCTCCGGTTTCTGGAAAGTCAGGAACATCCCCCCACCCAGCACAACCAAACTGACGATGGTGGCGATTTGTCCGATTTTGGCGTTGCGGTTTACAAGTTTTTCGTCAATGACGATTTTCATGGAAGTTTATCTCCGGTTCAGGCGAATTTTCTCAGCACCAAACATGCGTTTTGCCCGCCCAGCCCAAACGAGTTCGAGAGCGCGGTGCGGATATCCAGTTTGCGGGCCTGGTTGGGGATGTAATCCAGGTCACATTCCGGGTCGGGGTTCTCGTAGTTGATGGTCGGCGGCACAATACCGGTGCGGATTGCCAGGACGCAGGCGATGGCCTCAATCGTTCCCGATGCACCCATGGCGTGCCCCAGCATGGACTTTGTGGAACTGACCACCAGTTCGTAGGCACGTCTGCCAAACACTTTTTTGATGGCATTGGTCTCAATGCAGTCATTCAGCGGGGTGGATGAGCCGTGCGCGTTGATGTAATCCACCTCGTCCGGGGCGATTTTGGCATCTTCGAGCGCCCACTGCATGGTACGGATTGCTCCCAGCCCGTCAGGATGCGGCGCGGCGAGATGGTAGCCATCCGTTGATGAAGAGTGCCCCAGCACCTCGGCATAGATGGTTGCCCCGCGCTTTTGGGCATGCTCCAGGCTTTCCAGCACCACCGCCGCCGCGCCTTCGGAGAAGACAAAGCCTTCCCGCCTGGCATCAAAGGGGCGGGAAGCCTGCTCTGGATTATCGTTGTAGTTAACGGGCAGCGCTCGCATGGCAGCAAAAGCGGCAATGGCGTAATCCTGCACCAGCGCCTCGGTGCCGCCGGTGACGACCACATCGGCAACCCCGCGGCGGATCAGTTCCGCGCCTTCGCCGATGGTCTGCGTGCCGGTGGCGCAGGCGGTGGTGATGGTCATGTTCGGCCCCAGGCACTGGAAGCGCTTCGAGATGGCGTATCCCGCCAGGTTAGGGATTCCAGCGGGAATCACAAAGGGGTTAAGCCGCGGAAACCCTTTAGCGGCATACACTTTGAAGCCCGAAATCAGCGTGTCGATCCCCCCCATAGCGGTACCAAACACCAGGCCGGTACGCTCCGGTTCGGGCATCACCTCCGGGAAACCGGCATCTTCAATTGCCTGTGCCGCCGCGCCGACCGCGATCTGGGTGGAACGCGGCAGGCGGCGGGCTTCCTTGCGTTCCATGTAGTCGGTCGGCTCAAAATCGGGGATTTCTCCGGCAATCCGGCAAGGCAGTTCACGGGGGTCAAAGCGGGTGATATAGCGGATGCCGGAACGCCCGCTGATCAGCCCCTCCCACAGTTTTTTGACGGAACTTCCCAGCGCGGTGACAGCCCCCATGCCGGTGATGACAACACGTGTACGATTCATCGCATCAACCCCGGTTCCGTTCCGTCTGCTGGAGGATGCCTTCCCGCACCGCTTCCAGCAGGCCGGTTTCCACAGCATTGCGAGCAGCCCGGATGGCGCTGACCAGTGCGCCGGTGTCCGAGCGTCCGTGCCCGACGAGCACCAGACCGTCCAGCCCCAGGAGTGGAACCGCCCCAATCTCATCGGAGTTCATCGTGCTGCGCAGGGTATCGAAGGCCGGTTTTGCCAGTGCGGCGCCAATTTTTGTGATGGTGCTGCTCATCAGTTCATCCTTGAGCAAACTGGTCATGAACCTTGCCACAGCCTCGCTGGTTTTGAGAAAGACGTTGCCGGTGAAGCCGTCGGTGACGACCACATCTACCTGTCCGCCGTAGACTTCTTTGGCCTCCACGTTGCCGACGAAATTGAGATCGCTGTTTGCCAGCAGTTCGTAGGCGGCTTTGACCAGTTCGTTGCCCTTGCCCGCTTCTTCGCCGTTGGACATCAAGGCTACACGCGGGTTCTGCACCTTGTAGATTTTCTCGGCGTAGATGGCGCCCATCAGGGCAAACTGGAGCAGATATTCGGGTTTGCAGTCTGCGTTGGCACCGATGTCGAGTACCACACACCGCCCGCTGCGGGTGGGGAACACGCCGGTCAGGGCAGGACGCTTGACCCCGCGGATACGCCCCAGCCGGAAAAGCCCGTTGACCATCGCGCCGCCGGTGTTCCCCGCGGTGACGAAGGCATCGGCCTCGCCGCTTTTGACCAGATCCATGCCGACGGCCATAGAGTTCTGCGCCTTGCCGCGGGCGGATGCCGCGGGCTTGTCGGTCATTTCCAGCACTTCAGGGGCATGGATGATCTTCACTTTGCCAGAAGCCCCCAGGGATTCCAGTTTGGGCTTCAGGATGTTCTCGTTCCCGACCAGCAAAATTCCATCCCCAAATTTCTGGGTTGCGGTCACTGCGGCCTGAATTTCCGGGTCGGGATAGTGATCGCTGCCCATAGCGTCTAAAACGATGCGCATTCTTTCGCTCCTTATTCGGTGGGCGGTTGCCACAGGTGAGTGCAACCGCCCCGCAATGTCAAGAAACACAACACCGGATCGCAAAAAACGTGGCGGGGACTCCGCCCCGCGTCTCGCTTGACAAGTGTCGGCTGGTGATTATAATACAACTCGCTCTGCGCTGGTGCTGGAATTGGCAGACAGGCATGGTTGAGGGCCATGTGCCCCTAGGGCGTGAGGGTTCGACCCCCTCCCAGCGCACTTGAAACTAACAAAAGAGCACAAGGCTGTTGCGGAAAGCAACAGCCTTGTGCTCTTTAATGAGAGGCAGCCTGCCTCTGTTTTTTTACCGCACATGGTTGGTAATGGGATTTTTGCTCTGAGTGGTGTTTTGTTCGTGCTTTGCACGAACAAAACACCACGACATCACATTCCTCTTTTTTCGGATGGCTTTTCGGGCACCACGGAATGGTGAGAAGTTCACCTGCGTTATCAGATCGTTGAAGGTGGTTCTGAACCGGTGATGATGAACGCTCAAAACGCCCCGCTGTGCCGTGTGTTGTTTTTGGGCAAACATGAGTTAGGCTGCAAATTCCGGGAAAATGCTGTCAGACCGATTCCAACGGGGCGCAGGCAAAGGGTGCAAGCAAAAGATGTAGAAATCGGGCAGCCGCATGTCTCTGCCCTTCCCCCGGCGGGGCGGGGTGTTCGGTGCCTGTCCTGTTCGCCAAATGAAGACTGGCAGTCCTGGCAGGACTGCCAGTCTTGTGTGTGGGGCGAGGGAAACA
>CAZPSL010000025.1:0-8534 GCA_964589145.1 uncultured Anaerolineales bacterium
TGTACTGCAAAAAAAAAAGTTTTCAAGTGCACCAGGATGCGATGAAAGTACCAAATTGGGGCGCAGGCAAATGTTGTAGAAATTGAGCGGTCGTATGGGTTCTACTTCCTGTCCCCCTGCCCAACCCTCCCAAAATTTTCCGCTTTGATTCCCCTCTCCCTGTGGGAGATGGGTTAGGGGTGAGGGTAGGGGAGGCGGATACAAAAATCCGGCCTCTGACGGAAGCCGGATTTTGTTGCTTTGGGTAAAACCGCCGCTTACAGTAATTCGGGAATCTCCTCCGGGTGCTTTGCCATCCGCACTCCGGCGGCTTCCAGCGCAGCGATTTTGTCTTTCGCCAGCCCGGTGCCGCCCTGGACGATCGCGCCCGCGTGCCCCATCCGCTTTCCGGGAGGGGCAGTCTGTCCGGCGATGAACCCGGCAACCGGCTTGGTGACGTATTCGGTGATGAACTCGGCGGCTTTTTCCTCGTCGGTGCCGCCGATTTCGCCAATCATGACGATCTTTTCGGTCTGCGGGTCTTCCTGGAACATGCGCAGGGCATCAATGAAGTTGGTCCCGTTGATCGGGTCGCCGCCGATGCCCACGCAGGTGCTGACGCCCATGTTCAGTTGCTTGAGGGCGTAGAGCACCTCATAGGTCAGCGTACCCGACCGGGAAACCACGCCGACATTCCCCGGGATGGCGATATTTCCGGGGATGATGCCCACTTTCGCTTCGCCGGGGGTCAGCAGGCCGGGGCAGTTCGGCCCTACCAGGCGGACATCCTTTTGATCGAGATAACTGCGAACCTTCATCATGTCCTGCACGGGAACGCCTTCGGTGATGCAGATCACCAGTTCGATACCGGCATCCGCCGCCTCGAACATGGCATCCGCCGCAAAGCGCGCCGGGACGAAAATCACGCTGGCGTTTGCGCCGGTGGCCTCTTTGGCGATTTTGACGGAATCAAACACCGGGATTTTGTCATCCAGCACCCACTGACCGCCCTTGCCGGGGGTTACACCGGCCACCACGTTGGTGCCGTAAGCCGCCATCTGGGTGGTGTGGAACAGCCCTTCCTTGCCGGTGATGCCTTGAACCAGTAACCGCGTTTCTTTGTTGACGAGAATACTCATTTTGTACCTCCCTGGGCGGCCGCCACAGACTTCTTCGCCGCGTCGGCCAGGGTTTCAGCAGTGATCATGTCGGCTTCCGCCAACAGTTTGCGCCCTTCTTCAGCGTTGGTGCCCACCAGGCGGACGACCATCGGAACATCGGGCTTGACTTCTTCCATTGCCGCCAGAATGCCTTTGGCGACCTCGTCTCCGCGGGTGATGCCGCCGAAGATATTGATCAGCACCGCCTGGATGTTCGGGTCGGAGAGGATGATGCGGAAGGCCGCGGCGACTTTCTCGGCCCCGGCACCGCCCCCGATGTCGAGGAAGTTGGCCGGTTCCCCGCCGAAGAGTTTGATGATGTCCATGGTGGTCATCGCCAGCCCTGCGCCGTTGACCATGCAGCCGATATTGCCATCCAGTTTGATGAACGAGAGGCCGTACTTGCGGGCTTCGATTTCCGCCGGGGCTTCCACATCCAGGTCGCGCTTTTCGGCCAGGTCGGGGTGGCGGAAGAGGGCGTTATCGTCGAGTACCATCTTGCCATCCACGGCCAGCAGGCGGTTGTCATCGGTAATCACCAGGGGGTTGATCTCCGCCAGGGTGGCGTCGCTTTTCTGGTAAGCCAGCCACAGGCCGCGGGCAATTTTGCCGAACTCGCGCCACAATTCACGGGGCAGGTCGATCTGGGCGGCGATGTCCCGCGCCTGGTAATCCCGCAGGCCCAAGAGCGGATCAATGTGAACCTTGATGATTTTCTCCGGGGTCTGGCGGGCGACCTCTTCGATTTCCACGCCGCCCGCGGCGGAGGCCATCATCACCGGACGGCGGGCCGCCCGGTCGTTGGTGATGCCCAAATAAATTTCGGTTTCGATGTTGGCGGCTTCGTCCACCAGCACCTTGCGCACCGGCAGCCCCTTGATTTCCATGCCGAGGATCTGGGTTGCCAGTTCTTCGGCCTCTTCGGGGCTTTTCGCCAGCCGGATGCCGCCGGCCTTGCCGCGCCCGCCGACCAGTACCTGCGATTTAACCACAACGCGCCCGCCCAGTTCTTCGGCAATTTGCTTTGCCTCTCCTGCGGTGGACGCGACTCTCCCTTTCGGGATCGGTACGCCGTACTCGGCGAATATCAGTTTGGATTGATACTCATGTAACTTCATGCGTGCTCCCTGAAAGATATTTAAGACTGCTTGCAAAGGGCCGGCAGTCCAAAATGAATTTTGTGCAACGCATTATACCACCTTTGTACCTGCTTAATGCCAATTCGGAGCCGCGGGGTGCAGGCAAATGTTGTATCCCACATTCCGCACCTTATGGGGAGAGCAGATAGCAATTTAGGACAGACGGGCCAATCAGGCGAAGCACATCCAGGTGGATTTGCTTGAGATTCGGCACCTGTCGCTGCACGACTTGCTCACCCTGATAAATCAATAGCAGATCAATGCCTTCAACCCACATTTCGCAGTTTTCAATGGCTTTGGTGCATAAATCAGAGACAAGGCAAGGGGAGGAAAGCAGCCTGCGACTGAGAGCAGGGACAGATTTCAATCTGCCCGATAACTGTCGGGCATGCCCAGATGGATCATCATGTTCAGGGCCCGACAGCGGATCAGCGCTTGTGTTGTTTGGGGCTCCAGCAGTGTGTACTCAAGCAGTGGTGCTTTGCAGTTGCCATGCCGCTTTGTCTACCCTTCCATGCACCAAAACTCTCCGATGCTGAAACTCAAGTTATTCCTTTACCCTCCTATGAATAAAACTGGTGACAGCAAAGTGCCCCCACGGGGACTCGAACCCCGGTTTTAGCCTTGAGAGGGCTACGTCCTGGGCCACTAGACGATGGGGGCGTGCGTGCGGATTTTACCATGCAAGGGTATCCCCGTCAACAAGGCATGTTCCGAGGGGTGCAAACAAAAGATGTAGAAATCGGGCAGCCACATATCTCTGTCCTGCTCCCGGCAGGGCGGGGTGTTCGGTGCCTGTCCTGTTCGCCAAATGAAGACTGGCAGTCCTGGCAGGACTGCCAGTCTTGTGCGTGGGGCGAGGGAAACACTAGGAATTACTACAACATTTGCCTGCACCCCACGTTCTTTCCCATCTCCCCTGTTTCCCTTTTTCAAAGGAAGACGAGAGGTTCTCTTGGGGTTTATTTTTGTGCTTCGGCCTTGCGCCGTTTGCGTTTGCGGTTGGCCCAGCGCACGATGAAGAACAACGGCACGCCGATCAGCAGGCCGATGGGCAGAACGCAGAGCGCCAGCCAGATGCCGGCATCTACGAGAAATTGCAGGGTGCGGATCATCGCTTCGATGGCCTGTTTGGCAACTCCCGCAGGCCGCCAGCCGCCAATCTGGAGCGGCTGCACGGCCTCATCGGCGGTGATGCTGACCTCGATTCTGGAGAGCGCTACAGATTGCTCGTAGTACTGCATCCGCCCCTTGATGACCTCGATTTGCCCGCGCACCTGCACCAGTTTTTCGTAAACCTGGAGCACTTCGTCCGTGTCGGTGGCGCTGTCCATAATCTCCATCAACTGGGCTTCGGCAGCCTCCAGGTTGCGGAGTTGGGCTTCCAGGTCGGTGTATTCCTGGGTGATGTCGTCGCTGGTGAGGGTTTTATTCTCCACCGTGGCGGCTTTGCTCTCGATGGTCTGGATGGCTTCATCCAGTTTTTCGGCGGGGACGCGTACGGTGATCTCCGCCTGCGGTGCAGTTCCGCCGCCTTCCAGGGCACGCTGATACACGCTGGAACTGACTACATAACCGCCCATGCTCTCTGCCAGTTGGGCGATTTCGTCCATTGTTTTGGCAGGGTCGCGGGCAACGATATTGAGCGAAGCGTCTTTGATGATCATCCGCTCCGGCGCTTCGTCGGGCAGGTCAAGACTGGCAACTTCGCTCCCGCTGTACTCGTCTGCGTAGGTGTTCTCGGCGTAGGCTGGCGCTGGGGGCATGGCGGCAACCTCCGATACGGAGCCACATGACTCAAGCAGGAAAGCCGGAATGGTGAAAACAAACAAAAGCATTAGAACTTTTGCTGAAACGCAGGAAAGAGTGGTTTTTTGTGCGTGCTGTGCGCCCACAAAAAACCACAAACCATCGTTCAGCGCGGCGGTTCCGAGAATTCTCTTCATGTTTTTCCCTGTCTGGTAGTTGTTACGGGTGCAGGCAACTGTTGTTCGGGAGCGAAAGGCCTGTTTGCTTGGTGCATGGCGGTTTTTCGAGCGGGGGTTATGGCTGTTGGCTTTTGGCAAGCGGCGTGATCCGCAGCCGCTCGATACGGCGGCCATCCATTTTCTCGACCGTCAGGCGCACGCCGTCACGCTCAATGGTATCGCCGACCTGAGGAATGCGCCCCAAGATGCCGAGAAAGTATCCGGCAATGGTGTCGTAGTACGGGTCAGAGAAGTGCGTGCCCAGTTCCTCGTTGACATCATCAATCAGGGTCAGCCCGTCTACGGTGATGGTGCCATCCGGGAGGCGGTTGATTTCGGGCGGCTGGGTGTCAAAGGGGTCGCTGACCTCGCCGACGATCTCCTCCATCAAATCTTCAAGGGTGACCAGCCCGGCGGTGCCGCTGAACTCGTCAATCACGATGGCGATGTGCTGGCGGCGGTTGCGGAATTCCATCAGCACGGTCTTGACAGGGACGGTTTCGGGGACGAAGAAAGCCTCGCGCACGAGGTCACGCACTTTGCGGTCTTGCTGCTGCGGGGCTTGCTTGGCGCGCAGCAAATCCTTGATGTGAACAACGCCGATGATATTGTCCAAATCGTCATCGTAAACCGGGAATTTGGTAAAGGATGAGTTGATGGCGATGTCAATGGCTTCTTCGATGCTCATATCGGCTTCGAAGGCGGAAATTTCGGTGCGGGGGATCATCACCTGACGGACGAGCAACTCCCCAAAATCGAAGACGGCGTGCAGCATCTCCATCTCCGGGGTTTCGATCACGCCCACTTCGCCGGATTCCGCCACAATTTGCTTGAGCTCTTCCACGGTGTAAACCGAAGAGTGGGCATCCAGCAGTTCCAGCCCCAGCCATTTCAGAATTTGACGGGTTGCCCAGTCCAGTGCGTCTACAAACCACTTGAAAATGGTCGCGAACCAGTGCATCGGACGGGCACCCATCAGGGCGAATTTTTCCGGGTTGTGCAGGGTCGCGACCTTGGGCACCTGCTCGCCGAGGACAACATGAAAACTGGTAACGATTGTCAGCGAGAGCACAAGCGGCAGGGCTGCCATCACCGAGGAGAGCGATTGCAGCGATTTCGGCAGTTCCACCGCATGGAAATACGGTTCCAGCAGGGCCTCGAAGGCTTTTTCGCCCACCGAACCAAGCGCCAGGCTGACAATGGTGATGCCCAACTGGGAGGCGGCAATCAACCGGTCGCGGGCAGCGGGGTTCTCCAGCCAGGTTTGCACAATTTTCAACGCCGGATTGTCCGGTTCAGCCAGGGTAGTCAGGCGCGACTTGCGGCTGGCGACCGCGGCAAACTCCATCGCCACGAAAAACCCGTTTAGGGCAATCAGGATGAGAATGATGATGAAATCCCAGAGGAACATGATGAAGGGGGGAATGAGAATTGGGGATTGGGAAAAGGTAATTGGCTATTCGTCTTCCGTTCGGCGGGTAATTGCTGCCGCGCCGTACCCGACCACCTGGCTGTAGTCGCCGGTCACATCGCCGGAGGTAGCGTAGGCCAGCACGGTGACGGCATCCGCTCCGAGGGCGCGCGCCGCCCATAAAACCGCGGCCACTGCGCCGCGCCCGCAGGCGAATCCGACGCCCTGCTCTTCGGCTTGCAGCACCGCCAGCGGGTCGAAGGCGGCAATCCGGCGCAGCATTTCGGCATCGAGCCGCTCGGCGACATTCTGGGGGTAGAAATGCGATAAATCGGTGGAGGCCACCAGAAGGGAGTCCCGATGTTCCGCCACGCGGGCGAAGGCTTCTCCCAGGGCTTGCAGCGTTCCCGGAGAGGTATCCCGGATCATCACAGGGAGCAGCGAGAACGGCCCGGAGAGGGCACGCTGCAAAAAGGGCAGTTCAATCTCCAGTGAGTGCTCCCGATCCCGCCGTACCGCGGCGAGGCCGAACCCCAACGAGCGGCGCAAGTCTTCATCCAGCGCAGCAAGAGCGGCCTTTTCCACGGGGATGACGCCCAGCGGAGTCTGATAAGCACCATGGGCGGAGGTCAGCAGGGGCTGAGCGTAGGGCTGGTGCATCGGCGAGGCGACGATGACCAGTTCGGGCGAACGTCCGCGCAGCGCAGCGAAAGCGTGCCCGGCTACCGCACCGGAGTAGATGTGTCCGGCGTGGGGAGCGATCACCGCGACAACCTCACCGGGGAGCGGTGGCAGCGCGGCGGCATCAAGATAGCGGTCTACGCTGGTGACCAGTTGCTGCGGAGTGCCGGGATACCATTGTCCGGCGATGGGGGAAGGGCGGATGTCCATTTTGGGGTACAGAGGGCAAGTTGCGGGTTTGAAGGTTTCTGTTTCGATTCTAGCACAATCCGGGGAAATGGCAATCAATGGCGAACTGGGGGGTGCAGGCAAAAAGGGGGTTTTGTGCGTGTGAAGCACGCACAAAACCCCCAGGTCAGCGCTTGGTGCGAAAATCCCGAATACTTTTCCCTTTACGCCGATCCCCCTGTGGAAGATGGGAACAAGACAGCCTGGTCAGTTTTTCTTTGCCTGCCAGTGCCGCCAGAGAATCGCTGCTGCCGAAACAACAGCAACAACCAGCATGATGGTCTGGTTGGTCTTCAGCCCGACAATCTCGGCAGAATCGAGGCGGATGAATTCCAGCAGGAAGCGCCCGAAGGCGTAGATTCCCAGGTACATCCAGGCGATATCACCGGGAATGAGTTTATCTTCATACCTGCGCCCGACAAAGAGCAAAACCCCCATATTCATCAAGTTCCAGATCATCTCGTACAGGAACAGCGGGTGAAAATGGGTATACTGCTCGTAACCGGGCAGGCGGTATTGTGGGTCAATGGGGATGCCCCAGGGCAGGTCGGTGGGCGGCCCGTAAAGTTCCTGGTTGAAGAAATTGCCCAAACGTCCGATAGCCTGCGCCAGGGCCACACCGGGAACAACGATATCCAGCCACGTCCAAACGTTGAGATTTCTTCTGCGGATGTAGATGAAGATGGTCAACCCGCCAGCGATGATTGCTCCGGGAATGCCGAGGCCCCCGGCCCGGATATTGACCGCTGCCAGGGGGTGAGTCAGGTAATACCGGGTGGTCAGCCCTGCGGCGACATCGGTGGGAGTCGGGGTCAGGATATGCCACAGGCGGGCACCAATCAGCCCGAAGACAATAACCCAAACCATCCCGTCCCAAACCACTTCGGGATTTTCCCCGCGGCGTTTGGCCTCCTTGGTGGCAAGCCAGGCAGCCGCCAGCACCCCCAGCATGATCACAATGCCGTAAAAACGCACATACAGCGGGCCGAGCCAGAATCCATTGGGCATGGTGGTTTACTCCTGCTCTTTGTTTTGGGCTGCAATTTCTGCCCGCACCAGTTTGCGGACGTGGAAAATGCGTTGCAAAGCGGTGATGTTCGCCAAAACAGCAATGATCCAGATGCCAACCCAGGGGATATTGAAAATCAGCGAGGGGGCCAGCACTGCGTAGCGTTCGACACGCGTCAAAATACCGACTTTTGCTTCATACCCCAGCGATTGTGCCCGTGCCCGAATGTACGAAACCAGCACCGACCCTGCCGCCGCCAGGTACACCCCCAGGATGTGAATCCAGGCGTTGGGGGTATCCAGACTGTTATAGTACAGAAGCAGCCCCAGGAAAATCACCAGTTCCGAGTAGCGGTCAGTGACCGAATCCACGAAAGCACCAAACTTGCTGGGTTCGCCGCGCAGCCGCGCCATCGTCCCGTCCAGAGCATCAATCGGTCCCATTACGAGGATGATCAGACCGCCAATCAGCATTTCCCCGTGCCAGAGAAAATATGCGCCGATTGTGTTTCCCGCCAGCCCCAGGATGGTCATCGTATTGGGGGTTAGTCCAATTTTGTTGAGGACACTGGCAATCGGTTCCAGAATGTCTTTCCCGAAAACACGCAGGCGGTCGGTAAGCGTGATGGGGTCGTTAGGATCTTGATTGTGCGCCATTGATTTTTCGTCCTGCTTTCTTGCGGATGTAATTACAGCCAGATTGTATGCCTGCAATCTGGCTGCGCTATGCTAACCCATGCGCATAAGCCTGTCAAGTTTGCCGTTGCCTGGGAGTGCAGGCAAAAGATGTAGAAATTGAGTAATTTAGCATTGCCTTGGCGAGTGTGCCCCCACCCCCAGCCCCTCCCCTACCCTCACCCCTAACCCCTCTCCCACAGGGAGAGGGGAAACAAAGCGGAAATTTGGGGGAGGGGTGTATGGTCAGTTGTGTGTGCGGCGCACAAAGTGCGCCGCACACACA
>CAZPSL010000026.1:0-7915 GCA_964589145.1 uncultured Anaerolineales bacterium
TCCACTACTGGCGGCTGGCGGAAGTGCAGCCGGGCAACCTTGCCAATCTCCTGAAGCAAGTTTCCCAGTTCGGCCAACGTTTCCCGGTCGGTATCGGTTACAGAAACCTGAGAAGGATGCAGCATTACCGTAAAACGATCCGGCGCCAGCAAAATGCCATCCCCCGCAGAAACCGCACCGGCTCGCATCGCTGATACCAGGCGGCGGGCAAAGTTGTTCGGCCCGCCGCCCAGAGGGGAAAGACGCGCTAAACGCCTCTCAATAAAAATCTGCAACTGTGTTTCCAGATGATCCAAGCGACCAGTCAGCGTACTCATTGCCAAAATGTTTTTTTAGAGAACCTGCACCGCACTCCCGAACGTTCCTGTTTTGATGCCCGTTCTCCTCGAAAAAGGGCGTGCAGGGATACGGGAACCGCCAAGGAGGGAAAAAGACCGAAGTTCAGAACATGTGATTTGTCATGCCCTGGTTGTCCGCGATCCATCATCACGAACTGGCATCAATTATAAAGGATATGTCGCCAAGTTGGTAGATGACTCAGACGCGGGGACATGGCAATTGCAGTAGAAATTGGGCAGTCGTATGGGCTCTGCTTCCTTTCCCCCCCACCCAACCCTCCCCCCGGCGGGGGGAGGGCAGGGTAGGGGGAAACACCGTCGTTCTACATCTTTTGCTTGCACCCCAGACGCGGGGACATGGCAATTGCAGTAGAAATTCTTATGCGTTTCCCTCGCCCCGCACACAAGACTGGCAGTCCTGTCAGGACTGCCAGTCTTCATCTCGCGAACAGAACAAGCACCAAACACCCCGCCGGGAGCGGGACAGGACAGAAGAGGGCAGCGGTTTCCCTGCATCTCAGTAAAACTGCGTTGCAAGACGGGCTCCAAAATTCGGGCCGCGCCGCCTGCTTCTGACCGCTGCCGAGCCGAACTTCACGAAGTTATTTTTCGGGTGTGCGCTTCCGCCGCGCCTTCCTGCCCGCCGCCAGCACGCCCTCCGCCCAGGCATCGCGGTAGGCGCGGGTGATGATCTCCGGCAGCGGGGCGAGTTCACCCGCCTGGAGCGGGCGTTCCGCCCAGATGCGGTTGACGATGAAGGGCACATCCCGCCGCAGGCCCTTGGTGTCAAACAGCAGCCCGATGGAGGGGTGCCGGCGGCGGATTTCGGCCAGATGGGCGCGGTCCAGCCCCCAGGCGGAGTGCGGGAACGAGAACGGCACCACCCCGTCGCCGGTGATCTCCCCCACAATGCGGCAGGATTCCGCGATTTCGGTTTCGATCTCCGCCCGCGGCAGATCCATCAACTTGCGGTGGGTGACGGTGTGCGCCCCGATGGTGAACCCCTCCGCCCGCATCTGACGCACCTGCCCGGTGGTCAGGTAAGGCCGGTTTTCGGCGAGAAAGGCTTGCCAGTCCACGCCCAGGGCTTCGCAAACCGCATCAATGACCGGTTCATCGGGCAGGCGCAGGGCGGTGAACCAGGGGAGGAAGTCGTGGAGGGTGGAGGGAGGAGCGTGGAGGGTGGAGAGCGAATGGCGGATGGCGGAGAGCGCCGCGGGGTCAAAATCGGGGGCGGTGAGACGTTCCAGGCACAGGGACTGCTTGTTGCGGTAGAACAGGCGGCGGTTATCGAGCAGGCCGGTGACCAGGAAGAAGGTGCAGGGGATGTCGTGCTTTTTCAGGATGGGGCGCACCACGCTGAAGCACTCGGCGTAACCGTCATCGAAGGAGAGATGCACCGCCCGCGGCGGCAGCGGCGCGCCCTCGAGGATATGGGCGTGCAACTGCTCGTAGGTGATGAGGTTGTAATTCGCCTTCAGGTAGCGCAGCGCGTCCTCGAAGGCATCCACCGGCACGATGGGATACAGGTTGCGGACGTGCGGCATCGGCGCATCCGAGACGGCGTGGTAGAACACGGCGATCCGGCCGCGGCGCACCAGACGGGGGAGCAGCCCCGCCGGGATGTACTCAGCAAAGCGGTGGAGGGTGGAGGAGAGAGGCATGTGATGGTTGCAGGTTATAGGTTGAAAGTTGCAGGTTGAAGGTTTCCAAACCTGCAACTTTCAACTTGCAACTTTCAACTCTAGGAAAACGCCATATCGCCGTCGTACAGGTGGAGCGTGATTTCAGGCCACAGGCGCGCCAGGGGGCTGTCGCCGCTTTTGGGGTGCGCCTGGTAGGTGCGCGTCTTGCGCTGGAGCAGGGGACGCGCCAGTTTCGGGGGCAGGTAAGCGGCAATTTCGGCGGGGAGTTCGATGGTATCAGCGTCGTGCTCGCGGGCGTAGCGCAGCGCCAGCGCCAGCACCGCCCGCTCGTGCGCCCGCTCTGTCAGGCGGAAATCGCGGGTTTGCACGAACACGCCGCCGCCCTTGCTGGTCACGGAAAACACCGCAAAACCCAGGCAGGCATTCGCCCGGTCAAAAATCTCCACCGCAATCTGACGGTAGAGCGGGCGGCTGTCGCTGAAGTAGTAATCCATCCCCTCGGTGACCGACTGGCCGCGCGCCACCACCCAGGGATACGCCAGCATCCAGTTGACCGCCTCCACGCCGCGGTGCAGTTCCACCTGCGGGCGGTGGGCGGGGGTCGGCGGTTCCCCGCGGATTTGGGAGACCTCCTGGAAGCGGAATCCCGCCGCGAGTTCCGATTCGATGCGCTCCAGACGGGGAGCGAACCACCCGCGGGCGAGCGGCGACATCCGTTTTGCGAAGGATTCCGTCAAAGGGGTGTGAATCTCCACCCCTTTTTTGATTCCGGCAAGGTGCAGCGATTTGCGGTAGGCGCGGCGTCCCCACACCAGCGGGTTGAGACTGCTCATCCCCGTGCGGTCCAGCCAGAAGTAATCCAGCGTGCGCTCGGCGAACCCGAATTTGCGGCACACCCGGCGGGCGTACACGCTGCCGACGATCAGGTAGTCCTGCCCCAGGTCGAGAGCGGCCTGCATCAGTTGGCTGCCCACGCCCTGGCCGCGCACCTTGGCGGAGACGTTCCAGGTGGTGAACCAGTGGACTTTGTGGTAATCGCCGCCGTCGCGCAGCAAAAGCGGCAGAATGCCAAAATAGCCCACGATTTCGCCGTCGTCGTCCGTTGCCACCAGCAGGGCGATGTCGTCTTTGGCGGCGTAGGGGTTGTGCGCGTGCGCCCGCGCCCGCTGCATGGTGATGGGGATGAACTGCCCCGGCTGCGCCGCACTGATGACGCGCTCGGCGAAGGGCAGCAGGTCACGGACGGGGATGGGGGTGATGGCAGGCATGGGGCTTGAAGGATGGATTATCAATAATTGATAATTGAAGCGTCAGGCGTACCGCCGCAAGATGCTCTGCACCTGCCCCAGGTAGCCGCGCCCGAAGATGTTGAGATGGTTGAGCAGATGGTAGAGGTTGTAAATCGGGTAGCGGGCGGGGTAGCCGGGTTCCAGGGGACGGATTTCCTCGTAGGCGCGGTAGAACGCGGCGGGGAACGCGCCGAAAAGGGCGGTCATCGCCAGTTCGGCTTCGGCCCAGCCGTAGTGCGCGGCGGGGTCAATGATGGCGGGCGCGCCCTCGCAATCGGTGATGGCGTTGCCGCTCCACAGGTCGCCGTGAAGCAGGGAGGCAGCCTGCGGGGGAACAAGGTCGGGCAGGCGGGCGATCAGGTGGTCCAGGGCGCGCAGGTCGGCGGTGGAGAGCAGCCCCCGGCGGTGCGCCAGTTCGCCCTGGTAGCGCAGGCGGTGCTCGGCGAAAAATTCGTAGCCGTCCTCCGTCCAGGGGTTGACCTGCGGAGTGCTGCCGATGTAGTTGTTGTGCTCAAAGCCGAAGCGCGGGGCGGTGTGGTTGTGCAGGGCGGCCAGTTTGCGCCCGAACTCAGGCCAGTAGCCGCGGGCGCGGGGCGCGGGGGCGAGGTCTTCCAGCAGGATGAAATCCGCCCCGTAGCGGAACACCCGCGGGACGCGCGGCCCGTCAGGGACGGCGAGCGCCTGCAAGCCCTCGGCCTCGCGGGTGAAGGCATCCGCCGGGAGGCTGGCGTTGGTCTTCAGGAAGAAGGTGGCGCCGCTTTCGGTTTCGAGTACCTGCCCGTTGCTGATGCAGCCGCCGCCCACCGGGCGCGTCCGCACCACGGCGCCATGTCCGTTTTCGGTCAGGTAGTCCAGAACGGGGGAAGGGAGCATGGGGGGGTGGGGATTGGGTAATTGGGAATTGGGGATTGGGGATTGGGTATCAGGTATCAGGGATCAGGGATCAGGGATTAGGGTATCAGGAGCCTGGTCATCTCAATTCCCAATTACCTGATTACCCAATCACCTGATTGCCTACCTGCCTACCTGCCACTTATTTCACCGCTCTCCAGCGCGTCGAGCAGGCCGCGGCAGGAACGCTCGACGATGGCGTACACTTCCTCGAAGCCGTCAATGCCGCCGTAGTACGGGTCGGGGACGGGGGCATCGGGGCTGCCGAGCGGGTCAAACTCTCGCAGGAGACGGATTTTCGCCTCGTCTTCAGGGCTGCGCGCCAGACGGCGCAGGTCGGCGCGGTTTTGACGGTCCATGGCGATGATCCAGTCGAAGCGGTCGAAGTCGCTCCGCTGAAACTGGCGGGCGCGGTGATCGTACTGGAAGCCGTGCCGCGCGGCGACCTTCCGCATCCGCCGATCGGGGCGCTCGCCGACGTGCCAACTGCTTGTGCCAGCGGAGTCGACCTCGTAACGGCCGCCAAGGCCGCGTTCTTCAGCAAGGTGACGGAACATCGCCTCTGCCAGCGGGCTGCGGACGATGTTCCCCAGGCAGACAAAGCAGATTCGGGTGGGTTCGGGCAAGGGGTTTCCTCCGGTTGCAGTTTCGCTCAATCCTACCATAGAGCGGTGGAAAGTTGAAAGCGGAATGCTGCGGGGGGAGCAGGATGCAAACGGTGACAACGATGAAAAATCCCCCCTTCTTGCCGGGAAGGGGGGATGGAAAAGCGGGTACAGCACGCGGCTCAGGGTTACTGCTCGCCGCCGCAGAAGTGCCCGTTGGCAAAACGGTTGATGGAGTCCATCACAGCAACGGCGGCGATGTTGACAATGTCGCGCACGTCGGCGCCGCGCTGCAATACGTGGATGGGAGCACCTGTGCCGAGCAGGATCGGCCCGATGGTGGTTGCCCCGCCCAGCCGCTCCAGCAGTTTGTAGCCAATATTGGCGGCTTCCAGCGATGGGAAAACCAGCACGTTGGCATCCTTGACCTGACTGAAGGGGTACCGATTCTCGATAATTTCGGGGACCACAGCGGTATCCACCTGCATTTCGCCGTCAATGGGCAGGTTCGGCACCCGGGCTTTGACAATCTTCACTGCTTTGCGAACTTTTTCGGAGAGCGGATGCCGCGTGCTCCCGAAGTTGGAGAAGGAGAGCATGGCAACCCGCGGGTCCAGCCCGAGCCGCTTGGCGAAGTTTGCCGCCAGACAGGCGATTTCGGCCAGATCTTCAGCGGTGGTTTCGATGTTCACAGTGGCGTCGGTGAAGATGTAGGTCTTTTTGTTGACGATGATGATGTAAACGCCGGCAACCCGATTGGTGTCCGGGTGGGTGTGGTGGATTTCCAGCGCGGGACGGATGACTTCCGGGTAATCGTGGACGACGCCGGAGATGAAGGCATCCGCATCGCCCATTTTGACCATCATCGGCCCCAGGACTTGCGGGTCTTCCAGCAGTCGGCGGGCCCGCTCGCGGGTGACTCCCTTGCGCTGGCGGAGTTCAAAATAGGCATCGGTGTAAGCCTCCTCCTGCGAAAAGCCCCGCGGGTTGACAATCTGCGGGGAGAACTCCAGCCCAAGGGTCTCGATGCGGGCGTGGATGGTGTCCGGGTTGCCAAGGAGAATGGGGTTGGCAATGTCTTCGCGTTCTACCTGGTAGGCGGCGCGGATGATTTGAATTTCTTCCCCTTCTCCAAAGGCGATGCGCTTGTTGGGGTGCGCCGATTGCGCCTGGTGCATGATGTAGTAGCGCACCTGCTGCCCCTGACCCTGACGGTAAGCCAGTTGCTCGCGGTACTTGTCAATGTCAATGTTCTTGCGGGCAACGCCGGTTTCCATTGCGGCTTTGGCGACCGCGGGGGAGACCCAGAGCATGACGCGCGGGTCGAACGGTTTGGGGATGATGTAGTCGGGGCCGAGTTTGAGGCTGTCCACACCGTAGGCGCGCAGCACGCTGTCGGGGACGTCTTCTTTGGTGAGATCGGCGAGGGCGTAGGCGGCAGCGACTTTCATCTCCTCGTTGATGGCGCGGGCACGCACATCCAGCGCGCCGCGGAAGATGAAGGGGAACCCCAGGACGTTGTTGACCTGGTTGGGGTAATCGGAGCGTCCGGTGGCGACGATGGCATCGGGGCGGGCTTCCTTCGCCAGTTCGTATTTGATTTCCGGGTCGGGGTTTGCCATCGCAAAGATGATCGGGCGTTCCGCCATCGTCTTGACCATCTCCGGGGTGAGGACATCCGCCACAGAAAGCCCGTAGAACACATCTGCGCCGCGGATGGCATCTTCCAGCGTGCGTGCGTCGGTCTCGATGACGAATTGCTGCTTGTATTTGTTCAGGCCGGTGCGCTCGGTGTGCAGCACGCCGCGCGAATCGAGCATGATCACATTTTCCTTGCGCACGCCCAGCCGGATGGCGAGGTTCGCGCAGGAAATCGCCGAGGCGCCCGCCCCGTTGACGACCACCTTGATCTCGTCAATCTTCTTGCCGACAACTTCCAGGGCGTTGAGCAGCCCCGCGCTGGAGATGATCGCTGTGCCATGCTGGTCATCGTGGAAAACGGGGATGTCCAGCATTCCCTTGAGGGTTTCCTCGATGTAGAAGCACTCCGGGGCTTTGATGTCTTCCAGGTTGATGCCGCCAAAGGTGGGGGCAAGCGCCCGCACCACCTGGATGATCTCATCCGGGTCGTGGGAATCCACCTCGATATCGAAAACGTCAATATCCGCGAAGACCTTGAAGAGCACGCCTTTGCCCTCCATCACCGGCTTGGATGCCAGCGCGCCGCGGTCGCCCAGCCCCAAAATCGCCGTCCCGTTGGAAACCACCGCGACCAGATTGCCCTTGGACGTGTAATCGTAAGCGGTTTCGGGATGTTCGGCGATTTCCAGGACGGGGAACGCCACTCCGGGGGAGTAGGCCAGCCCCAGGTCGCGCTGAGTCCCCAGCGGCTTGGTCGGTAAAATCGAAACTTTGCCCGGCTTGCCATCCAACTGATGGTATTCCAGGGCATCTTCTCTCGTGATTTTGCTCATAGGGTCTCTCCTTTTTTTACCTTGCAGTTTTGAATTATGTGCGATGAAAGCACTGGATTTTTCCGGGCGACACCCCCTGAAACAAAGTGCAGACGAGGCTGTGTTCCTGCGTTTTAACTAACACTCGTTCTTTTCAAACGTAACGCCACCCCGGAGGTTGCAGGGTAAACCAATCATGGCACAAATTTGGATTCGGGAGTAGTCCCTTTTGTCACGTTCTACAGGGATAACTTATCCAGTTTTCCAGTGTGCAACGAGATTGTTATCATCTTGCAACTGGTTCTCATCCTGTCTTTGAGCCGCTTCTAATCTTCTGCCTGTACCCTTGGCAGAAGATGTGGAAATTAGGCAGTCTATGGGAACTGCTTCCTTCCCCCCTCCCCTGCCCTCCCAAAAATTTCCGCTTTGGTTCCCCTCTCCCGAAAGGAGAGGGGGCAGGGGTGAGGGCGGGGGGAGGGTTGGGTGGGGGGAACACCGTCGTTCTACAACATTTGCCTGCCTCCTCTGCCAATGGGTGCAGGCAAATGTTGTAGAAATTCCTATGTGTTTCCCTCGCCCCGCACACAAGACTGGCAGTCCTGGCAGGACTGCCAGTCTTCATTTGGCGAACAGGACAGGCACCGAACACCCCGCCCTGCCGGGAGCAGGACAGAGACACGTGGCTGCCCGATT
>CAZPSL010000027.1:0-3036 GCA_964589145.1 uncultured Anaerolineales bacterium
GGCAGGGTAGGGGGCAAAAAAGCAGTTCAATGTGGCTGCCCTTCCCCCGGCGGGGCGGGGTGTTCGGTGCCTGTCCTGTTCGCCAAATGAAGACTGGCAGTCCTGGCAGGACTGCCAGTCTTGTGTGCGGGGCGAGGGAAAAACACAGGAATTTCTATAACATTTGCGTACACCCAACAACGGACAGGGAGCGGATAAACGGATGTCTTGGGGTAAAATGGTCAGTGGTCAGTGTAGGCTGCGCCCTCCGCCCGACGCGATTGACATTTATCATTCGCCATCTGCCATCCGTTATGCTTCTCTCTCTTGCCCGTTCGCGGCTCGGAAGTTGGCTCACCGGCTGGGCATTCGCTCACCTGAGTTTTGCCCTGCCTGTTCGCCGCGTCTGCGAAACCGACACCTTGCTGGCGTTTTGGCATCCGCGTCCGTTGTACCCGGTGCATATCCTGCTGGTGCCGAAGAAAGCCATCACCACTTTGGACGCGCTCACGCCTGCCGATGACGTTTTTCTCCTGGACGCGCTGCGCACGGCGCATAAAATCGCTGCGGAACTCGGCCTTGCTGAGCGCGGCTGCCGTCTGCTCGTTAACGGCGGAGCGTACCAGGAGGTTCCCCAGTTGCACTTTCATTTGATTGCCGCGGTTGGAGATTGCGGGTTGCAGTTGAAAGTTGAAGGTTGAAGGTTGAAGGTTGTCTAACCTGCAACTTTCGACCTTCTACACCCTCCACGCTTCACCCTCCACCCTCCTCGCCCTCCATGTCCCTCCTCACCACCCACCGCCTTGGAAAATCCTACGATCCCGTAGACCTCTTCGCCGGGCTGTCGCTGAGCATCCCGCACGGGGCGCGCACCGCGCTGGTGGGGCCAAACGGGATCGGCAAAACCACCCTGCTGCGGATTATCGCCGGGGAGGAGCCGCCCTCTGCGGGGGAAGTCCACCGTGCCCGCGGGCTGACCATTGGTTACCTGCCGCAGGAATCCGTTTTTGAATCCGAGCGCACGCTTTGGGAAGAGTGTCTGCTCCCTTTTGCCGATCTGCGCGCCCAGGAAGCGGAACTCACCGAACTCAGTCACACCCTCTCCGACCCCGACCCGGCGCGGGCGCAGGCCGCCCTGGAACGCTACGGAAAATTGCAGGCGCGCTTCGAGCACGCCGGGGGCTACACCTACGAAACCGAAATCCGCCAGGTGCTCACCGGCCTGGGCTTTGCCGAACGCGAGTTCCACATGCCGCTGGCGCACCTCTCCGGCGGGCAGCGGACGCGCGCCCAACTCGCCCGCCTGCTGCTGGAAAAGCCCCAACTCCTGATCCTCGACGAGCCGACCAACCATCTCGACATCCAGGCCGTGGAATGGCTGGAAAACTACATCAAAAACTGGGAGGGCGCCGCGCTCATCGTCTCGCACGACCGCTACTTCCTGGACAAGGTCTGCAACCGGGTGTGGGAGATGCGGGAGGGCGGCATCGAAACCTACCGCGGTAACTACAGCCACTACGTCCGGCAGCGGCAGGAACGCTGGGAACTGCGCCGCAAAACCTTCGCCGCCGAAAAGGAACGCCTGGAAAAGGAACTGGCCTACATCAAGCGCAATATCGCCGGGCAGAACGTCGCACAGGCGCGCGGGCGGCTCAAGCGGCTCAGCCGCCGCCTGCAAGCCATCCAGCAGATCGGGCTGGATGGAATGGCGGGCAAAACCTGGAGCGAAATCAGCACCGAAGTCACCACCACCCGCAGCATCCTCTCCGTGGAGCAGGCGCACGCCGCCATCCGCACCCTGCGCGCCCCCGACGGCGGGTACCAGCACCTCAAACTGCGCCTGCGCCCCCGCAAGCGCAGCGGCAACATCATCCTGCGCACCCAAAACCTGACCGTCGGCTACCCCGGCAACCCGCTCTTCGCCGTCCCCGATATGGAACTGCGCCGCCGGGAGTGCGCCGCGCTCATCGGGCCGAATGGCGCGGGCAAAACCACCTTCCTGCGTACCATTCTCGGGCAGCACGAACCCCTCACGGGCCGGGTCACGCTGGGCGCCTCTCTCGACATCGGCTACTTCGCTCAGGCGCACGAAGACCTCCGGCCCGACCGCACGCTGGCCGCGGAAATCGAAGCCGTCGCCCCCAACATGCGCCTCGGCGAAATCCGCGCTTACCTGGCGCGCTACCTGTTCACCGGCGACGAGGTGTTCAAGCCGGTGCGCGTTCTCTCCGGCGGCGAGCGCGGGCGGCTGGCGCTTGCCAAACTCGCCCTCAGCAGCGCCAACCTCCTGCTGCTCGACGAGCCGACCAACCATCTCGACATCCCCGCGCAGGAGGTGCTGCAAAACGTGCTGGCCGATTTCGACGGCACGATCATCCTCGTCTCGCACGACCGCTATCTGATTGACGCCCTCGCCACCCAGATTTGGGAGATTGACAAGGCGGAATCGCGGCTTGAAGTTTTCCTGGGGACGTACAGCGAATACCGCGCCTTTCAGGAATCCCGGCGAGTCGCAGACGTGAACCGCGAGGGCGACCGTTCCCGCAGCGCCAGCCGGTTCCGGGAGGCGCGTGCCGCCAAAAACCGCGCCCAGGCGGAAGCCCGCCGCCGCGCGGCCCGTCTCGCCGAAGTGGAAGACCGCATCACCGCCCTCGAAGCCCGTCTCGCCGAACTGGGCGCCGCCCTCGCCGCTCCTCCCGCCGACCCGGACGAACTGCGGCGATTAGGGGAAGCCTACACCGCCGCCGACAGTGAACTCAACGCCCTGCTGGAAGAGTGGGAACAGTTGCAATCGTGATGACGTTTTAAGGTTACGGGTCTCTCAACCTGTAAATTTCAAACCGCAACCTTCAACCAAGGAGCACCCCATGCGTACTCGTCTGCTTTTACTCATCGCCGTTCTGCTGGGCGGCGCGTTGATCCTCGCCGCTTGCGCGCCCGCCGAGAAACTTCCTCCAGCCCCAACGGAGCGTGTCTCCCCTACCGATGAACCAACCCCGTACCCGGAAGCAACCCCTTTCCCTGAAGAAACAGATGCCGATACCGTGTATCCTGCTC